>MGCF01000131.1 GCA_001788495.1 Candidatus Rokubacteria bacterium RIFCSPLOWO2_02_FULL_73_56
GTCGCCGCCCCGGAGGAGCCGCAGCGCGAAGGCGCCCACGACCGGCACCGCGCCCGTGATCTCGGTGCCGACCTTCGTCGCGAAGTACGCGAGCTCGTTCCAGGGCAGCAGGTACCCGGTGAAGCCGAAGCCGAGCGCGAGCCCGAGGAGCCCGACGCCCGAGAACCACGTGACCTCGCGCGGCGGCCGGTACGCCTTGAGGAGCAGCACGCTGAACATGTGCACGAACAGCGCGAAGACCATCAGGTTGGCCGACCAGGCGTGGATGGACCGGATCAGCCAGCCGAACTGGACCTCGGCCATCAGGAACTGGACCGACTCGTACGCCTCCTCCGCGCTCGGCCGGTAGTAGAGCAGCAGCAGGATGCCCGTCGCCACCTGGACGATGAACAGGAACAGCGTCATGCCGCCGAAGTAGTACCAGATCGAGTGGCGGTGGACCGGGACCTGCTTCTTGTGCGCGAGCTTCTCGAGGTCGGCGAGCCCGATGCGCTCGTCGAGCCAGGTCCAGAGGCGGCCGCGCGGCGTGGCGGACCCGGCCATGCTCAGGCGCCCTTGCTCACCACGATCTGGGTGCCGCGCACGTTCACGACGTAGGCGTCGAGCGGGCGGGGCGGCGGGCCGGCGATGTTCTGGCCGTTCAGGTCGAAGTGCCCGTTGTGGCACGCGCACCAGATGTGCGAGAGGTCGGTGCGGTACTGGACCGTGCAGTTCAGGTGCGTGCAGACCGCCGAGAAGGCGCGCAGCTCGCCCGCGGGCGTGCGGACCAGGATCGCCGGCCGGTTGCCGAACTTGAAGATCTGGCCGCTGTTGGCCTTCACGTCGGCGGGCTTGATCGGGAGCGTCACCGAGGCCGCCTGCGACTCGCCGGTCTTCGGGGGGATCAGGTAGCGCGTCAGGGGATAGAGCACGGAGAGCACGAACGCCGCCGCGCTCGTCCCGAGCACCCAGTTGACGAATCCCCGCCGCGTCGCGCCGGGTCCTCCGAGCGTCTGCTCCATCGTGTCTGCCTCCGGTGCGGTCTCAGCCCTTGACGGGCGAGCCGGTGCGGCGCTCGAGCTGGCGGAGCTTCAAGACGAGGCCGGCGATGAGCACGACGATGATGACCAGCGAGACGACGAGCCCGGTGCGGCGAAAGCGGAGCTCCTCGAGGGCGCGTACGCCGCGCTCGTACGCCTTCTGCGCGATGCCGAGCCCGGCGTCCGCCTCCTTCTTCACCGCGTCCACCTTGAAGGCGTGCACGGCGGCGCGCGCCTTGACGAGCGCGTCGTTGGCGCCGTTCAGGTCGAAGCGGGCCTGGCTGACCTCCATGCCCGCCTGCTCGGCGCGCTCCAGGATCTCCGAGGCGTGGTCGCGCTCCTTCCGGAGGCCGTCGATGATCCCGCGCATCTCGAGCGCGGCGCGCCCGCCCTTGCTCTTCGCCTCGTGGCACGTCGAGCAGATCGCCCGGCCTCCGAGGCCGAGCATCTCGGTGCTCGCCGGCTGGACGTCGTGGTTCTCGTGGCAGGCGGCGCACCCGGGCACGCCCAGGTCGCGGAACGCGCGGGCGTGCACGCTCTTCGCGAAGAGGTCGGCCATGACCGTGTGGCACTGGCCGCAGACGTTGCCCACCCAGGAGATGCCCGGCGGCGCCGCGCCGTGGTTGCCGTGGCAGTCGTTGCACGTCGGGGCGGAGAGGTCGCCCTTCGCCGACATCGTCTTCCAGTGGACGCTCTCCGTGTACTTCGCGAGCTGATCGGTGGGGATCTTGTAGCCCGCCATGGTCGTGGCGTCCGCGTGGCAGGCGCCGCACGTCCGGGCCACGCGCAGCGGGTGGACGCTCGAGGCGGGGTCCGACGGCGGCTTGATCGAGTGCGCCGGGTGGCAGCTCCCGCACGTCGCCACCTTCGGGTCGGCGAGCTCGCGCAGGCGGCGCCCGTGCACCGAGGTCGCGTACTCGGCCACCTGGTCCACGCGGAGCGCCGGGTTGTACTGCTTCATGAAGCGCGCGTCCGAGTGGCAGCGGCCGCACACCTGGGCGACCTGCTGCCGGCCCGGCTTGCCGATGTAACCCTTCGCCGGGTCCATCGCCTCCAGGTCGGTGCTCTTGCCGTCGCCGCCGTGGCAGGCGACGCAGCCGAAGCCCTTCGCCTTGTGGATGTCGCCGTCGAAGAGCTTCGCCGGCTGCGCGAGCCGTTCGTCGCCGATCTCGAGGTGGCAGGTGACGCAGCCCTCGGCCGCGGGCCTGGCGGGCCGCGCCGCCGGTGTCGCGGACGTGCCGGGCGGGGCCGCCGCGGGCTTGGCGGGCTGGGCCGCCGCCGTCGGCGCGGCGGTGAGGATCGCCAGCAGCACGAGCGGGGCGAAGCGGGCGAGGCGGCGCGCGCGGGTCATCGCGCCTGGTGCAGTCCCTGCAGGAACGCGACGAGGTCGGCCATCTCGTCGGGCGTGATCTCCGCCCACGGTGCCTTCGCGCGCTGGGGCCGCGGGTCCTGGATGAAGGAGTGGTCCCAGAGGGCCGCGAGGATGGCGGCCGGCGACTCGAGGTGCTTCGCCCGGGCGAGATCGCCCGCCGGCTTGCCCCGCTCGCCCCGGAGCCCGTGGCAGCCGAGACAGCCCTTGGCGCTCGCGACCGCGACGCCCTTCTTCGGGTCGCCGGCCTGGGCGAAGTAGCGGACCGAGTAGAGGTAGGCGACGAGGTCCGCCATCTCGTCGGGCTGGAGCTGGGGCACCGGGATCGCGCGGCTCTTCATCGCGTCGAGCATCGCCGGGGTCTTGTTCCACATCGCGCTCGCGAACCGGGTCAGGCTCGCGTTGACGCTCCGCTCGGCGAGGTCGGGTCCGAGCGTGCCGCCCTGCCCCGCGGCGCGGTGGCACTCGATGCAGCGCTTCTGGGCGAAGAGCGTGCGCCCCCGGCCGGCGCGCCCGGGCAGCACGTAGAGCGGTCCCTGCGCGATCACCGGCGAGGCCGCGCCGACGTAGGCGATCAGGTCGCGGAGCTCCGAGTCCTTGAACGTGGGCCGCGGGATCTTCCTGGCCCGCATCACCTCGGCCATCTGCGGGCCGTGGTTCCACATCTGGGCGGCGAGGTAGATCGGCGAGGCGTACTGCCGGAGCGAGTCGAGGCTGGGCCCGACGACGCCCCCGCTGCCGCCGACCTGGTGGCAGACGACACAGCGCTTCTCGCCGAAGAGCCGGCGGCCCGCCTCCACGTTGCCGCGGGGGTCGAAGTAGTCGAGCGTGAACAGGAAGGCGACGAGGTCGCCCGTCTCGCGGGCGTCGAGCGTCGGGCGCTGGATGCCGAGCTGCCGCATCCGGTCCGCCATCCGCGGGGCGTGGTTCCAGAGCGCCGCCGCCAGGTCGTAGAAGGAGTGCGGCCGCTGCAGCCTGGCGAAGTCGGGGCCGATCTTGCCGCCCACGCCGCCGACCGCGTGACACTTGACGCAGCCCCGCGCGCCGAACACGCGCGAGCCGGCGATCGGATCCTGGCTGGCGCTGAAGAGGGGTTGCGCGAGAGCGGGCCCGGCGAGGACGAGGAGGAGGCCGAGGGCGCGGAGCACGGGCCGCATGACGCCGGCTATCCTACGCGCGAGCCGTGCGAGTTGGCAATCGCCGGGAGGACGTAGGCCCCCCGGCGATCGCCGCTGAGGCATCTGCGCTATCGATCGCGCCGCCCGGCGTTCTGAGTCCGCGTGCCAGCGCTCAGAGCGCGTGAACGAATCGGGCTCGCGGGATCGCGTTGGGGGGTGTCGGGGGGAGCGGCGGTCGCTCCCCCCGACGTCCACTCAGAGCGCGTCCACGTCGTGGCAGGTGGCGCAGGCGTTGGTGAACGGGATCGGCATCGCCTTGCCCGGCTCGACGCCCTTCACCGCCGTGTTGGCCCTTCGCGGGACGCCGAACAGATGGGAGGTGATGTCGTTCGTCCAGTAGTTCTTCGCGTCTTTCTTCGCGAGCCCCTTCCACCCGGCCCCGGTCTGCGCCGTCTTCGTCGCGTGGCAGTCCACGCAGTTGGTCTTCTCGTGCTCGACCCCGACGGCCTTCTCCGTGTGGGCCTTGATCGCCACGCCCGTGTGGCAGCTCGCGCAGAGCGAGTTGCCCGGGTCGCGCACCTCCAGCCGGAGCTGGTGCTTGACCTCACTCCTGCCGTGCGGGTCGTGGCAGCTGTCGCACGACAGGAGCTGCGTGCCGTTGACGTACTTCTTCGATCGGATGAAGTCGGTCCCCTGCTGGTGGTGCGCCTTGGAGTGGACGCCGTCGCCCCAGAAGGCCCCCTTGGGGGCATCCTCCCTGATCGTGTAGCTCGTCAGGTACTCGTTCCGGCTGATCCCCGGAACGAGCATCCTGTTCTGCTTGCTCACCGGCTGGTCATTTTTCAGATTGCCCTGCGGCCTGGTGTGACACTGGGCACAGATGACCGTCGCGCGCTCGGCCGCGAGCTTCGCCGGATTGACGATCGTGGCCGCCTTTCTCGCCTTCGCCGACTTCGCGTGCGCCGAGCCGGGGCCATGGCAGACCTCGCAGCCGATGTTCAGCTCGTTGGGCACGCCGTCGCCGTCGATGTCCGCCTCCCCGTTGCGGTCGTTGACCGCTCCGGCCACGAAGTCGCCCGCGGCGGTGGTCGTGAGCGTGTACCCCGTGAAGTGGCAGGAGGCGCATTCGCGCTCGAACGTCTTCAGCTTCGGCGGGTTCTTCAGTTTCCTGGCCTCGTCGTCGTACAGCCAATCGCCGTGATAGTCGCGCCACTGCGTCCGCGTCCGGTCGCCGTACGCGTCGTTGCCCGTCGTGTTGTACTGGAGGAACGGGAAGAGCGCCTTGTCCACGCGGTAGAGGTAGCGCTGCTTGTAGAGTCCGCCGCCGTAGGTCATCTCGACGGTATACGTCCGCGGGGGATCGGAGGCGTCCCGGGCGTTCTCCGTGCGGAACTTCAGCTTGCCGTCGGTGTCCTTGAAGAAGGTCGCCGTGAAGCTCAGCGTGGCGGGATCGGCGGGCGGCTTTGCCGCGACCACGTACTTGTCGAACCCTCGCTTCTTGTCGAAGCCGGAGAAGTAGAGCTTCGTCCCGGCCATCAGCTTGTTCAGCCCGTCGTTGAAGCCGGGGAAGCGGGAGAAGTCCTGCAGCTTGCTCGGCTTGCCCACGACCGTGATTCCGAGCTTGTGGAGGGTCTTCTTCACCTGGCCGCTGTAGGCGTTGTGGCAGGCCAGGCACCGTGTGCTTCCGACGTACGTCGCGGTGTCCGGAACCTTGCCGGAGACCTGGATCGCGAGCGGCTTCCTGGCCAGGTCGTCGGCCGCCATGGCCTTCTTGGCGAGGTCACCGCCCGGGAGGTGATCCCGGTCGGTGGGCTCCACGTAGACGAAGTACTTCCCGTCGGCCACGCCGGAAATCGTGAAGGCGCCGGTCGCGTCGGTCGTCCCCTTCGCGTACCTGTCCCTGTTGGCGGCGAGGCTGTCTTCCAGCGGCTCGTCGTTGGGGACGTCCTTCCGGATCTCGATGGACGGCGGCTTGGCGAGCTTGGCGACGTCGGCCGCCGGGACGAGGTACACGGCCGCCCCCGCCACCGGTTGCTTCGACCCGTCCTGCACGACGCCTCTGACCGCCACCGTCGCCGCTTCGGCGACCGGAGCGAGGGCCAGGATGGCCCACGCCGCGGCGACTGCGAACCAGGTGCATCCGCTCTTCCGCATTAGTCCCTCCACGGGCCTCGACGGTCTCGAGCGCCTCGATCGTCGGTCGGCACAGCTGCACCCATGATAGGCGTTCCGGGCGCGTTTTCCGCACGACGGCACCATCTGGCTCATGGTTTCCGTCCAATCGCTCTACATGCCATGGCGCATGCCCATGGGCTGCTGGAGCAGGACGAGGCCGGCCACGGTGAAGGCCAGCGAGAGCAGGACGAAGGGGACGATCGCGCGGCCCGCGGCCCGCGGGTCGGCGTACTCGCGCGCGGCGAGGCGGTGGCCGGCGACGAGCGAGAGGACGAAGAACGCGACGAGGACCGCGACCTGCAGCACGCTCACGACGGAGTCCGGCGCGGCCGCCACGCCGCGCCAGTCGGGCTCGCCGAGCGCGAACGGCGTCCAGAGCGCCACGGCGCGCTGGACCACGGGGACGATGCCGCCGCCCTCGAGCAGGAGGTGGGCGAGGTTGTGGGCCAGGTGGACCGCGAGCCCGACGGGGACGAACATGTACGCGAACACGACGAACGTCCGCCGGGGCCCGAGCCCGCGCGGGCCGGCGAGCCGGTCGGCGAGCGCCGCGCCCGCGAGCACCAGGAGCGGCGTCAGCACGAGCGCGCCGCCCAGCAGCACCGCCGACTCGACCAGCGTGAGGTACGTGACGGGCTTGAGGCCGCTCCGCACCGCGGCGGGCAGCCAGCGCGCGAGCGCCGACATCCAGGCCGGCCAGGCCGGCAGCATCTGCGCGGTCACGAGCAGCGTCAGGCCGACCAGCGCGACCGCGAGGTAGGCCTCGTCGAGCACGCGCCGCCGCGTCGCCCAGAGGTCCTTGCCGAACGCGCGGAAGCGGATCGCGAGGTTGTCGCGCGCGCAGCCCTTCACGCACTCGACGCAGAGCGTGCAGTAGTTGTTCCGGTCCATCGCCTGCGGGAACTCGAACATCGGGCAGCCGGCGCTGTCCGCGGTGCCCTGGTAGCAGCCCTTCTCGGCGTGCGTGCGGCACGTCCCGGCGTCGCGGGCGCGGAGCTCGAGCGGCGCGGTCATCGAGTAGATGCCGATCAGCCCGCCGATCGGACAGAGGTGGCGGCAGAAGCTCCGCCGCTCGTAGACGAGCCCGACGGCCACCGCGAGGACCAGGAAGAAGACGATGATCCAGCCGGTGACCTGCGGCGAGCGCACGACCCCGAGCTGCTCGTCGGCCCAGGTGAGGAGCACGAAGGCGCCGGTGGCCCACCAGATGTTCCTGAACGGCCGCGGCAGCCGGCGCCAGGCCCCGCTCGCCCGCGCCGTCCACTCGTTGAGCGCGCCGAACGGGCAGGCGACGCACCACACGCGCCCGGCGAGCACGAACGTGAAGATGACGCCCGCCCACCAGATCGTCCAGGTGAGCTTGGTCGCGAGGTTGACGCCGCCGTCCTGCACGTCGGCGAAGCCGAGCCACGCCACGACCGCCGTGAGCGCGAGCGCCGCCCCCTGGAGCCCGCGCTGGAACGCCCGCGAGGTGAGGAGCCGCCGGAGCCACGGGATCGCCAGCAGGTCGAGCGCCGGCGCCGGGCGGAGCCGCGCGGCGTAGACCGCGAGCGCGGCGAGCAGGGCGACGAGCGCCAGGACCGTCCACGCCGCCGGCCCGAGGCCCGGCGCGCGCTCGACGGCGACCGGGAAGTCCACGACGAGCGGTGGCTCGAGCCGGCGCCCCCCGAGCGCGCCGAGCACGACGCGGACGACGTGCTCGCCGGTGCCCGCGGGCGTGAGCTCGAGCCCGTAGTTGCCCGCCCAGGTCGTCTCGGTCGCCGGCCGGACCTCCGGCGCCGTGCCCGCGGGGGCCAGGCCGATCGCCACCTCGCCGCCCGAGGCGGGCGCCTGCGCGACCGCGGTCAGCACCTTCGCGACGACGTGGCTCCGCTGGCCGCGCGCGAGCGGCGCGGGATGGCTCAGGAGCTCGATCTGCCAGCCGCCGACCGTGACGACGCCGCCCCCGCCGAGCCGCTCGGCGCCGCCGTGCTCGCCGTGCGCCCGCGCGGCGGCGGGCGCGAGCGCCAGGCCGACCGCGACGAGGAGCGCGGCGAGCCGGCGGCTCATCGGCCGTACTTGCGGTCGATCTCGGCGCGGATCCGCTCCACGCTCAGGCCCGCCTGCACCATGCGAGACGCGTCCAGCGCCTCGTCCTGGCAGATGTCTCAGGTGGCGGCGTGGCCGTCCGTGTAGCAGGAGAGCAGGCTCTTGTGGCCGATCGTCTTGTCGCACTCGCAGTAGCAGTAGAGCCGGTCGAGCACGTCGGGGATGTCGCGGGCGATCTGGTGGGTCGTCCGGGCCTTGCCGACGAAGCGCGCCGGGTCGAGCGTCGGGCGCGTCTCGCGCCGGGCCACGCGCGCCACGCCGGCCTCCCCGCGGCGCGCCCCGGGCTCCTCGGTCGAGCTGGCGCCGCGCCAGGCGAGGACCGCGCCGAGGGCCGCCACGCCGAGCAGCGGTCCGAGCCACC
>MGCF01000132.1:0-37018 GCA_001788495.1 Candidatus Rokubacteria bacterium RIFCSPLOWO2_02_FULL_73_56
CGGTCGCGGGCTAGCCCGGGATCTGCGCCTCCTCGGGGAGCTCCGACCAGGTGGGCCTCCACTCGGGGACCTCGAGGCCGAACCTCTTGCACAGGCCCTGCACCTCCGCCTGGAAGGCCCGGCGGACCTCGTCGTTGTCACGGAGCTTGAGCCTGAGGGCCCTGTACACCCGATTCTTCGGCGATCCCGGCCTTCCGAAAATCTTCAGCGTCCGCACGTACCACTTCTCGAACGTCCGCTGGGCCTCGGCACGGGTCGCCGGGTCGCCGGCCAGGCGCTCGACCCAGTGCTCGCCGTGGCGGATGTGGAACTTCTCCTCCTTGAAGATCCCCTCGATAGCGCGCGCCCACGGGCCCCAGGAGCAGCCGCGGACGTCCTCGAGCTGGTGGCCGGCGCCGCGATCCATGCAGAAGTTGAAGAACACGAAGTCGGCCCAGGTGTCGATGGGGTAGTAGAAGATATTGACGCGCTTGTCGCTCGTGATCCGCCTCGTTCCGATGTCGGCGTCGGCCTGGATCCGCATCGTGAAGGTCTCGTCGTGGTGCTGCACGTGGCGCGCGACGTCGAAGCCGAGGTCGCCGAGCAGGCCGTACATCACCGCGGCGTGGCGCAGCTCGTCCTTCACGATCTGGGCGACGACGTGCTTTTCCTCGACCGTCGGCGCCTTGGCGATCCAGGGCACGTAGCCGTAGCCCCCGGCGAGCTCCGAGTCCGCCTGCATGGTCATCAGGTGGACCAGGCTGTCGTGGTACTCCGGGGTCACCTCCTGGGGCGACTCGAGGCGGACGCCGCGCTCGATCTTCGCCGTCATCTCCCTGGCCAGGTCGCTCATGGTGTGCCTCCGTGCGCCTAGGATACCCCACCGCCCTCGGAGGGCCCGACGTCGAGGCCGTGGCGGGCGCGGAGGCGCTCGATCTCCTCACGGATGAGGCGCTCGGCAACGGCCGGGACGACCTCGCGCGCGACCTCGCGCACGGCCTCGAGCACGGCCTCCCGGAGCTCGTCCCGGCAGCAGCGCGCGACCGCCTCCCGCACCGCCTCGGCGTCCGCGGGCAGGCGGCCGTTGCCCGTCGCCTCGGGCGGCGGCGCGCCGCCGAGCGCCTGCTGGAGCGCGGCCAGCAACGCCTCGTCGCTCATGGTGTCGAGCCGCAGCGCGCCGTCGGCCAGGCCCTCGGGCGCCGGCTGGGTGCCCGCCAGCAGGAAGAGCGCGGGCAGCGCGCGGAAGCGCGTGGAGCCCCGGAGCGTGCGCAGCACGTCCACGCCGCTCACGCCGCCGCCGGGCAGCTCGGGGTCGATCAGCAGCAGGCCCACCTCCTGGTCGCGCAGGGTCCGGAGGACGTCGAAGCTCGAGGCGACCGCCGCGACGTCGAAGCCCGCCCGGCGCAGGAGGGGCTCGACCACGCTCCGCGCGGCGGCTCGCCCGTCCGCGACCAGCACGCGGCAGGGGCCGGGCGTCACGGCGCGGGACGCGAGCCGGTGCGGCGAGGTGGCCCGGGGAGCCGCCGCTCGAGCGCGTCCTCGAGGTGCTCCCCCGCCCGGCCGAGCGCGGCGGCCGGCTCCTGGACGATCTCGTTCCGGATCCGGCGGTGCGCCTGCTGCGCGCGGCTCATCGGAGCGACTCGTAGACCGCGAGCGTGCGCTCGACCTGCAGGCGGACGTCGAACTCGCGCACGGCGGCCTCGCGGGCGCGCGCGCCCATCGCGCGGCGCCGCGCGGGGTCGAGGAGCAGGCCGATCGCGGCGTCCGCCAGGGCGGCCGGCGTGCCCTTCGTGAGGACCCCGGTCGCGCCGTCGTGGACGACCTCGTCCGCGCCGGGGGCGCTGACGGCGACGGTCGGCACGCCGCACGCCGCCGCCTCGGCGAGCACGAGCCCCTGCGTCTCGGTCTCGGACGCGAAGAGGAACAGGTCGGCGGCCTGGTACCACGGCGCGAGCGTGTCGTGAGCGCGCGCGCCGACGAAGCGGATGCGGCCGCCCGCCGTGAGCCCGCGCGTCACCTGCGCGAGGCGCGCGGCGTCGGTGCCGTGGCCGACGAGGGCGAGGTGCGCGCGCGGCACGGTCGCCGCGACGCGCTCGAAGGCGCCCAGCACGCGCTCCACGCTCTTCTCGGGGTCGAGGCGGCCGACGTAGAGGACGAGCGGATCGTCCGCGGGCAGCCCGAGCGCCCGGCGCGCGGCGCGCGCGTCGCCAGGGCGGAAGCGCGCGCAGTCGACGCCCGTCGGCACCACCGCGATGGGCGCGCGGACGCCGCGCCTGCGGAGCTCCTCGGCGATCGGCGTCGAGGGCGCGAGCACGGCGTCGGCGCGCGCCGCGAAGCGGCCCGAGAGCCGGAGGGCCGCCGCCTCGACCAGGCTTCGGCGCAGCAGCGGCACGTAGTGGGCGTACTTCTCGTAGCGCGTGTGGTACGTGAACACGAGCGGCCGGCGGTGGCGGCGCGCGAAGCGGCGCGCCGCGGGGCCGAGCAGGAACGGGTGGTGCGCGTGGAACACGTCGGCGTCGAGGGTCGCGACCCGGGCGGCGACCCGGCGCGAGTACGGGATCGCCAGGGCGAACTCGGGATAGGTCGCGGCCGGGATCGAGGGGTACCGCACCACGCGGCCGTCGCACGCGGCGGCGCCGGCGAAGCGGGGCGCGAACACCCAGGCCTCGTGGCCTCGCGCCTCGAGTCCGCGCCGCAGGGTCTCGACCGAGATCGTCACCCCGCCGCAGAACGGCAGGTAGTTGTTCGTGAACAGCGCGACGCGCACACAGGCCCCCGTCAGGCCTTGTTGAACTTCTCGAAATCCTCCGGCTTGATGTTCTGCAGCCATTCCCGGAGCTGTTCCGGATCGTCGGCCTTCACCGCCTCGGGCTCCTTGGCGACCTCGAGGCTCTTGGCCTTGCGCACGACGTCCTCGTCCACGTAGATCGGCGCGCCGACGCGGAGCGCGAGCGCGATCGCGTCGGAGGGCCTCGAGTCGACCGTGTACTCGGTCTCGCCGAGCTGGAGGTTGAGGACGGCGAAGAAGGTGTTCTCGCGGAGATCCGTCACGACGACCTTGAGCACGCGCGCCTCGAGCGTCTCGAGGATGTTCTTGATGAGGTCGTGGGTCATCGGGCGGGGCGGCGCGACCTTCTCGAGCTCGAGCGCGATCGCGTTGGCCTCGAAGATGCCGACCCAGATCTGCAGTGAGCGCCGATCCTCGTCGTCGCGCAGGATGATGATCGGCATGTTCGACACCGCGTCGAGCGCGAGCCCGCGCACCTTCATCTCGACAAACATGCGGCCTCCTCCGGTAGCTCCGCGAGCGTTCCGCGCAGGCTGTGCGGCAGCGCCTCGCTGATGCGCACCCGCGCGAGGTCGCCGACGGCGACCCGCCCCTGCCCGTCGAAGTTGACGACGCGGTTGCAGCGGGTCCGCCCGGACAGCTCGCCCGGGTTCTTCCGCGAGGCCCCGTCCACGAG
This sequence comes from Candidatus Rokubacteria bacterium RIFCSPLOWO2_02_FULL_73_56, assembly GCA_001788495.1. Lineage (GTDB taxonomy): Bacteria > Methylomirabilota > Methylomirabilia > Rokubacteriales > CSP1-6 > GWA2-73-35. Next base: position 3,444 of record MGCF01000132.1, read on the forward strand.
GACCTCGGCCGTCCGGCCCTCGAGCGCGCGAGCGCGCGCCGCCGCCGCGCCGGCCGTCGCCTCGAGGAGCCGCGCGTTCCGGCGGGCCTTGACGTCCTCCGGGACCTGGTCCGGGAGCGTCGCGGCGGGGGTGCCGGGGCGGCGCGAGAACCGGAATACGAAGGCGTTGTCGTAGCCGACGCGCTCGACCATGTCCAGCGTCTGCTCGACGTCGGCCTCGGTCTCGCCGGGGAAACCGACGATCAGGTCGGTGGAGAACGCCATCTCGGGCACCGCCTCGCGGATCTCCGCCACGAGCTCGAGGTAGCGCTCGCGCGTGTAGCCGCGGTTCATGCGCTCGAGGACCCGGTTCGAGCCCGACTGCAGCGGCAGGTGGAACCACTCGCACACCGTGGGCACGTCGGCGAGCGCCCGGATCAGCCGGGGCGTGAGGTTGTACGGGTTCGAGGTCGTGAACCGGATGCGCGCGATGCCGGGGACGTCGTTGACCCGCGCGAACAGCTCCGCGAGATCGGTCGGCGGTGTGAGGTCCCGGCCGTAGGCGTTCACGGTCTGGCCGAGCAGCGTCACCTCACGGCAGCCCTCGGCCGCCAGGCTTCGGACCTCGGCCACGATCGCCTCGGGCGGGTGGCTCCGCTCGCGGCCGCGCGTGCGCGGCACGACGCAGAACGTGCAGTGCTTCTCGCAGCCCTCCATCACGGTCACGAACGCCCTGAGGCGGGAGGCGCCGGCCGGCCGCGCCGTGATCTTCACCAGCGGCCCCTCGCCGGTCTCGAGCACCGCCCGGCGCTCGCGGCGGACGCGGTCCACCAGCTCGCCGACCCGCGCGATCGCGGGCGAGCCGAACACGAGGTCCACCTGGGGCGCCCGCGCGCGGATCTCGCGCTGGTGGAGCTGCGCCATGCAGCCCATCACGCCGATGACGAGCCCGGGGTTCGCGGCCTTGAGGCCGCGGAGCTGGCCGAGCTTGGAGAACACCTTGTCCTCGGCCTTCTCGCGGATCGCGCACGTGTTGACCAGGATCAGGTCGGCGGCCCGCTCGTCGTCCGTCAGCTCCCAGCGCCTCGCCCGCAGCAGGCCAGCGACCCGCTCCGAGTCGTACTCGTTCATCTGACAGCCGTACGTGATGACGTGGAGTTTGGCCATGATCGCTGTGAGAAATCCAGCGTTTGCGCTCGCTTGACCGTAGCACCCGGCCCGAGCGAAGTCAATTTGCGGGGAAACGCGCTGTCGGGGAAACGCGCGCGGGGTCGGGAACGCTCTCGGCCCCGCGGCGGCGGTGCGGCGCGGGCTAGTCGATCTTCGCGGGGCGGTCGCCGCGGCGCGCGCCCGCGGGCGGCGCCGTTCCCGGCGCGCCATGGCCGTTGCCGCCGAAGGTGAGCGGCGGCCGCACCTCGAACCGGCTCTCGAGGCGGCTGCGGCGCTCCTTCCAGCCCTCCTGGTACTCGAGCTCGTCCTCGTGGAGCGTCGCCGGCTGCTTGACCCCGTGCGCGAGGCGGAACTGGATCGCGAGCTCCGAGGCGCGGCGCCGCACCTCGTCCCACGGCGTGCCCAGCGCGAACTGGTCGGAGATCGCGCCGATCCGCCCCGTGTGGATGTTGCACGACAGGGTGATCGCCGAGAGGATCGGCCCCGACCAGTAGGAGGTCTGGGAGTTGATCGGCATCGGCAGGATGTGCAGGTTGTGGCTGCCGCGGCAGTCCCCCGCGACCATCGGCGCCGCGGCCCACGGCGAGGTGAGCTCGCCCGGCGCCGGCCAGTCGCCCTGCGCGAACGCGAGGAGCACCGGGTCGTCCTTGCCGCCGTACGTGAAGCCCTTCTTGGTCTTGATGTTGTGCAGGCGCTCCGCCGAGCACACGTAGCCGAGCTGGTCGCGCTCGCCCTTCTCGTCGCGGCTCCAGATGCGCGCGATGACGAAGCGCGACGCGCGCGTGAGCCCCTCGATGTCGTAGAGGTCCTCGGGCGCGCGGAGCGTGATGACCTTCTCCTGGAGCCCCTTGGCCAGCTCCTCCATCTTGCCGTCGAGCGCCCTCTGGTCGCGCGGGTGCGCGCCGGCCTCGATGGCCTGGGCCTTGGTGTCGAGGTCCACGATCTCCATGAGGTAGCCGCGCTTCATCTTCGAGGCGGCGACGATGAGGCCCGTGTTGAACCGCGGGAGCAGGTAGGCGCCGGTCGCGTAGTAGTTGAACGCCATCGGCTCGGTCTTGTCCGCGAACGAGACCAGGACCGTCTGCGAGGCGTTGTCCTTGCGGACCGGCAGCGGCAGGGCCACGCTCGCCGGGCCGGCGCCGCGCAGGTTGCCGGTGAACGCGTCGGCGACGAGGTCCTGCCCCGGACCGTAGAGCCCGAGCTCCGCGGCCTTGCGCGCGCCCTCCTGGAGGGCGTCCCACATGAGCCGGTCGACGACCGCCATCTCCACGGTCTCGGCCATGATGCCGGTGACCGCGACGTCGTCGCCCGTGTGCGTGACGATCAGCGAGGTGAAGATCGGCTCGTTGCCGCACCAGTTGTTGTCGAGCACGTACTTCGCGATCACCGACTTCACCTCGTCGGCGGCGACGACGTGCCCCCCGACCCCGCCGACGTCGGCCTTGGTGGCCTTGATGTAGCGCTGCACCAGCGCCGGGTTCCTGGCGAAGACGTACGCGCGGTACGAGAAGATGTTCGGCGTGCTGGTGACCGGCACCTTCTCGGCGGTCGTCTGCGGCAGCCCCGCGAGCTCGTCCCTCGACTGGTGGTACTCCGTCGGCTCGATGGGGCCCTGGCCGGCGGGTAACCCATAGCGCTGTGCGCCCATGCAGGCCTCCTGGCGTTGTGCGGCCGCGCGTCCGTGGCCGAGGATTCCGTGGCTTCGGCCAGCATACGGGGGTACACTGGGCGACGTCAAGCAAGAACTTCACGATGATGAAATTACTTTCTCACACGCCGCGTGAGCGCCGACAGGTGGTCCGCTGCCTGGAGCTCTACTACCGCCAGGGGCGGCAGCAGAAGGACATCGCCCGGGCGCTCGGCGTCTCGGCGGCCACGGTCTCGCGCCTGCTCAAGCGCGCGTTCGACGAGGGGCTCGTCCGGGTCGAGCTCGACCTGCCCCGCGTGGAGGAGCTCGAGGCGGGGCTCATCGAGCGCTTCGGGCTGCGCGACGCGGTCGTCGTCGCGGCGGGCGCGCGCGGCGACCTGCGCGCCGAGCTGGGCGCGGCGGCGGCCGCCTACTTCGAGAAGACCGCCGCCCACGCCATGCGCGTGGGCCTCTCCTGCGGCTTCACGCTCTACCAGACGATCCGGCAGCTCCGGGAGCGGCGCTTCCGCGACCTGGTCCTCTACCCGCTCTCGGGCGAGAGCACGCTCAAGCTGGTCGACCTGTTTCCGAACACGCTCGTCGGCATGATGGCGGCCAAGTACCGGCCCCACGTGACCGCCTACGCGCTGCCCGTCCAGCACCTGCTCTCCCTGCGCGAGATCGAGCGCGAGCGGCGGCGCCTGCTGCGCGATCCGGCGATCCGGACGATCTACGAGGCCGCCCAGGACGTGGACATCGCGCTGGTGGGCATCGGCTCGATCGCCGGCGCGACGCCGGGCTTCTGCACGCTGGCCGAGTCCTACGGGGTGAGCGTCGCGCGGCTGCGCGAGCTCGGGGTCGTCGGCGAGATCAACTACCAGCCGTTCGACGCCGCCGGGCGCATCGTCGACCGGCCCGAGCTGCGGGTGCTGATGCGGCGGATCCTGTCGGTGGGCGGCGAGCGGCTGCACGCCCTCTCGCGCCGGCCCGACCGCCACGTGGTCGCGATCGCCGGCGGGCGGGCGAAGCTCGAGGCGGTGCGCGGCGCGCTCGCGGGCCGCTTCATGAACGTCCTCGTCACCGACGAGGACGTGGCGGCCGCGCTCCTGCGGGCCCGCTAGGCGCCGGGCGCGGGCATCGCGGTCTCCTCGAACGCCCCGATCCGACGGAACTTGTCGTAGCGCTCGGCGACGAGCGTCTCCCGGGAGCGGCCCGCCAGCGCCCCGAGCTCCGCGCGGAGCGCCTCGCGCAGGTGGCGTGCCGCGCCCTCCCAGTCGCGATGGGCGCCGCCGAGCGGCTCGGGCACGATCGTGTCGATCACGCCGAGGCGCAGGAGGTCGGGCGCCGTGATCTTCATCGACTCGGCGGCCTCGGGCGCCTTGCCCGCGTCGCCCCAGAGGATCGCCGCGCAGCCCTCTGGGGAGATCACCGAGTAGACCGCGTACTCGAGCATCAACACGCGGTTGCCCATGCCGATCGCGAGGGCTCCGCCGCTGCCCCCCTCCCCCGTCACCACCGCGATGAGCGGCACGCCGAGCGCCGCCATCCCGCGGAGGTTCCTCGCGATCGCCTCGGCCTGGCCGCGCTCCTCGGCGCCGATGCCGGGGTAGGCGCCCGGGGTGTCCACGAGCGTGATGACGGGCTTGGCGAACTTGTCGGCGAGCTGCATGAGACGCAGGGCCTTGCGGTACCCTTCGGGGTGCGGCATGCCGAAGTTCCGCGCCAGCTTCTCGCGCGTGTCACGGCCCTTCTGCTGGCCGATCACGACGACCCGCCGCTCCCCGAAGCGCGCCAGGCCGCCGACGATCGCCGCGTCGTCACCGTAGAGGCGGTCGCCGTGCAGCTCGACGAAGTCCTCGAAGAGCAGGCGGAAGAAGTCGCGCGTGTGCGGCCGCCGGGGGTGGCGGGCGAGCTGGGTGCGCTGCCAGGCGGTGAGACTCGCGTACGTGCGCTGCCGCAGGCGCGCGAGGCGCTCCTCGAGCCTGGGGATCTCGTCGCGGGCGCGCGGCGAGTCCTCCGCCTGGAGCGCCGTGATCCGGTTCTCGAGCTCGAGCAGCGGCTGCTCGAAGTCAAGCGCGTCCGGCATATTCCACGCTGACGGCGCCGGGGCCCAGCACCGACTCGCCCCGCGCGACGAGCGCCGGGCTGCCGTCCACGGACAGGCCGCGGGCGCGCACGACGACCTCCTGCGCGGGCAGCACGAGGTGCAGGAAGACCGGCACGCCGCCGGGGTGCGCGGCGCAGACCTGCCGCACCGCCGCCAGCACCGCCGCCGCGTCCTCGCCCGGCGCCACGCGGATCCGGCAGGCGTTCGGCTCGCCGCCCGCGGCACCGCCGCGGGGCCGGCCGCTGCCGTCGGCGAGCGCCTGCTCGAGCGGCCGGATGTCCTCGGCGAGGACCACCCGCCCCTTCTCGCCGTCGTCGACGCGCCCGCGCACGAGCACCGGCTCGCGCGCGCGCAGCACCGGCGCCGACGCCCTGAACGGCTCGGGGAACACCGTCACGTCCACCGTGCCGTCCATGTCCTCGAGCGTGAAGAACGCCATGCGGTTGCCGCTCTTGGTCTGCGTCTCCTTGAGGCCGCCGACGTGGCCGAAGAGGAGCACGCGGGCGCCGTGGCCCTTCGCGCCGAGGTCGCCGAGCGTGGTGATGCCGAGCGCGTCCACGACGTCGCGGTAGCGCGCGAGCGGATGGCCCGAGACGTAGAAGCCGAGGACCTCCTTCTCCCCGGCCAGCCGCGTGTCGTCGTCCCACTCGGGCACGACCTCGACCGCCGGCCCGCTCGCGCGGGCGGGCTCGGACGGCAGCAGCTCGAAGAACGACGCCTGGCCCTCGGCGCGGTCGCGCTGCTGACGCTGGCCGCTCTCGAGCGCCGCGTCGGCGGCGGCGAGGAGGTGCGCGCGCGGCAGGCCGAGCGAGTCGAACGCGCCCGCCTTGATCAGGCTCTCGAGCACGCGCCGGTTGACGAGGCGGAGGTCCACGCGGGCGCAGAAGTCCTCGAGCGTCGTGAACGGCCCGACCTCGGCGCGCGTCGCGAGGATCGAGGCCATCGCGGCCTCGCCGACGTTCTTGATGGCGGCCAGGCCGAACCGGATCGTGTCGCCGGCGACGCTGAACCGCACGGCCGAGACGTTGACGTCGGGCGGCTCGACCCGGAGGCCCATCGCCCGGCACTCCTCGATGTACTTCACGATCCTGTCGGTGTCGCCCATCTCCGACGTGAGCAGCGCCGCCATGAACTCGACCGGGTAGTTCGCCTTGAAGTACGCCGTCTGGTACGCGACGAGCGCGTACGCCGCGGCGTGGCTCTTGTTGAAGCCGTAGCCCGCGAACTTTTCCATCAGCTCCCAGACGTGGTCGGCCTTCGCCGCGGGCGTGCCGCGCTCGGCGCAGCCGGCGAGGAACTTGTCGCGCTGCTTCCCCATGAGCTCGCGGTCCTTCTTCCCCATCGCGCGGCGGAGCGTGTCCGCCTCGCCCATGGTGAAGCCGGCCATCTCGGAGGCGATCTGCATGATCTGTTCCTGATAGACCATGATCCCGTACGTCTCTCGCGTGAACTTCTCCATCGCGGGGTGCTCGTACGTGATCCGCGACCGGCCGTGCTTGCGGGCGATGAAGTCCGGGATCAGGTCCATCGGGCCCGGCCGGTAGAGCGAGACCATCGCGATCAGGTCCTCGAGCCGCTCGGGCTTGAGCCCGCGGAGCGCGTCGCGCATGCCGCTCGACTCCAGCTGGAACACGCCGAAGGTCTTGGCCTCCGCCAGGAGCTCGTAGGCCCGCGCGTCGTCGAGCGGGATCGTGTCGAGGTCGAGCGGCACGCCCCGCGATTCCCGGACGAGCGCGACCGTGTTCGCGAGCACGGTCAGCGTCCGGAGGCCCAGGAAGTCCATCTTGAGCAGCCCGAGCTTCTCGATCGGGCCCATCGCGTAGCCGGTGATCAGCTCGGGGCGCTTGGGGTCCCGGTAGAGCGGGATGTGCTCGTCGAGCGGGTCGTCCGAGATGACCACCGCCGAGGCGTGGACGGAGGCGTGCCGCGTGCAGCCCTCGAGCGTCCGCGCGATGTCCCAGAGCTCCTTGAGGTGGGGCTGCCCCTTCACCTGCTCGGCCAGCGCCGGCGACTTCTGGTAGGCGTCGTCGAGCGTGATGTTCAGCGGGAAGTTCGGCACGAGCTTCGCGATCCGGTCGACGTCGGCGTAGGGCATGCCGAGGACCCGGCCGACGTCACGGATCGCGGCCTTCGCGCCGAGCGTCCCGAAGGTGATGATGTGGGCCACCCGGTCGCGGCCGTAGCGCTCGGCGACGTAGCGGATGACCTCGTCGCGCCGGTCGTCGGAGAAATCGATGTCCATGTCCGGCATCGAGATCCGTTCCGGATTCAGGAACCGCTCGAACAGCAGTCCGTACCGCATCGGATCGATGTTCGTGATTCCCAGGCAGTACGCCGTCAGCGAGCCGGCCGACGACCCGCGCCCCGGCCCGACGGCGATCCCCTGCTGACGCGCGTAGTGGATGAAGTCCCACACGACGAGGAAGTAGCCGGCGAAGCCCATCTTCTCGATGACGGCGAGCTCGTGCGCGAGCCGCGCCTCGAGCGCGTCCCCGGGGCTCGGACCGTAGCGCCGGCGGAGCCCGGCGCGGGCGAGCTCGCCGAGGTAGCTGTCGCGCGTGTGCTCTTCGGGGACGACGTAGTGCGGCAGGTGGAACGCGCCGAAGTCGAGGGTGAGATTGCAGCGCTCCGCGACGGCGAGCGTGTTGCGACACGCCTCCGGCAGCTCGGCGAAGACCCGCGCCATCTCCTCCGCCGACTTGACGTAGAACTCCTGTGTCGAGAAGCGGAAGCGGCCCGGATCGCCGAGCGTCGTGCCGGTCTGGATGCAGAGGAGCGCCTCGTGGGCGTGCGCGTGGCCCCCCTCGAGGTAGTGCGAGTCGTTGGTGCCCACGACCGGGGCGCCGAGCGCGCGCGCGATCTCGAGCGTCGCGGCCGTGACCCGCACCTGCTCCTCGAGGCCGTGCGCCTGGACCTCCATGAAGTAGTGCGCGCGCCCGAACACCTCCTGGTACCAGCCGGCGACCTCGCGCGCCCGGGCCGCGTCGCCCGCCGAGAGCAGGCGCGAGACCTCCGAGTTGAGGCACCCGGAGAGGACGAGCAGGCCGTCGGCGTGCTGGGCGAGCAGCTCCCGGTCGACGCGCGGCTTGTAGTAGAAGCCCTCGAGGTACGCCTTCGAGACCAGCTTGATGAGGTTCCTGTACCCGGCGCGGTTCCGCACGAGGACCGTGAGGTGGTTCGCGCCCTCGTACCCGCCGTCCTGCGAGCCGCGGTCCTTGCGGCTCCCGGGCGCCACGTAGAGCTCGCAGCCGAGGATCGGCTTGACCCCCGCCTTCTGCGCCGCCAGGTAGAAGTCGATCGCGCCGAAGAGGTTGCCGTGGTCGGTGAGCGCGATCGCCGGGAAGCGCAGCGCCTTCGCCCGCGCGACGAGCTTCTCGAGCTGCGCGGCGCCGTCGAGGAGGCTGTACTCCGAATGGACGTGGAGGTGGACGAACTCGCTATGGTGCATGGCTCATCTCCGAGCCACCGAAGCGTCGGCGCGGCCTTCGAGCGGCCTCACCTCCTACTCCCACTCGATGGTGGACGGGGGCTTGGACGAGATGTCGAAGACCACGCGGTTGACGCCCTTGACCTCGTTGATGATCCGGTTGGAGATGCGTCCGAGCAGGTCGTAGGGCAGCCGCGCCCAGTCGGCGGTCATCGCGTCCTGGCTCATCACGGCGCGCAGCGCGATCACGTGCGCGTAGGTGCGGAAGTCGCCCATCACGCCCACCGTCCGGATCGGCAGCAGCACGGCGAAGGCCTGCCAGACCTCGCGCTCGAGGCCGGCCGCCCGCACCTCCTCCTGGACGATCGCGTCGGCGTCGCGCAGGACGTCGAGGCGCTCGGGCGCGACCTCGCCGAGGACGCGGATCGCCAGGCCCGGGCCCGGGAACGGCTGGCGCCAGACGATGTCGGACGGGAGCCCGAGCAGCTCCCCGAGCTGCCGCACCTCGTCCTTGAAGAGCTCGCGCAGGGGCTCGATCAGCTTGAACTGCATCGTGAGCGGGAGGCCCCCGACGTTGTGATGCGTCTTGATCGTCGCCGACGGACCGCGGAACGAGACCGACTCGATCACGTCCGGGTAGAGCGTGCCCTGGGCGAGCCAGGGGATGTCGCCCAGGCGGCGCGCCTCGTCCTCGAAGACGGCGATGAACTCGGCGCCGATCCGCTTGCGCTTGAGCTCGGGATCGGTCACGCCGCGAAGAACATCGAGAAATCGCCTGGATGCATCGACATGGATCAGATTGATCTTGAAGGCATCCCGGAAGGTGTGCACGACCGACTGGGCCTCGCCCTTGCGCAGGAGCCCGTTGTCCACGAAGACGCACGTGAGCTGCTCGCCGATCGCCCGGTGCACGAGGACGGCGACGACCGAGGAGTCCACCCCACCCGAGAGCGCGCAGAGCACCCGCCCGGCGCCGACTTGCGCGCGGATCGCCCGGACGGTGGCGTCGATGAAGCCCGCCATGGACCACGTGCGCCCGACGCCGCAGATGTCGAGGAAGTTGTCGAAGATCTTCCTCCCCTGCGGCGTGTGGACCACCTCGGGGTGGAACTGGACGGCGTAGAGGCGCCGCGCCTCGTCGGCCATCGCGGCGACCGGGCAGTTCGGCGTGGCCCCGAGCGCCGTGAAGCCCTTGGGCGGGCGCAGCACCGTGTCGCCGTGGCTCATCCACACGGTGAGCCGTCCGTCGGCGTCGGGCGTCACGCCGCGAAACAGGGGGCTCGCGCCCGCACGGAGCTCGATCTCGGCGCGGCCGTACTCCCGCCGCTCGGCGGGAACGACGTGGCCGCCCAGCAGGTAGCCCATCGCCTGCATGCCGTAACAGATCCCGAGGACGGGGACGCCCGCCTCGAAGAGCGCCTTCGGCGGCAGGGGCGCGCCGTCCTCGTACACGCTCGAGGGGCCCCCGGAGAGGATGATCCCCTTCACGCCCTGGGCGAGGATCTGCTCGAGCGGGTGCGTGCAGGTGAAGATCTCCGAGTAGACGGACATCTCGCGGACGCGGCGGGCGATCAGCTGGGTGTACTGGCCGCCGAAGTCCAGGACCGCGATCTTGTCGGCCGCGATCACGCCCAGCGCCCCGCTACCGGGGGCGCCCCAGCTTCTGAGCCTGCTGGAAGACCTTGCCTTCCGTCTTGATCGTGGGCGCGATGATCAGCTCGGTGAGCTGGAGCTCCCGGATGCTGCGGGCGCCGACGGAGCCCATGCAGGTCCGGATCGCGCCGACCAGGTTGAGCGTGCCGTCCTCCGTGAAGGCCGGCCCGAACAGGATCTGCTCGAGCGACCCGGCGATGCCCACGCGGATGCGCGTGCCGCGCGGCAGGTTCGCGTGCGGCGTCGCCATGCCCCAGTGGAAGCCGCGCCCGGGCGCCTCGACGGCGCGCGCGAAGGCGGAGCCGATCATGACCGCGTCGGCGCCCGAGGCGAGCGCCTTGCAGACGTCCCCGCCCGTCGTCATGCCGCCGTCCGTGATGATCGGCACGTAGCGGCCCTTCTGCTTGCAGTAGAAGTCGCGCGCGGCCGCCGCGTCCGCGGTGGCCGTGACCTGCGGCACGCCGAGGCCGAGCACCTCGCGGCTCGTGCACGCCGCGCCGGGCCCGACGCCGATCAGCAGCGCGTCGGCGCCCACGTCCATCAGCTCGAGGCACGCCTCGTACGTGACCACGTTGCCGATGATCAGCGGGATCGCGAGCTGCTTCTTGAGCTTGCGGAGGTCGACCGGCGTGTACTCGGTGGCGATGTGGCGGGCCGTCGTGACCGTGGACTGGACGACGAAGACGTCGGCGCCGGCCTCCTGCGCGATCTGCGCGAAGCGCTCCGCGCGCTGCGGGATCGAGGAGACGACGGCGGGCCCGCCGCCCTTCTTGATCTCGCTGATGCGCTGGTGGATCAGCTCCTCCTTGATCGGCTCGCCGTAGATGGACTGGATGATCTTGGTCGCTTCCTCCTGGCTCGCCGAGACGATGCGGTCGAGGACCTCCTCGGGGTTCGCGTAGCGGGAGAAGACGCCCTCGAGGTTCAGCACCGCGAGGCCGCCGAGCCGGCCCATCTCGATGCCGAGCCTGGGGCCGACCACGCCGTCCATCGCGGCGGCGATGATCGGGATCTCGAACCGGTGACCGCCGAGCTCCCACGAGATGTCGACCTCGTTGGGGTTGACCGTGACCGCCCCCGGCACCAGCGCGATGTCATCGAAGCCGTACGCCACCCGTGCCTTGCGCCCCCGGCCGACCCACATCCCCATCGGCTCTCCTCCCGTCGCGCTCCCCCGTGGTCGCCCGCCACGATCCCGTATATAGGGATCGTCCACCACCAGTCATACCAGATTTCGTACCACTATACCGGCGGGCCCCGTGGGTGTCAACGCGGAAGGCCCCGGCGCGGGGCCGGCGTCGCGGGTCAGGCCGGGTACGCCGCCTCGTAGATCAGGCGCAGGCCCTCGAGGCGCAGGTGCTCGTCCACGTGCTGGATCGAGCGCGCCACGTCGGCGATCAGCGACACGAGGCCCCCCGTCGCGATGACCTTCGGTGCGCCGCCGAGCTCCGCCTTCATCCGCTCGACGAGGCCGTCGATCAGGCCCGCGTAGCCGTAGATCACGCCCGACTGGATGTTCGTCACCGTGTTGCGCCCGATCGCCTCCTTCGGCCGCACCAGCTCCACCCGGAACAGGCGCGCGGCGCGGGCGACGAGCGAGTCCACCGCGGTGCTGATCCCCGGCGCGATCGCGCCGCCGACGAACTCGCCACGCGCGTTCACGCAGTGGAAGGTCGTGGCCGTTCCGAGGTCGATGACGATGAGCGGCGGGCCGTAGATCACGGCGGCCGCGTAGGCATCCACGATGCGGTCGGGGCCGACCTCGCGCGGATTGTCCACGGCGAGCGCCATCGGCACGTTGACGCCGGGCTCGACGCTGAAGGGCGCGTGGCCGAAGTACTCCTCGCACATGCGCTCGAGCGTCTGCTGGACCGGCGGCACGACGTTCGAGAGCGCGATGCCACGGATGTCGCTCGCCTGGATGCCGCGCGTGCGCAGCAGGGTCTCGAAGAAGATCCCGTACTCGTCCGCGGTCTGCTCCCGGCGGCTCGTGAGCCGCCAGGAGACGAGGAGTCGGGGCCCCTCGAAGACGCCGATCTTCGTGTTCGTGTTGCCGACGTCAGCGACGAGCAGCATGCGTCACCCCGCTCTCGGTGATCTCCCCGGCCATCACGCGCCGCACGGCGGCGCCGTCGTCCACGAGAAGGGCGCCGTCGGCGTCGAGGCCAACCGCCGTGCCCTCGAGGCCGTCGACCGTCACGCGGCGGCCGACGGTGTCGGCGAGCGCGAGCCACCGCGCGCGCACCGGGCCGACGCCCTCCCCCTCGAGCCGCGCGCGCCAGACATCGAACGCCTCGAGGAGCGCGGCGAGGAGGGTGTCCCGCTCGACGGAGCGCCCGGTCTCGATGCGCACCGACGTCGCCCCGGCGTCGAGCGGCGGCGCGAAGCTCGCCTGGTGCAGGTTGACGCCGACGCCGACCACGAGGAGCGGCGCCGGCGTCAGGCGCGACTCGACGAGAATGCCCGCCAGCTTCCTGCCGCCGACGAGGACGTCGTTCGGCCACTTGAGCCGGGGCGCCAGGCCGGCCGCCGCGGCCAGCGCCTCGGCGACCGCGACGGCGCTCGCCAGCGATACGGCCGCCAGCCGCGCCAGCGGCAGACGCGGGCGGACCACGATGGACGCGAGCAGGCTCGCGCCGGGCGCGTCGGCCCAGGCGCGTCCCCGGCGGCCGCGCCCCGCCGTCTGGTGGTCCGCCACGACCACGGTCCGGTCCGGCGCCCCCTCGGCGGCGAGCGCGAGGGCGACCGCCTGCGTGGACTCGACGGTGTCCAGGCGGACGACGGGCGGCCCGGGCCTAGGCGGCGCCGTCACCGATCCAGCCCAGGCTCTCCGCGAGCTTCACGCGGAGCGCTTCCTGCTCGCCGAGCCGCTCGCGCTCCTTGTCGACGATCTCCGCCGGCGCGCGCTCGAGGAACTCCGGCCGGGCGAGCTTGCCCCGCAGGAACTCGATGGTCTCGGCGGCGCGCCGGATCTCCTTCTCGAGCCGCTGGCGCTCGGCCGCGAGGTCCACGATGCCCTCGAGCTCCACGTAGAGCTCCGCGGCGCCGACGACGGCGAGCGCCGAGTTGCGCGGCCGGGCGGCGGCCGGGTCGACCGTCAGGCGCGCCCGCGCCAGGGCCTCGACGAGCGGGCGCTGGGCCTCGAAGAGCCCGCGCGCGTCCGCGGGCGGCCGCAACGTCGCCGTGAGGGTCACGCCCGGGGGGATCCGCATCTCGCCGCGGATGTTGCGCACCGCGGTGATCACGTCCATCACCGCGTCCATCGCCCGCTCCGCCTCGGGGGCGTGACGCCTGCCGCCGGCCTTCGGGTACGGCGCCACCATGATCGAGTCGCCCGCGTGCGGCAGGCGCTGCCACAGCTCCTCGGTGATGAACGGCATGAAGGGATGCAGCAACCGGAGCGTCGTCTCGAGCACCGTGACCAGGGTGTGCTGGGTCCGCAGACGCTGGACCGGGCTCTCGGGCCGGTAGAGCGAGAGCTTGGCGATCTCGAGGTACCAGTCGCAGAACTCGTGCCAGAGGAACTGGTAGATCGCCGAGGCGGCGTCGTTGAAGCGGTAGCGCCGCAGGTGCGCGCGCACGGCGAGGATCGTCGCGGCGAGACGGCCCTCGATCCACGCGTCGGCCGGCGTGCGCGGGGCGCGGCGGGCGCGCGCGGCGTCGTAGCCGTCGAGGTTCGCGAGGACCAGCCGCGCGGCGTTCCAGAGCTTGTTGGCGAAGTTCCGGTAGCCCTCGATCCGGTCCTCCGCCAGGCGGATGTCGCGGCCCTGCGCGGCGAGCGCGGCGAGCGTGAACCGGAAGGCGTCGGTGCCGTACCGGTCCATCACGACGAGCGGGTCGATCACGTTGCCCTTCGACTTCGACATCTTCTGGCCCTCGGCGTCGCGCACGAGGGCGTGGATGTAGACGTCGTGGAACGGCACGTCGCCCATGAAGCGCAGGCCGAGCATCGCCATCCGGGCGACCCAGAAGAAGAGGATGTCGAAGCCGGTCACGAGCACCGAGGTCGGGTAGTAGCGCCGGAGCTCGGGGGTGTCGTCGGGCCAGCCGAGCGTCGAGAACGGCCAGAGGCCCGAGGAGAACCACGTGTCGAGCACGTCCTCGTCCTGGCGCACGGCGCCGCCGCACGCCGGACAGCGCGGGACGTCCGTCCGCGAGACGTGCGTGGAGGCGCAGGCCGCACAGTACCAGACCGGGATGCGGTGACCCCACCAGAGCTGGCGGGAGATCGGCCAGTCGCGGATGTTCTCCATCCAGTGGTAGTAGGTCTTGGTCCAGCCGCGCGGCACGATCCGGATCCGCCCCTCGCGGACCGCCTTGATCGCGGGCTCGGCCAGCGGCTTCATCCGCACGAACCACTGCCTGGAGACGAGCGGCTCGACCACCGTCTTGCAGCGATAGCAGACGCCGACCGCGTGGCGGTAGGGCTCGACGCGCTCGACGAGGCCGAGCGCCTGCATGTCCTCGACGATGCGCCGGCGGCACTCGAAGCGGTCGAGGCCGGCGTAGCGCCCGGCCGCGGCGGTCATCCTGCCGTCGAAGCCGATGACGGTGCGCACCGGCAGGCCGTGACGTCGACCGATCTCGAAGTCCACCGGGTCGTGACCCGGCGTGACCTTGATGACGCCGGTCCCGAACTTCGGGTCCACCGCGTCGTCCGCGACCACTTTCACCGAGATCGGGCCGTCCACCGAGGGGACCTCGAGGATCCGTCCCACGTACTGCGCGTAGCGCTTGTCCTTCGGGTGGACCGCGAGCCCGGTGTCGCCGAGCTTCGTCTCGGGGCGCACCGTGCCGAGCGTCACGGGTCCGTATTTGATGTAGACGAACTCGGCGTCGCGCTCCTCGCGCTCGACCTCGAGGTCCGAGAGCACGGTCTGGCAGCGCGGGCACCAGTTGACGATGTAGTCGTCTCGGTAGACGAGCCCTTCCTCCCAGAGCCGCACGAACACCTCGCGCACGGCGCGGGAGAGCCCGGGGTCCATCGTGAAGCGCTCGCGCGACCAGTCGCAGGAGGCGCCGAGCCGCTTGAGCTGCCGGATGATCGTGCCGCCCGACTCCGCCTTCCAGCGCCACACGCGCTCGACGAACGCCTCGCGGCCGAGGGCCTGCCGGCTGCTGCCCTCCGAGGCGAGCTGGCGCTCGACGACGTACTGGGTGGCGATGCCCGCGTGGTCCGTGCCCGGCACCCAGAGGGTGTTGCAGCCGTCCATGCGCCGCAGCCGGACGAGCACGTCCTGGAGCGTGTTGTTGAGCGCGTGGCCCATGTGCAGTGAGCCGGTGACGTTCGGGGGCGGGATCACGACGCTGAACGGCGTGCCCGGCGCCGCGGGATCCGCCCGGAAGTAGCCGCGCGCCTCCCACACCGGGTACCAGCGCGCCTCGACCGCCGAGGGCTCGTAGCGATCCGGGATGTCGCTCATGGCGGAGCCGTCATTGTAGCACCCGGCTCGCGGCCGTCAGGCGCCACGTGGTGCCGGCGCGCTCCCAGGTGAGCTCCCACGGCGCGCCGTCGCCGGTCGCGGCGACGGAGACCGTGCGCGGGCGCGTCGCGTCGTCGGGTGCGTCGCACGCCGGCTCCGCCGCGAGCCGTGCCGGCAGCCGCCGGCGCAGCGCGGGGTCGGGCACGAGGGCCGCCACCGCCTTGCCGTCTCCCGCCGCGACCGCGTCGAGAAAGCGCGCCACGACGGCGCGCAGCTCGCGGTGCCACGCGTGGTGCTGGACGCGGCCGACGCGGGCGAAGGCGCCACCGACCGGCGCGAGGCGCCAGACATCCTCCCGCTCGGTCTGCGCCGCGCAGCCGGGTGTCCAGCCCGGGTAGCGGAGCTCGTAGCGGACGCGGAGCGCGCCGCCGCGCAGCGCCCAGGAGCGCGCGAGGAGCCCCTCCGGGTACTGCTCGGCGGTGCTCCAGGCGGTCCGCACGCCGTCGCCGTCCTGGCGCACCAGCTCGATCCGCAGCGCGCGCGTCCCCCACCCCGAGGCGCCGCCCTCCCACGCGGCCAGGAACTGCGGCGCGCCGCCCGGCGCCGGCGGGAGCGGCAGCACGACGGGTCGGCCCTCGCGGTGCACGGTGGCGAGCAGGGCCGCTTCGCCGCCGAGCCGGCCGTAGACGCGCACGGTGTTGACGCCCGGCGCGTCGCTCAGCTGGAAGGCGCCGACGACGAGCCGCCCGACGCCGACCACGCCGAGGGCGGCGGCACCCCAGGCCTCGCTGAACCCGTCGAGACGCTCCTGCAGGAATCCCGGCGAGGCGAACACGCCGCCGCTCGCGAGGCTCTCGACGATCTCCTCGTCGAGCAGCGCGTACATCTCGCGGTACGCGTCGGGCGACTCGGCGTCGACCTGGCGCAGGCCGTCGCGCGCGAGCGCGAGCTGGCGGAACCGGTCCAGGCGGTCGGGCTGGCCCGCGACGCCGGGCGTGCGCGGGGCGAGGGCGGCGAGCACCAGCACGGCGAGCGTGAGCAGCGATCTCCACGACGTACAACGCGATGGCCGGCTCACGGGCCTATGGTACAACAGACGCGTGAAGTTCCTCGTGCTCGATCGGTACGTCCTGCGCGAGCTCGTATCCCCGTTCGTGTTCGGCGGGGCGCTCTTCACATTCTTTCTCGTCATCGACCGGATCTATCACCTCACCGACCTCGTCATCACGAAGGGCGTGCCGTTCTACCTCGTCGTCCAGCTCCTCGTGTTCATGCTCCCGTCCTTTCTCGCCCACACGCTGCCGATGGCGCTCCTGGTCGCGGTCCTGCTGGCCGGCGGGCGCCTCGCGGGCGACCTCGAGATCGTCGCGTTCAAGTCCGCGGGCGTGAACCCGCTCCGCCTGTTCCGGCCCGTGCTCGCGGCCGCCGCCGTGGTCGCGCTCGCGACGGCGGCGCTCACGCTCGCGCTCAACCCGCTCGCGAACCGCGAGTTCCAGCGCCAGCTCTTCACGATCCTCCGCGCGCGCGCGGTGAGCGGGCTCCAGGAGCGCGTATTCAACACGACCTTCGGCGGCATGACGATCTACGTCGAGGACGTCAGCGCCTCGCAGGTCGCGCTGCGCGGACTGCTGGTGTCGGACGAGCGGGACCCGAGCCTGTCGCGGATCATCACGGCGCGCGAGGGGCGACTCCTCACCGACGACGTCAACCGGCGCATCACGCTCCGGCTGATCGACGGCGCCGTCAACGAGGCCGACGTGATGCCGGCGAATCCGCCGCAGGGCGTCGCCGGCGACGCGCGCCCGCGCGGCGGCGCCGCGAGCGCGGCGCGCTACCGCCACACGCGGTTCGGCATCTACGACATGAGCCTGTCCGTCGACTCGCCGCTCAGCGGGGCGCCGCGCGTGGAGAAGCCGGAGAAGGACCTGAGCCTCGGCGCGCTCGCCGCCCGGATCGCGGAGTTCCGGGGCGACGCCCACAGCCGGGCGCCCTTCCAGCTCGAGCGGCACAAGCGGTACGCGCTGCCGCTGGCGGCGCTCGTGTTCGCGCTCGTGGCGTTCCCGCTCGCGGTCCGCTCGCACCGGGGCGGCCGGAGCATCGCGCTCGTCGGCAGCCTCGTGATCCTGGTGGCCTACTACATGCTCATGGCCGCGCTCGAGAGCTCGGCGCTGCGCCTGCGCATCCGGCCGTGGATGGCCGTCTGGGCGCCGAACGTGCTCTTCGCGGCCGCCGGGCTCGGGCTGCTCGCCGCCGTGGTGCGCGAGTGGCGCTGGCCCGCGGTGCCGTGGCTCTGGCGCGCGCTCGCCGCGCACGGGACGCGGCAGGCGCCGCGGGGCGCGCGGCCGGTGCGCGTGCAGGCGGCGGGCGCCGCGCGCGAGTCGACGCACATCGTCGACCGGTACCTCGTGCGCGAGTACCTGACGTTCATGGGGATCGGGCTGCTGGTGGCGGCGGCGTTGTTCGTGGTGATCGACCTGGGCCAGACGCTCGACCGCTACCTTCGCGCCAAGCCGCCCCTGCTCTACATCCTCGAGCACTTCGCCTACCGCCTGCCGGCGGCCCTGCACGGCGGGCTGCCGGTCGTGATGCTCGTCGCGACGATCTTTCTCTACCTCTCGCTCTCGCGCTACCACGAGCTCACGGCGCTCAAGGCGGCCGGCGTGAGCCTCTACCGGGTCAGCCTGCCGGTCCTCGGGCTCGCGCTGCTCGTCGCGATCGGGTCGGGCTTCTTCCAGGAGCTCGCCCTGCCGGTCCTGAACGAGCGCGGCGACGAGGTGGACCGCGTGAAGATCCGCGGCCAGGCGCCGCGGCACCTGCAGTCGCAGCAGCGCCTGTGGCTCCGGAGCGCCGACAGCCGCTTCTACCGGGTCGAGCTGCTCCACCCGGGCACGAGCGACATGTACGGTGTCACGGTGCTCGAGCTCGACCGCGACTTCCACCTCACGGGCCGCCTCGACGCGCGCCGGGCCCACTGGACCGCGCCCGGCTGGGAGCTCAGCGAAGGCGCCTACCGGGAGATCGGGCGAGAGGGCCAGGTGCAGACCGTGCCGTTCGTCTGGACCGCGCTCGACCTGAAGGAGGAGATGGAGGACTTCACCCGCATCCAGAAGCCGGTGAGCGCGATGAGCTACCGCGAGCTGCGCGACTACGTCACGGAGCTCGAGGCGGCCGGCTTCCAGGTCAAGAAGTACCTGGTCGAGCTCTACTCGAAGCTCTCGTTCCCGCTGGTCAACCTGGCGATGGTCCTGGTCGCGATCCCCTTCGCGCTCCAGTCGCCCCGCGGCGGCCGCGTCTTCGGCATCGGCCTCGCCATCGCGATCATGGCGGGCTACCTGGTCGTGCACTACGTGGCGCTCGCGTTCGCGCGCGCGGACCTCCTGCCGCCGCTGCTGGCGGCGTGGACGGCGAACGTGATCTTCTTCGGGATCGGGATCTCGCTCCTGCTCCGCGCCCGGACCTAGTGACGTGGGGGGCCCCGACATGGCCTCCCACGCCCCCCAAACGCTCGGAGCGCCCCGGGGAACCCGTGGCGCTCCTCGATACTCCGACAGGCCCTGCCCGGCTCGCGCGCTGACCGTTCGTGAGTAATGCGGGCTAGCGCCGGCCCTCGGCGAGGGCGCGCAGCATCTCCTCGAGGCGCTTCTGCTCGGCCCCGTACGCCGCCCAGTCCCCGCGCCGCAGGGCCTCCTGGGCCCGGGACCACGCTTCCCACGCCTGGCGGCCGAGCGCGTGCAGGGCCGCGGTGCCGGCGTCGAGCGCCGCGCCGGGGCGCGGCGGGCCGGACGGCGCGGCGGGCGCCGACGGCGCGCGGCCGCCGAAGATGCGCGCCAGCGACTGCTCGAGCGTCGGCTCCATGGCGATCTGGTTGCCGTACGCGACGATGACGCGCCGGAGCTCGGGGAGCGCGCCCTGCTCGGAGGCCGCGAGGTAGAGCGGCTGGACGTAGATCAGCGACTGCTCGATCGGGAACGCGAGCAGCGAGCCCCGGATCACGCTCGAGCCCCGCTGGTTCCACAGCGAGAGCTGCTGCGAGATGACCGGGTCCTGGTCGATGCGCGCGTCGATCTGGCGCGGCCCGAAGACCAGCTTCTGCTTGGGGAAGTCGAAGACGACCAGGCGGCCGTAGTTCGGCGGGTCCGAGCGGGCCGCCAGCCACGCGATCATGTTGTCGCGCCGGCTCGGGTTGAAGAGCGTGAGCAGGACGAACTCCTCCCGCCGCTCGGCCGGGAGCCGCATGACCGTGTAGTACGGCTCCATCTCGCGGTCGCGCCCCTCGATCGAGCGCCGCGGGATCGCCCAGAGATCCTCCTTGTTGTAGAACACCTGCGGGTCGTGCATGTGGTACACGGCGTACTTCCGCGCCTGGATCGCGAAGAGGTCCTCCGGATAGCGGATGTGCTCGCGCAGGTCGGCGGGCATCGCGTCGAGCGGCTTGAGCAGGCCGGGAAACGCCCGCGCCCAGGCCCGCACGAGCGGGTCGCCCGGGTCGGCGAGGTAGAACATCACGGCGCCGCTGTAGGCGTCGACCGTCGCCTTGACCGAGTTGCGGATGTAGTTGCCGACGCCGGGCACGGGGTCCGAGTACGGGTAGCGGTCGGTCGTCGTGTAGCCGTCCAGCATCCAGACGAGCCGCCCGTCCTTCGTCACCACGATGTACGGATCGCGGTCGTAGCGGAAGAACGGCGCAATCTGCCGCACGCGGCGCGCGACGGCCCGGTGCATCATGACGCGGCTCTCGGGCGTGAGGTCGTTCGAGAGGAGCAGGTTCTTCTCGCCGAAGCGCGCGGCGAACGCGAGCTTCTTGAGCCAGGAGTCGATCGGGATGCCGCCCTGGCCGGCGTAGCGGGTGTAGACGTTCTGGTCGCCCGCGGGGTAGTCCAGCTCCTGGGCGCGGGTGCGCACGATGACGTACTCGTTGGAGAACTCGCCGAAGTAGATCTCGGGCCGCGTGATCTTCGGGAACGCGTCGGTCGTCACGGGCGGGATGTCCTTGGCGAAGAAGTCGGGCAGTCCCTCGGGCGTCACCCGGTTCACGGGGCCCACGACGACGCCGTAGCCGTGCGTGAAGGCCAGGCGCTCGTTGATCCAGCCCGGGGACTGCAGGTGCTGGTAGGAAAGCTCCCGCGGCGAGAGCATCAACTGGCGGTACTCGCCGTCCAGCGTGTAGCGGTCGTTGTCGACGTCCACGAACTTGTAGTAGGTCCGGATCTCCTGGAGCTGACCGTACGTGCGCAGCAGCGGCCGGTGATCCCAGAGCCGGATGTTCTTGATCGTGGCGGCGTTGCGCGCGAGCGCCCGCGCGTCGAGGGTCTCCTCGGCCGGGAACCCGCGCTCCTCGATCCGGTCGAGCCCGTAGGCCTGGCGGGTCATCCGGATGTTGTGCTCGATGAACGGCCGCTCGGCGACGAACTCGTTCGGCGCCACGCGGAAGCGCTGGAGCAGCGCCGGATAGATCCCCAGACCACCGACCCAGGCGAGGCCGAGGACCAGGAGGCCGGCGACGACGAAGCGCAGCCCCGGCCGGCCGATCTGGAGCACGCACGCCACGGCGCAGAGCGCGGCGAGCACGGCGAGGGCGCCGAGCACCGGGAGCGAGCCGTAGACGTCCGTGTACGCGGCGCCGAACACGACCCCGCGGGGCGAGTAGACCAGCTCGAACCGGTCGAGCCAGAAGCCGACCGCGCGGAGCGCGAGCGCCAGCGCGGCGAGCCCCAGCAGGTGCGCGCGCGCCCCCGCCGCGAGGCGCGGGCCGCGCGTCGTGAGCACGAGGCTCCGCTGCAGCACGTAGATGACGAGCGTGAGCAGGATCGTGGCCGTCGCGAGCGTGAAGGCCCAGCCGTGGACCAGCCGCCAGAACGGCAGCACGAAGACGAAGAACGACAGGTCGCGCCCGAACAGCGGGTCCGCGATCCCGAACGGCCCGCCGTTCAGGTACTCGAGCACGGTCTGCCAGTGCGCGGTGGCGCGGAGCCCCGAGACCAGCGCGAGCAGCGCGAGCACGATCGGCAGGAAGCGGCGGATCAGCGGCTCGATCACCACCCGCCCGGGCAGGCCGAGCTGGTCCTCGAGCTCCCAGATCACGTCGGGCGCCGCCGTCCGCGCCGCGAACGTGAGGTTCGCCCAGAGAAAGACCAGCACGCCGACCGCCATCGCGAGGAACAGCGCGCCCCGCAGCGCGAGGATCCCGGTGAACACCTGCGTGTACCCGACCTCGCCGAACCACAGCCAGTCGGTGTAGAAGGGCACGACCTGGACGGCGAGCCCCAGGACGAGGAAGACGAGGAGCAGGATGACGATGGGCTGCGGCCGGCTCATCCGCGGCACCGTGCCGGCCTCAGGTCCCGTGTGTCCAGGAGGCCAGGTACTCGCGCTGCTGGGACGTCAGGTCGTCGATCCGGACGCCCATCGCGGCGAGCTTGAGGCGCGCGATCTCGAGGTCGATCTCGCGCGGCACCACGTACACTTTCCGCTCGAGCGTGCGGCCGTGCTTGACCACGTGCTCGGCGGCGAGGGCCTGGTTCGCGAAGCTCATGTCCATGACCGAGGCCGGGTGGCCCTCGGCGGCGGCCAGGTTGATGAGCCGGCCCTCGCCGAGCACGTAGACGCGCCGGCCGTCGGCCAGCGCGTACTCCTCCACGAACGGCCGGACGCTGCGACGGGACCTGGCCAGCGCCGCGAGCCCCTCGAGGTCGATCTCGACGTTGAAGTGTCCCGCGTTCGCGAGGATCGCGCCGTCCTTGAGGCGCTCGAAGTGCTCGCGGCGGAGGACCGACGTGTTGCCGGTGACCGTGACGAACAGGTCGCCGACCCGGGCCGCGGCCGCCATCGGCATCACCGGAAAGCCGTCCATGACCGCTTCGAGCGCCCGCATGGGCTCGATCTCGGTGACGACCACGTGGGCGCCCATGCCCTTGGCGCGCGCGGCCACGCCGCGGCCGCACATGCCGTAGCCGGCGACGACGAGCGTCCGGCCCGCCAGCAGGACGTTGGTCGCGCGCAGGATGCCGTCGATCGTGGACTGCCCGGTGCCGTAGCGGTTGTCGAAGAGGTGCTTGGTGTCGGCGTCGTTGACCGCGATGACCGGGAACGCGAGCACGCCCTGGCGCTCCATCGCGCGGAGGCGGATCACCCCGGTCGTCGTCTCCTCGGTGCCGCCGAGCACGTCGCCCGCGAGGTCACGGCGCGCGCCGTGGAGCTGCGAGATCAGGTCGGCGCCGTCGTCCATGGTGAGCTGCGGCCGCGTGCCCAGGACCGCCTCGATGTGCGCGTAGTAGCGCGCGTGATCCTCGCCCTTGTGGGCGAACACGGAGATCTCGTACTCGCGGACCAGCGCGGCGGCGGTGTCGTCCTGCGTGGAGAGCGGGTTCGAGGCGCAGAGCGCGAGCTGCGCGCCGCCCGCCTTGAGCGTGAGCATGAGGACCGCGGTCTCCGTGGTCACGTGCAGGCAGGCGCCCAGGCGCATGCCCTTGAGCGGCTGCTCCTTCGCGAAGCGCTCGCGCACCTGCCGGAGCACGGGCATCGACTGCTCGGCCCACTCGATCTTGAGGCGACCCTCGGCGGCGAGCGCCGGGTTCTTGACGTCATGCGCAACCATCGGATCCGTTCCTTTCGCGTTGGCGGTGGGCGGCTCGCGGGCGTGCCGCGAGCCGCGCCCGGTCCGGGCGCCGACGGCCGTGCCGCGCTCGACCGGTGTCGGGCCTAGACCCCCGCGTCGTCGCGCAGGTCCTTGACGCGGTCGGTGCGCTCCCACGCGAACTCCGGCTCCGCGCGCCCGAAGTGGCCGTACGCGGCCGTCTTCTTGTACATGGGCCGGCGCAGGTCCAGATACTTGATGATCCCGGCCGGCGTGAAGTCGAAATGGCGCCGGATCAGCGTCTCGAGGATCGCGTTGGATACCTTGCCGGTGCCGGAGGTGTCCACCATGATCGAGACCGGGTCGGCCACGCCGATCGCGTAGGCGACCTGCACCTGCGCGCGCTCGGCGAGCCCGGCGGCGACGATGTTCTTGGCGACGTGGCGCGCCATGTAGCAGGCCGAGCGGTCCACCTTCGTCGGGTCCTTGCCCGAGAAGGCGCCACCGCCGTGGGGGCACGAGCCACCGTAGGTGTCCACGATGATCTTGCGGCCGGTGAGGCCGGTGTCGCCCATCGGGCCGCCCGTCACGAACCGGCCGGTCGGGTTGACGTGGAAGACGCACGTCTTGCGGTCCAGCAGCGCGGCCGGGATCGTCGGGAGGATGACCTGCTCGATGATGTCCTCGCGGAGCCGCTCCGTCGTGACGTCGGGACCGTGCTGCGTGGAGATGACGACGGTCTCGACCGCGCGCGGCTTGCCGTCCGCGTACCGGACCGTGACCTGCGACTTCCCGTCCGGCCGCAGGTACTCGAGCGCGCCGGTCTTGCGGCGCTCGGTGAGGCGCATGACCAGCTTGTGGGCGAGCGTGATCGGCAGCGGCATCAGCTCGGGGGTCTCGGTGCAGGCGAAGCCGAACATGAGCCCCTGGTCGCCCGCGCCGAGCTTGTCCACGCCCATCGCGATGTCCGACGACTGCTCGTCGATCGCCGTGATGACCCCGCACGTCTCGTAGTCGAAGCCGTACTTCGCCCGCGTGTACCCGACCTCGCGGATCGTGTCCCGCGCGATCCGCGGGATGTCGACGTAGCAGGCCGTGGTGATCTCGCCCGCGACGACGACGAGGCCGGTCGTCAGCAGCGTCTCACAGGCGACGCGCCCCGTCGGATCCTGACTGATGATCGCGTCCAGGACCGCGTCCGAGATCTGGTCGGCGATCTTGTCGGGGTGACCCTCGGTCACCGACTCCGACGTGAAGAGGTACTCTTCCCGCGCCATGCCCACCCTCCAGGGCGTCGTCGTGACCGAGGCGACGCACGCTGTGCCACTGTAACACGGAACCTCTCAGGGCCGAACGCCCGCGAGCCGCCGCTTGAGCTCGTCGAGCACCGGGACCGGCCAGGGATCGACGCCGCGGGCGAGCGCCGCGTAGAAGCTCACCCACTGCCCGAGGCACGCCAGCGACAGCAGGCGCGCCGCGGCGCCGCGGCCGCGCGTCCAGCACTCCGTGACGCCGCCCGCGGCGGGCGCGAGCAGCTCGCGCAGCAGCGCGAACCGCTGCGCGATGGCCGGCGGCTCGCCGGTGTCGCGGAGGAGCACCGCGTGGAGCGCGCGCGCGTCCGGCGGGCGCCACGCCTCCACCTCGTTGTGGTTCATCTCCGGC
Source organism: Candidatus Rokubacteria bacterium RIFCSPLOWO2_02_FULL_73_56 (assembly GCA_001788495.1). Taxonomy (GTDB): domain Bacteria; phylum Methylomirabilota; class Methylomirabilia; order Rokubacteriales; family CSP1-6; genus GWA2-73-35. The sequence continues at coordinate 28,065 of MGCF01000132.1, forward strand.
ACCGCGCCGGCCAGCGCGAAGCGCTTGGCGTTCTCCTCGAGGTCCGTCTTCCAGCGGTAGGCCACCGGGCCGGTCAGCGGACCCCCGTAGACGGCGGGGAGTCGCTCGCCCAGGGCGAGCGCGAGCCGCTTGGCCTCGTTCCCCGCCGCCGGCCGCTCCGGCCCGAGCTCGGCGCTCAGCGCGGCGACCACGTCGAGCGCCTCGCCGAGCTCGGCGTCGGTCGCGACGGCGAGGTCCACCGCCTGGAGCACCCGCGCGGCGGCGAAGAAGAGGTAGCCGAGCGCCATCCGCGGCATCAGGCCCCCCGGGAGCGCGACGCTCGGCACCGCGCGGGCCCGCGCGAGCGCGGCGAGCGGGCCGCCCGACGTGAGGGCCACGAGCGCGGCGCCCCGCGCGAGCGCGGCCTCGGCGGCCGACAGCACCTCGGCGGTGCCGCCCGAGTAGGACGAGGCGATGACCAGCGCGTGCGGGCCCGCGGCGGCCGGCAGGCCGTAGCCGCGGTGGACGAGGATCGGGACCTCGAGGTGCCCGGCGGCGCACGCGGCCAGCAGGTCGCCGCCCGCCGCCGAGCCGCCCATGCCCGCGACCACGACGAGCGCGGGCCGGCGGGCGGCGAGCGGCGGCTCGGCGCGGAGCGCCGCGCCGGCGCGGCAGTGCCGCGGGAACGCGGCGAGCACGTCGCGGGCGCGGTGCGGGTCGCCGCGCTCGTAGAGGGCCGGGTCGTCGAGCGTCACGGCGTGCCGACCGTGAGGCGGACGGCTCCGGGCAGCTCGACGGTCCGGGGGGCGCGCGCGCGCAGCCACTCGGGCCGGCTCCCGGTGCAGTGGACGCGCACGCGGATCACGGTCCGCTACTCTCGCTCCAGGTCGCGGTGGACGACCGTCGGCGTGTAGCCCAGGCCCTCGAGCACCCCCCGGAGCTCCTCCACGAACACGACCGACCGGTGGCGCCCGCCCGTGCAGCCGACCGCGACCGTGAGGTACGCCTTGCCCTCCCGCTCGTAGAGCGGCAGGAGGAACTTCAGGAAGTCCGTCAGGTGGCGCAGGAGCTCCTGCGCCTCCGCGCGCTCCAGGACGAAGACGCGCAGGCGAGGGTCGCGGCCGTCGAGCGGGCGCAGCGCCTCGACGAAGTGCGGGTTCGGCAGGAAGCGGACGTCGAAGACGAGGTCCGCGTCGTAGGGCGTGCCGTACTTGAAGCCGAAGGAGACCAGCGCGGGCGCGAGCCCGGGGCGCACCGTCGTGCCTCCGTACAGCTCGACGAGCCGGTCCTTGAGCTGGTGGACCGTGAGCGCGGAGGTGTCGAGCACGCGGTCGGCCACCTCGCGCATGTGCGAGAGCGCCTTCCGCTCGGCGCGGATCCCGTCGAGCACGCTGCCGTCGCGCGCGAGCGGGTGGCGCCGCCGCGTCTCGCTGTAGCGCCGCACGAGCGCTTCGTCGCTCGCCTCCATGAACAGGACCTCGACACGGTGCCCCCGCGTGCGCAGCTCGCCGAGCGCGTCGAGCAGGTGCGAGAGGTACTCCCCCTCCCGCACGTCGACGCCGAGCGCCACGCGCCGCACCGCCTGCGTGGAGCGCGCGGTCAGGTCGGCGAAGGTCGGGATCAGCGTCGTCGGCAGGTTATCCACGCAGAAGTAGCCCATGTCCTCGAAGCACTTGATCGCGTAGCTCTTGCCGGCGCCGCTCAGGCCGGTGATGACGACGAAGGCGACCCGCTCGTCCATCACCGCTTGCGCGGGTTCAGACGGCGCTGGTGCGAGGGCGCGATCCCGAGCTCCTCGCGGTACTTCGCCACCGTCCGCCGCGCGATCGTGAGACTGCGCTCCTTGAGGACCTGGGCGACCTCCTGGTCCGAGAGGGGCCTGGTGGCGTCCTCGGCGGCGAGGAGGTCCTGGATCATCTTCTTCACGGACACCGACGACACCATCTCGCCGTCGTTGGAGGCGATGCCGCTGTGGAAGAAGAACTTGAGCTCGAACAGGCCCTGCGGCGTCTCCACGTACTTGTTCGTCGTGACGCGGCTGATCGTCGATTCGTGCATCTGGATGTCTTCGCCGACGTCCCGCAGCGACAGCGGCCGCAGGCACGCGAGCCCCTTGTCGAGGAACTCGCGCTGGAACTTGACGATCGACTGGGTCACCTTGCGCAGCGTGCGCTGGCGCTGGTCGACCGACTTGATCAGCCAGAGCGCCGAGCGCAGCTTCTGCTCGACGTACGCACGCGCCTCGTCGCCCGAGGAGCGCAGGAGCGACCGGTACAGCGCGTTCACCCGGAGCCGCGGGATCCCCTCGTCGTTGAGGACGACCGTGTACTCGCTGCCGAGCTTGTGGACGAAGACGTCCGGCACGATGTACCGCGAGTCGTTGACGCCGAACCGGCGGCCGGGCCGGGGCTCGAGCCCCATGATCTCCTCGATCGACTCCATGATCCGGTCCAGCGGGAGGCGGACGGCGCGCGCGATCTCCGCGTAGCGCCGGCGGCTCAGGTCCTCGAAGTGCTGCTCGATGATCTCGACGGTGACCGGGTCCACCGGCGGGTTGGCCGCGAGCTGGAGGAGCAGGCACTCCGGGATGCTCCGGGCGGCGACGCCGTTGGGGTCGAACTTCTGCACGATCGTGGTCAGCACGCGCTCGACCTCGGCGGCCGTCGTCGCGCACCGCTGGGCGACCTCCTCGAGCTCCGCGCGCAGGTAGCCGTCCTCGTCGAGGTTGCCGATGATCTCGGTGCCGATCCGCCGCTCGCGCGGGTCCTCCGTCGCGAAGCGGAGCTGCTCGTCGAGGTGGTCGGCGAGCGACGTCGTGGACCGGGCGAGGTTCTCGAAGGGCAGGTCCTCGCGGTCCTCCTGGGCCACGAGCGAGCGCTCCTCGTGGTCGTCGAACATCACCGCGTTCAGGTCGAAGGGCAGCTCGTCCGTCTCCCGCTCGGCGGCCGGCGGCGGCTCGGTCGCGAGCGCCTCCACGGCGGGCGCGGGCGCGGCGTCCGGCGCGGGCGCGCCGTCCGCGCCCTCGGGCGCGTCGGCGGTCTCGGGCGTGACCTCCTCGAGCAGCGGGTTCTCGAGCAGCTCCTTCTGGACGACCTCCTGCAGCTCGAGCGTGGAGAGCTGCAGGAGCTGGATCGCCTGCTGCAGCAGCGGGGTCATCACGACCCGCTGGGTCATCTTCGCGACGAGCCGGGGTTCCATGGCCACGGCGGCGGCTCCCCCGGCTAGAGCGCGAACCGGTCGCCCAGGTAGATCTCCCGGGCCACGGAGTTGTTGGCGATCTCGCTGGCCGTCCCGGACACCAGGATCCTGCCGTCGTAGAGGATGTAGGCGCGATCCGTGATGGCGAGCGTCTCGCGGACGTTGTGGTCGGTGATGAGGATGCCGATGCCCTTCGCGCGCAGCCGCCCCACGATCTCCTGGATGTCGCCGATGGCGATCGGGTCGATGCCGGTGAAGGGCTCGTCGAGGAGTAGGTACTGCGGCGACGTGACGAGGGCGCGGGTGATCTCGAGGCGCCGCCGCTCGCCGCCGGAGAGCGTGTACGCGGGGTACGGCGCGAGCGCGGTGAGGTCCAGCTCGGCGAGCAGCTCGCGCGCGCGCGCGCGCCGCTCGGCGCCGCTGAGGTCCAGCGTCTCCAGGATGGCCAGCAGGTTCTCCTCGACGGTGAGCTTGCGGAAAACCGAGGACTCCTGCGGGAGGTAGCCGACGCCCATCCGGCAGCGCTGGTACATGGGCAGGCCCGTGATCTCCTCGCCCTCGAGGAAGATCCGGCCGCCCTCCGCCGGCAGCAGGCCGACCATCATGTAGAAGGACGTGGTCTTCCCCGCCCCGTTGGGGCCGAGCAGGCCCACGACCTCACCACGCTGGATGTCGAGCGACACGTTGTCGACGACCTTGCGCTGCTTGAACCACTTGACGAGCCCCTGGGCGACCAGGCCTTCCATGGCTCGACGCCCTCAGTTCTTGCAGCCGCCCGCCGGGCGCTTCGGGCCGGCGGCGTCGCTCTTGCCGTCGCGGGGGTAGAAGATGGCCTTGACGCGCGCCTGCTTGCCCCCCTCGACGACCGAGCGGTCCTGGGAGAGATAGATCGTGATCGTGTCGCCGCTGACGAGGTTGTCTTCCTGCCAGACGCGCGCGTTGCCGAGCAGGACCACGCGCTGCTCGAGGTCGGAGTACTCGGCGCGCCGGGCCGTCGCCGTGCGGCAGTCCTTCGTGATGATCCGCACGGCCCCGGTGGACACCGTCCGGAGGACGCGCTCGCCCTTCTCGTCGAGGTAGACCTCCATGCGGTCGGCGTACTGGACGGAGTTGTCCTGGCGGGCGACGACGTTGCCGGTGAAGATGACGAGGCCTTCCTTGCCGAAGCGCTCCATCTTGTCGGCGTCGATGGTGAGGGGTTGGCTCCGGTCGTCCTTCGCCTTGGCGCCCGCGCGGGCCGGCGCCTGGCCGCCGGCGGGCGCGGCCGCCAGGGCGAGCAGCCCGGCGGCGAGGAGCGCCAGCAGCGCGGTGGGGCGCGGGCTCACGGCCGCCCCCTGGCGAACGTCGCGCGCACCCGGCCCTGGAGCGTGGTGACCTCGTCGCCCATCCGCACGTCGAGCGCGGTGCCGTTCACGACGGCGCCTTCGCGCGACAGGCGGACCGGCGCGTCCGTCCAGATCCGGCGCTCCTGGCCCTGCCAGCGCAGCACGCTCGTCTCCAGGCGCATGCCGTCGCTCGAGGTCAGGACCACGTTGCTGCGGATCTCCACGTTCCTGGACGCCTCGTAGAGGTCTCCCTCGTCGCCGACGATCGTCCACGCGCGGTCGCGCTCGAACACGTTCACCGAGACCTTCCGGAGGTGCGTCCGTCCCTCGCCCTCGTAGAGCAGCGCCTGCTCGGCCTTGAGGCGCCAGCGCACGCCCTGGGTCACCTCCTCGATCTCGGCCTCCTTGATCCTGAGGTCGGCCCGCGTGACCTCGGGGCCGGTCGGCTCCACCCGGGCCAGGCGGCTCTTCACGACCAGGGTCCCGGCCACGACCAGCACGAACGCCGCGACGATTCCGAGAATCGCCCGCGCGGCCCGTTTGGCGGATTTATTTGATTTCATGGGAATTCATCGCCCTGTGCAAATTCGGTACCAGCAGCCTATCACAGCCCGCCGGGAGCGGGAAGGGAAAACGCCCGGGCTAGACGATCTTGGCGCGGAGGATGTCGTGCAGGTGGATGACGCCGGCCGGGCGACCGTCGTCGGCGACGATCACGAGGCTCGTGATCATCCAGGACTCCATCACCTCGAGGGCCTTGGCGGCGAGCTCGTCGGCGCGGATGGTCTTGGGCTGCCGGCTGGCCGCGTCGCCGGCGCGGACGCCGGCGATCGAGGTCTCCCGCAGCTGGAGCCGGCGCAGGTCGCCGTCGGTGAGCACCCCGGCGAGCCGACCGGCCGCGTCCACGACCGTGGTCATGCCGAGGCGCTTCTTCGTCATCTCGCCGATGGCGTCGCGGAGCGGCGTCGTCTCGGCGACGCGCGGCACCGCGTCGCCCGTGTGCATGAGGTCGCTCACCCGGAACAGCGCCCGCCAGCCGAGGGTGCCGCGGGGGTGGAGCGCCGCGTAGTCCTCGGGCCGCAGGCCGCGCAGCTCGAGCAGCACCATGGCCAGGGCGTCGCCCATCGCGAGGGCCGCGGTCGTGCTGGAGGTCGGCGCGAGGTTCATCGGGCACGCCTCCTCGGCGACGCTCACGTCGAGCACCACCTCGGCCTGCCGCGCGAGCGTGGAGGACGGGTTGCCGGTCAGGAGCAGGATCGGCACGCCGAGCCGCTTGAGCGGCGGCAGGATCGCGAGGACCTCGTCGGTCTCCCCGGAGTTGGACAGCGCGAGCACGACGTCGCCGCGCGCGACCATCCCGACGTCCCCGTGCACCCCCTCGGCCGGGTGCAGGAAGTACGCGGGCGTGCCCGTCGAGGCGAGCGTGGCCGCGATCTTCCGGCCGACGAGGCCCGACTTGCCCATCCCCGTGACGATCACGCGGCCGCGGCAGCCGTGGAGCAGCTCGACGGCGCGGTCGAACCGCTCGTCGAGCTTCGCGACGAGCCCGAGGATCGCGTCCGCCTCCAGGCGGAAGACGCGCTCGGCGAGGCGGCGGAGGTCGGGCGCGCTCACGCCCGCACCGCCCGGTCGATCGCCGTGACCTCGGCGAGGAGCCGCGGGAGGTCGTCGATGCGGAGCATGTTGGGCCCGTCCGAGAGCGGGCGGCCGTCGGCCAGCGTGCGATCGGGGTCCTCGTGCATCTCCAGGAACAGCGCGTCGATCCCGAACGCGACCGCGGCGCGGGCGAGCGCGGGCACGTACTTCCGCTCGCCGCCGGAGCGGTCGCCCGCGCCGCCGGGGAGCTGCACCGCGTGCGTCGCGTCGAAGACGACCGGGAAGCCGAGCGCCCGCATGTCGAGCAGCCCGCGCATGTCCACGACGAGGTTGTGGTAGCCGAACGACGTCCCCCGCTCGGTCAGCAGGATCGCCCGGTTGCCGGTCGACAGGATCTTGTCCGCGACGTTCCGCATGTCGCCGGGCGCGAGGAACTGGCCCTTCTTGACGTTGACGGGCCTGCCGGTCCGCGCGGCGGCCACGACGAGGTCGGTCTGGCGGCAGAGGAACGCCGGGATCTGCAGCACGTCGAGCACCTCCGCCGCCGGCCCGACCTCGGACACCTGGTGGACGTCCGACAGCACCGGCACACCGACCCGCTCGCGGACCTTGCGCAGGATGCGCAGCCCCGCGCTGAGGCCGGGGCCCCGGTAGCCGTGGATCGACGAGCGGTTGGCCTTGTCGTAGGACGACTTGTAGACGAACGGGACGTGGTGCTCGGCCGCGATCGCCGCGAGACGCTCGGCCGTCAGCAGCGCGTGCTTCTCGTCCTCGATCGCGCACGGCCCGCCGATCAGCACGAGCGGGTGACCGCCCCCCACGGGGATCGAGCCGACGCGCACGACGGCGGGGCGGCGGTCGGTCATGCGGCGCCGGCGTGCTCGAGCGCCGCCCGGACGAACCCCGCGAAGAGCGGGTGCGGGTCCCAGGGCCGCGAGCGGAACTCCGGGTGGAACTGCCCGGCGACGAAGTAGGGGTGCTCCGGGATCTCGATGATCTCGACCAGCTGCTTCTCGGCCCAGACGCCCGAGACGCGGAGCCCGTTCTTCTCCAGACGCGGCAGGTAGTCGTTGTTCACCTCGTAGCGGTGGCGGTGGCGCTCCTGGATGATCCCCTGCCCGTAGAGCCGCGAGGCCAGGCTGCCCTCGGCCAGCACGACCGGGTACAGGCCGAGCCGCATCGTGCCGCCCTTGTCGGCGACCCTGCGCTGCTCCGGGAGGAGGTCGATCACCGGGTGCGGCGCGGCCGCGTCGAACTCGGCGGAGTTCGCGCCCGCCAGGCCGCAGACGTGCCGCGCGTACTCGATGACCGCGCACTGCATCCCGAGGCAGATCCCGAAGAACGGCACGCGGCGCTCGCGCGCGTGGCGCACGGCCTCGATCTTGCCCTCGATGCCCCGGTCGCCGAAGCCCCCCGGCACCAGCACGCCGTGGACGTCGGCGAACTGCGCCGCGGCGCCGTCGCGCTCGATCGCCTCGGCGTCCACCCAGCGCACGTCCACGCGCGCCTCGTTCGCGATCCCGCCGTGGGTCAGCGCCTCGGCGAGGCTCTTGTAGGAGTCCTTGAGGTCGAGGTACTTGCCGACGACCGCGATGCGGGTCTCGGCGCTCGGCGACTTCACCCGGCGCACCACGTCCTCCCATCGCGCGAGGTCGGTCGGGCGCGGCTCGAGCCCGAGCAGCTTCGAGACGATGTCGTCGAGGCCCTCGCGGTGGAACACGAGCGGCACCTCGTAGATGGTCTCGACGTCCTTGGCGGTGATGACGGCCTCCTCCTCGACGTCGCAGAAGAGCGCGATCTTCGACTTGATCCCGGGCGGCAGGTAGCGGTCCGTCCGGCAGAGCAGGATGTCGGGCTGGATCCCGATCGCGCGCAGCTCCTTGACCGAGTGCTGGGTCGCCTTGGTCTTCAGCTCGGAGGCCGCCTGCATGAACGGCACGAGCGTGAGGTGGACGTAGATCACGTTCTCGCGGCCGACGTCCTTCTTGAACTGGCGGATCGCCTCGAGGAACGGCAGGCCCTCGATGTCGCCCACGGTGCCGCCGACCTCGACGATGACCACGTCGGTGTCGTGCGCGACCCGGCGAATCGCCGCCTTGATCTCGTCCGTGATGTGCGGGATCACCTGGACGGTGCGGCCGAGGTAGTCGCCGCGCCGCTCCTTCTGGATCACGGAGAAGTACACCTTCCCCGTCGTCACGTTGTGGTCCCGCGTCACGCGCCGCGAGGTGAAGCGCTCGTAGTGTCCGAGGTCGAGGTCCGTCTCGCCGCCGTCGTCGGTCACGAACACCTCGCCGTGCTGGTACGGGCTCATCGTGCCGGCGTCGACGTTGATGTACGGGTCCATCTTCTGCAGCGTGACCCGGAAGCCGCGCGCCTCCAGGAGTGACCCGATCGAGGCGGCCGCGAGCCCCTTGCCGAGCGAGGACACGACGCCCCCGGTCACGAAGATGAATTTCGGGGCCAAGATCATCCTCCTTCCAGGATCCGATGTCGGACGAGGTCCTCTTCCATGGCGCGGTCGGTGACGGTACCGTCCAGCCGCGCGTCGCGGAGCTCCGCGAGCACCCGCGCCACCGCGGGGCCGCGCGGGACGCCCAGGGCGATCACGTCCTCGCCGCCGAGCGCGTCGCCGCGCGGCTCGAGCCCGGCGAACCACGCGACGATCGCGCCGACCGGCGCCGGCCGCCCGCCCGTGGCCGCGGCATCGAGCCAGAGCCAGGCGAGCTCCACCGGCGCGCGCTCGCGCAGCAGCCGCGCGCGCGCGCTCGGCCGCCCGGCGTCGAGGAGCGCGGCGCCGAGGGCGGGCGCGCCCTCGAGCCCGCGCCCCACGCGCGCCCGCGGCTCGCCGGCGAG
>MGCF01000132.1:37044-38331 GCA_001788495.1 Candidatus Rokubacteria bacterium RIFCSPLOWO2_02_FULL_73_56
GGCGTCGCGTGGCCGCGGTGAGGCGCCAGCGCGGGTGCAGCAGCCGCAGGACGCCCCCGGCGGCGAGCCGGAGGAGCACCGCGTCGGGCCGCGCCTCGGCGAGCACCCGCTCGAGCTCGGTCGCCAGGCGCTGGCCGGAGAGCGCGGGGTACGGTGCGTGGGCGAGCGCGAGCGCCTGCGCCCGGCGCGTGGCGGCGTCCGGCGCGAGGCCGAGGCGCACGGCGTACCGGCCGGCGCGGAACAGGCGCGTCGGGTCCTCGACGTAGGACAGCGGGTGAAGCACCGCGAGGCGGCGGCGCGCGAGGTCGGCCCGGCCGCCGAAGGGGTCGAGGAGCCCGAAGCCGCCCGAGGCGAGCTCCACGGCCAGCGCGTTGACCGTGAAGTCGCGCCGCGCCAGGTCCTGCGCGATGCCCGCGGGCAGCACCCGGGGCAGCGCCCCGGGCGTCTCGTACCGCTCGGCGCGGGAGGTCGCGACGTCGATCCGGCCGAGGCCCGGCGCCTCGACCGAGGCGGTGAGGAAGCGGGGGTGCTCGGTGAGCGTGCCGCCGAGCGCGTCGGCGAGGTGCCGCGCCACGCGCAGGCCGTCGCCCTCGACGACGACGTCGAGGTCGCGCCGCGTCACGGCCGCGTCGCGGCAGACGTCGCGCACGAGGCCGCCGACGGCGAAGGCCCGCGCCCCGTGGGCCGCCGCGAGCTCGGCCACCCGCGCGAGCACCGCCCGGACCGCGTCGGGGACCGCGCGCGTGAAGCGCGCGCCGAGCGAGGCGACGGGCGCCGCGCGGCGGGCCGCGGGCGCGGCCACGGCGCCCACGATGCCCCGGCGGTCGCGGACGGCGACGAGCGGCGCCCCCCCGGCGAGCGCCCGTCGCACCGCCACCTCGTCGGCGCCGGCGTCCACCGTGGGCAGCGCGCGCGCCAGCGCGCGGGCGCCGAGGGCGTCGAGTCCGAGGGCCTGCGCGCGCACGAGGTCGTCGCGCAGCACGCAGCGCCCGTCGGCGACGAGGAGCCGCGCGTCCCGGCGGCGCGCGAGCCGCAGCGCGTCCCCCACGCGGATCCCCGCGGGCGCCGCCACGGCGGGGACGTCGACGAGCGCGGCCGCGTCCACGCGCACCTGGGGATAGGCGTGCGAGCGCCGCGCCACGCTCACGCCCTCGGGTGGAACCGCCGGTACATGCGCGTGAGCGCGGCCGACGGCAGGTGGGTGTAGATCTGGGTCGTCGTGATGTCCGCGTGGCCGAGCATCGCCTGGACCGAGCGGAGGTCGGCGCCGCCCTCGAGGAGGTGGCT
>MGCF01000132.1:38377-91180 GCA_001788495.1 Candidatus Rokubacteria bacterium RIFCSPLOWO2_02_FULL_73_56
GGGTTGACGAACAGGCGTCCCGCGTCGCGGCGCCGCGTGAAGCGCGGCCGCGCCTCGGCGAGCCAGCGCGCGACCCACGCGGAGGCCTCGCCGCCCACCGGGACGAGGCGCTGCTTGCGTCCCTTGCCCGTGCACACGACGTAGCCGGCCTGGAGCTTGACGTCGTCCAGGCGCAGGCCGACGCACTCGGAGGCACGCATCCCGGTCGCGTAGAGCAGCTCGAGGACGGCGCGGTCGCGCACGCCGCGCGGCCGGCTCGTGTCGGGCGACTCGACGAGCGCCGCGGCGACCTCGCGCGGCAGCGTGCGCGGCAGCGGCCGCGCCCCCCGCGGCGTGTCCACGTGCTCCGTGGGGTCGCCCGCGAGCGCGCCCTCGCGGAGCAGGTGTCGGTAGAGCCCCCGCACGGCCGAGAGCCGGCGGCAGACGCTGGCCGGGCGCAGGCCGCGGCGGCGCAGGCGCTCGATGTAGCCCACGACGTCGTCCGCGTCCACGGCGGCGAGCGGACGGCGCCCGAGGAAGTCGAGGAAGTCGGCGAGGTCGCGGCGGTAGGCGATGAGAGTATTCGGGGACGCTCCCTGCTCCGCCTGCAGGGCCCCGAGATACTCCGCTACAGCGTCGGTCATAGAGTGACCACGTCGGATTATATCACCGCGTCCCCCGCCCGCCGAAATGCGGGCGCTCAGAGCCTGTGAACGAATCGCGCCGTCGAGGAGCGCCACGGCTTCGCCGCGGCGCTCCGAGCGTCGGGGGGGCATGAAGGGGGCCCCTTCGGGGCCCCCCATGTTCTCAGGAGCCCGTGTCGGTCCGGCCGCGGCCGGGCAGCATGCGCAGGAGATCCGCGCGCTCGGGCGCGGAGAGCAGGAGGCTCGCGGTCCAGAAGATCGCGGCGCCGCCCGCGACCGCCGCGGCGAGCCACGCGGCGTCCACCCAGACGCGGGGTGCCGGCGCGGGCCAGAGGACGCGCGCCAGCACGCACCAGGCGCCGAGCGGCGCGGCGGCGACGACGGTCCGCGCGGCGCTCGCGAGCAGGGCCCGGCCGCCGAGCGGCCCGAGGCGCCGTCGCGCGGCCCAGAGCAGCCCCGCGAGGTTCACGTACGCGCCGAGCGAGGAGGCGGCCGCGAGCCCCGCGTGCCCGAGCGGGCCCATCAGCAGGAGCGCGGCCAGCACGTTGGCCCCGACCGCCACGATCCCCCAGCGCACGGCCGTCCCCGCCTGCCCGAGCGCGTAGAAGGCCTGCGCGGCGATGCGCGCGCCCGCGAAGCCGGCGAGGCCCGCGGCGTACCAGCCGAGGGCGACGGCGGTGGCGGCGGTCTCGGGGGCGCCGAAGCGGCCGCGCTCGAACAGGACGCGGACGATCGGCTCGCGCAGCACGACGAGCCCGACCATCGCGGGCACCGACACGTAGAGGGACAGGCGCAGCGCGAAGCCGAGCGTGCCGGCGAGCGCGCGCGGCTGGCCCGCGGCCGCCTGGCGCGCCATCAGCGGCAGGGACGCCGAGGCGAGCGCGATCCCGAAGACGCCGAGCGGGAACTCCATCACGCGGTCGGCATAGTAGAGGAACGAGATCGAGCCGGGCGGGAGCAGCGAGGCGAGGACCGTGTTGACGAAGACCATCACCTGCACCGCCGCGAGGCCGAAGACCGCGGGCAGGAGCAGCCGGGTGATGCGGACGAGCGCCGGGTGGCGCAGCTCCCCCGAGGGCGGGACGAGGAGCCCGAGCGCGCGCAGGCCCGGGACCTGCACGAGGAGCTGCCCGACGCCGCCCGCCAGCACGCCGAGCGCGAGCGAGAGGATCGGCGGGTCGACACGCCGCGCGAGGGCCACCACCCCGGCGATCATCCCGACGTTCAGGACGGCGGGGCCGAGCGCGCTCGCGAAGAAGCGGCCGTGCGCGTTCAGGGCGCCGGTGGCGAGCGCCCCGAGGCCGACCAGCACGAGGTACGGGAACATCACGCGGGTCAGGCGCACCGCGAGCGCCGCCTGCCGGGGCTCGTCGGCGAACCCCGGCGCGATCGCGTCGAGGATCCACGGGGCCCCGAGGATCCCGAGGAGCGCCGTGAGCCCGAGCGCCAGGAGCGCCAGGGCCAGGACGGCGCGGAGCATACGGCGCGCGTCCTCCGCCGGGCGCGTCACGAAGTATTCGGTGAAGACCGGGATGATCGCCGTCGACAGCGCGCCCTCGGCCAGGAGCCGGCGCAGGATGTTCGGGATCCGGAAGGCCACGAAGAACGCGTCGGTGAGCGGGCCGGCGCCGAAGGCGAGGGCGACCACCACGTCGCGCGCGAACCCCAGCACGCGCGAGACCAGCGTGGCGCTCCCGATCGAGCCGAGGGCCCGCACGACCTGCCGCTCGCCCGCGCTCACCTTGAAATCCCCCGAGCGTTCCGGCATGATGCATCGGGGACGAAAGGAGCGACCACGTGGCAAACATCAAGTCGGCGATCAAGCGGATCAAGCAGAACGAGAAGCGGCGACTCCGGAACCGGGCCGTCCGCACGAAGGTGCGCGGCGCCGTCAAGGCGGTCCGCGCGGCGGAGGCCCAGGCGCGGCCGGCCGCGATGCTCGAGGCCATCCGCGCCATCGACAAGGCCGTGACCAAGGGCGTCCTGCACCGCAACACCGCCGCCCGCCGGAAGTCCGCGCTCGCCCGTCTGGCCGCCGTCCGCTAGCCTTCCGCGCCTCACGCGCGCTACCTCGTTCCGCCGGGGGAGAAGTCGCAGGGGCGCGGGAGCGCGGTGAGCGGACTCCGGCGGCCACGCAGGCCGTGCAGCAGCTCGACCGCGGTGTCCGCCAGACAGGTTCCCGCCCGCGGGCCGTACACCGTGGCGCACGTCACGTACGCCGGCCGGTCGTAGTCCTCCGGCGTCACGAAGTAACCGAGATAGTCGTTCGAGACGCCCGCGACGCCGACGTGCTCGAAGAGGGAGCGCGCCTCGCGCTTGATCGCCAGGCCGAGCGCGGTCTGGAGCTCCCCGGGGATCGTGACCCACGCGGCGTCGCCGGCGGCCACGGCGAGCACCTCCGCGTCCGCTGAGAAGAGGCCGCCGAGCGGCACCCGGAGGGAGCGCGGGAGCCAGCGCCCGGCGCAGTTCCGGAGCGAGAGCCGCGCCGGCGGCAGCGGGATGCGCCGGCGCGTGACCTCGAGCCGGGTCACCGCGCGCGGCCGCGCCCGCGCCCAGGCGCTCCGCGCCGCCGCCGCGAGGGCGCGGCCGAGCTCGGCGACGGCCCGCTCGCCGTGGCCCGCGGGGCTCACGTCGCCGACCGCGCCGTTGACGAAGAGCACCGGCACGCCGAGCTCGCGCTCGAGCTCGGCCGAGGCCACGCCCATGACGTCGCCCGAGAGCTGCAGGCTCCGCGGCCCCAGCACGGTGCCGTGGATCGCGTGGTTCCAGAGGAGCGCGACGGGCGCGCCCGTTCGCCGCACGACCTTGAGCACGATGACCTCGGGGTCGAGCGGTCGGCCGAGGCGGCTCCGCGTGAGCCCGGGCGCGGCAACGCTCGCGGCGCCGACGAGCGCGGGGGCCCGCGCGGCGTCGGCCCGGCGCACCGCCTCCACGACGGCGTCCGCGAGCATGTCGCGCACCGTGGGATCGAAGCGGTCCATCGCGAGCCAGCCCATCAGCGTCGAGTCCACGAAGGCACCGGGGCCCGAGTGCGTGTGCGAGGCGGAGACGATCAGGGTCGTCCCGGAGAGTCCCGCCCCCGCGAGCCGCCGCTCGACCTCGCGGGTGAAGGCACGGTCCACGGCGACCAGGTCCACCGTCACCCACGCGAGCCGCCGGGGCGGGACCTCGAGGACCAGCGCCCGCGCCAGGAGCCGATCACGCTCCCCCGCCGCGGGCTTGAACCAGAACGCGTGGGGATGGCGGCCGAGCACGTCGGGCACGAGCAGGCGGCGCCGGAGCGCCCCGTAGCCGCCGAGCGGCGTGCCCGCCGGCGCGCGGAGCGCCGCCGTCGCGGCGCCCGCGCGGAGGCAGTCGGGGCACGCGGGCGCCGGCCCGGCGCCGGCGGCGGTCGCGACGACCGCGAGCAGCGCGCCGCCGGCGGCCGCGAGCCGGGGCGCGCGGCGGCTCACCGCTCGGCGCACAGGTCGGCGACGAGCGCGGTCATCTCGGCCCGCGCCTCGCCGCCCGACTTGAGGCGGTCCTCCACCTCCCAGCAGCGCCGGAGCCGCCGCGCGAGGGCGGCCGCCGGCAACGCGGCGGCGGCGCGCCCGACGGCCTCGACGACCGCGGGCGGGCGACGCAGCGCCCGGGCGATCTGCTCGGTGGACTGGCCTCGCGCGCGCAGCGCGGCGATGCTCCAGGCCGTGCGCGTCTCGCCGGTGAGCAGCGCGAGCAGGCGCATCGGCTCCTCGGTGGCGAGCAGGCGGTCGAGCGTGCGGAGCGCGGCGCCGGCGTCGCGGCGGCCGACCGCGCGCGTCAGGTCGAACACGCCGGCGAGCCGCTGCTCGCCGACGACCGCGGTCACCTCCCGCACGCCGAGGGTCCGGCCCTCGGGGCCGCCGGCGAGCGAGGCCTTGCGCACCTCGCCGAGGAGTCGCGCGGGATCGTCCCCGACCCACTCGACGAGCAGGCGCGCGGCCTCCTCGGAGACCGTGAGCCCCTCGGCCGCCGCGCGCTGCCGGAGCCAGCCCTCGAGGGTGCGCCCCTCGCGGGCCGGCAGCGCGACCGTCGCGGCCGCCGGCACGGCGCCCAGGAGCCAGTGCTCCGTGCGCCGCTCGCGGCCGGCCGCGAGACTCGTCTCCGAGAGCAGCAGCAGGCAGGACGTCGGGTTGGGCGCGCGGGCGTACGCCGCGAGCCCCGCGGCGTCGCGCGGGGGCAGCGCCCACGCGCGACGGACGGCGACCAGGCGCGTCGCGGTCATGAACGGCAGGGTCTGCGCGGCCTGGACGATCGCGTCCACCGACGCCTCCTCGCCGTCGAAGACCTCGCGACCCGTCGCGCGCGTGCCGGGGTCGGGGAACAGGCGGCGGGTCACGGCGGCCAGCGCGTCGTCGAGGAGCTGCACGTCGGGGCCGTGCAGGAGCGCGACCGGCGGCACCTCGCCCCGGTCGACCTGGCGGAGGAAGGCCGCGTAGTCCAGCGCTAGAACCGCTCGAGGGCCAGGCTCACGATCGCCCGCGCGATGTCCACCGCCGCGGCGCCGAGCGCCGACTCCTCGCGGCCGATGGTCTGCGAGGCCGCGCCGACGACGCGGAAGTCGGCACGCTCCTGCAGGCGCGACTCCTCGAACAGGACCTCGTTCCTGCGCGTGTCGCGGAAGCGGAGGTTGAGCGTCACGACGAGGCGGTACCGGCGCACGTTCGCCTGCGCGTCGAAGGCGAGCGCCTGCACCTCGTAGCCGATCACCTCGCCCTCGAGCACGGCGTCGGCCTCCTCGGGCCGCACCACCCGCAGCCGGCCGCTGGTCGAGAACGCCTCGACGACCGCGCGGGTCAGGAGGTTCTCGACGGCGGGCTCGGCGGTGCGGTTCGTGAAGACCGGCACCGCGACGGTCCGGATGTGGTCGGGGAGCGTGCCGCGCGCCGAGTAGCCGCACCCCGCCAGGAGCAGCGCGAGCCCGAGCGCGAGCAGGCGCGGCCTCATGTGCGGGTCACGATGTTGACCAGGCGGTTCGGGACGACGACCACCTTCTCGACCGTGCGCGCCGCCACCCAGGGCTGCACCTTGTCGTCGCCGAGCGCGAGCTGGCGCACGCGATCCTCCGCGGCGTCCACGTCCACGACCAGCCGCCCCCGCACCCTGCCGTCCACCTGGACCACGACGGTCACCTCCTGCTTGCGGAGCGCCTCGGGGTCGGCGACGGGCCACGGCCGCGCGAACAGGCTCTCGGCGTGGCCGAGCAGGCCCCACAGCTCCTCGGTGACGTGGGGACAGAACGGGCCGAGCAGCAGGAGCACCGTCTCCACCGCCTCGCGCAGGAGCGCCACGCGCTCGCCGGCCGGGACCCGGTCGAGCGAGGCGGCCTCGAACGCGTAGAGCGCGTTGACGAGCTCCATCACCGCGCTGATCGCGGTATTGAAGTGGAAGTCGTGCTCGAGATCGTCGGTGACGCGGACGATCGTCTCGTGGATCGTCCGCCGGAACGCCCGGCCCTGGTCCGTTGACGTCGGGGGGGCGAGGCGCCCCCCCGACGGCCCCCCATCGGCTGCGGGCGCGGGGCGTGGGGTCCCCCCCGACGGCCCCCCATCCGCTGCGGGCGCCGGGACGCTCGGCGCCCCGCGCAGCTCGTCCGCGTGGGCGAGCACGAAGCGCCAGACGCGGTTCAGGAACCGGGAGGCGCCTTCCACGCCGTGGTCGTTCCAGTCGAGGTCCTTCTCGGGCGGCGCGGCGAAGAGCGAGAACAGCCGCGCCGTGTCGGCGCCGAAGGTGCGAATCAGATCGTCCGGGTCCACGACGTTGCCCTTCGACTTGGACATCTTCGCGCCGTCCTTGATGACCATGCCCTGCGAGAGCAGCGCGGTGAACGGCTCGTCCACCCTCGCGAGCCCGAGGTCGCGGAGCACCTTGGTGTAGAAGCGCGCGTAGAGCAGGTGCAGGACCGCGTGCTCGATGCCGCCGATGTACTGGTCCACGGGCATCCAGTACTCGACCGCGGCGCGGTCGAACATGCCCGTCTCGTGGTGCGGCGAGCAGTAGCGGAGGAAGTACCAGGACGACTCGACGAACGTGTCCATCGTGTCCGTCTCGCGCCGCGCCCGGCCGCCGCACGTCGGGCAGCGCGCGTGGACGAAGCTCGCGGCGTCGGCGAGCGGCGAGCCGCCCTTGCCGGAGAGCTGCACGTCGCGCGGGAGCACGACCGGGAGGTTGGCCTCGGCCTCCGGGACCATGCCGCACGCCTCGCAGTAGAGGACGGGGATCGGCGCGCCCCAGTAGCGCTGACGGCTGATGCCCCAGTCGCGCAGCCGGTAGTTGACCTTCGCCTCGCCGAGCCCGCGCGCGACGAGCCAGTCGATGGCCCTGCGCTTCGCCGCCGCGATGGTGAGACCGTCGAGGAAGCCGGAGTTGCGCTTGACGCCCTCGCCCGTGTACGCCTCCCCGACCCAGCCGGGCGGCCGCGTGACGGTCTCGATGATCGCCAGCCCGTGCGCCCTCGCGAAGTCCCAGTCGCGCTGGTCCTCGCCGGGCACGGCCATGATCGCGCCGGTGCCGTAGCCCATCAGCACGTAGTCGGCGATGAACAGCGGGATCTCGGCCTCGTTGAACGGGTTGACCACGCGGGCGGAGAGCCGCAGGCCGCGCTTGGGCCGGTCCGCGGCGAGGCGCTCGATCTCGGACTCGCGGGCGACCTCGGCGCGGAAGGCGGCGACGGCAGCGCGCTCGCGCGCGTCGCCTACCAGCTCGTCCACGAGGGGGTGCTCGGGGGCGAGCACCGCGTACGTCATCCCGAAGCCCGTGTCGGGGCGCGTGGTGAAGACGCGCAGGCGGAGCCCTGGCCGGCCGGCCACCGGGA
Source organism: Candidatus Rokubacteria bacterium RIFCSPLOWO2_02_FULL_73_56 (assembly GCA_001788495.1). Classification (GTDB taxonomy): domain Bacteria; phylum Methylomirabilota; class Methylomirabilia; order Rokubacteriales; family CSP1-6; genus GWA2-73-35. Next base: position 45,833 of record MGCF01000132.1, read on the forward strand.
GGTCGAACTCCGCGCCCTCGCTCCGGCCGATCCAGTTGCGTTGCATCGTCAGCACGCGCTCGGGCCAGCCCGGCAGCCGGTCGCACCAGGCGAGCAGCTCGTCGGCGTACGCGGTGATCTTGAAGAACCAGCCGTCGATCTCCCTGGGCGTCACCTCGGAGTCGCAGCGCCAGCACCGCCCGTCCTCCACCTGCTCGTTGGCGAGGACGGTCTGGCACGACGGGCACCAGTTGACGGTCGAGCGGCGCCGGTAGGCCAGGCCGCGCTCGAGCATCTTGATGAAGACGAGCTGCTCCCAGCGGTAGTAGGACGGGTCGCACGTCGCGAGCTCGCGATCCCAGTCGTAGGAGATGCCCATCTTCCGGAGCTGCGCGCGCATGTTGTCGATGTTCTCGTGCGTCCAGATCGCGGGATGCACGCCGTGCTCGATCGCCGCGTTCTCGGCGGGCAGGCCGAAGGCGTCCCAGCCCATCGGGTGGAGCACGTTGAAGCCGCGCATCCACTTGTAGCGGGCGAGCAGGTCGCCGATCGCGTAGACGCGGACGTGGCCCATGTGGATGCGGCCGGAGGGGTATGGGAACATCTCCAGGCAGTAGAATTTCGGGCGGCTCGGGTCCTCGGTGACGCGGAACTGCTTCCGGTCCTCCCAGATCTTCTGCCACTTCGTCTCGATCTCGCGGAACGGGTAGCGGTCGCTCGACATAATTGGGCTAGAGTTTTACATACTTAGGGCTCCTAGACAAGAAATGCCACGAGACATCGGGAGGGGGCGGCGCCTCGGGCGTCCCGCCCCCCTCCCGCACGCGCTACTACTTCGCCACGCCGAGCGCCGCGAGGGCCTCGTTGGCCGTCTTGACGGCATCCGCGTGCTTGGCCTGCTTGTGGAGCGCCTCGGCCTGATCGAGCTGGGCCAGCGCCCCCTTCACCTTGGCGTCGGTCGCGTCCATCTTCGCCGCCGCCTCCCGGCCCTGCGTGATCAGCTTCGGGCACTGGAAGGCCTGCGCCGCGCCGGCGCTCAGCACGAGCGCCGCCACCGCCGCCACCATAGTCAGCGTCTTCATTCTTCCCTCACCCCCCGTCGAGCCGGAGCAGGCTCCCCCGGCTAACCGCCGGGCGCGGTCTCCGGTTCCGCGGGCGGCGTGTCCGTCGGGGGCGGGTGGAAGTGGGCGAAGATCCGCTGCGCCAGCCTGGGCGTGACCTTGGGGACCGCCGCGAGCTCGGCCACCGACGAGTCGCGCACACGCCGGGTCGAGCCGAGGGTCTTGAGCAGGCTCGTGCGGATCGCCGGCCCGAGACCGGGGATCGCGTCCAGCTCGGAGCGGAGCGTGCGGCGGGCGCGGAGCGTCTTGTGGTAGGTGATCGCGAAGCGGTGGGCCTCGTCGCGGATCTTCTGGAGCGTGTGGAGCGCCGGCGAGGTCGGGTCGAGGACGAGCGGGTGGAGGCTCTCCCCCACGTAGACCTCCTCCGCCCGCTTGGCGAGCGCGGCGACCGGGATCCAGTCGAGGCCGAGGTCTCCCAGGGCCTTGAGCCCGGCGTTGAGCTGGCCGCGTCCGCCGTCGATGAGGACGAGGTCCGGCAGGACGCCGCCCTGCTCGAGCGCCTTTGCGAAGCGCCGGCCGAGGACCTCGCGGAGGGAGGCGAAGTCGTCGGCGCCCGCCACGCTCCGGATCCGGAAGCGCTTGTAGCCGTCCTTCTTCATGCCCCCGTTCTCCCAGACGACCAGCGAGCCGACCTGCTCGGTCCCCTGGATGTTCGAGATGTCGTAGCCCTCGATCCGGTTCGGCGGCCCGGGCAGGCTGAGCGCGCGGGCCAGCTCGTCCAGCACGAGCTGCTGCCGGTCGGCGCGCGAGAGCAGGTGGCTCTGGAGCGCGAGCGCCGCGTTCTCCTCGGCCATCGCGACGAACTCGCGCCGGACGCCGCGCCGGGGCGCCTGGAGCTGGACGCGGCGGCCCGCGAGGACCGAGAGCCACTCGGCGACCAGCCCGGCCTCCGGGATGGCCTCGGAGACGAGGATCTCGGGCGCGGGCACGACGGCCTTGCCGTAGAACTGGCGCACGAAGGCCGACAGGATCTCGCCGTCGGGCCAGCCGGCGACCTTGTCGAGGTAGAAGGGCTCCTGCCCGACGAGCCGGCCCCGGCGGACGAAGAACAGCTCGACGCACGCGTCGCTGCCCTGGCGCACGACGCCGATCACGTCCTGGTCCAGCTCCTCGGTCGAGATGATCTTCTGGCGCTCGCGCACCGCGTTGAGCGACTGGATCTGGTCGCGGAGCACCGCGGCGCGCTCGAACTTCGTCTCGACCGCCGCCGCCTCCATCTCGCGGGTCAGCCGCAGCGGGAGGTCCTCGTCCCGGCCCTCGAGGAACCGCATGACGTCGCGCACGGTCTTCGCGTAGCCCTCGCGGGTCTCCCAGCCGGTGCACGGCGCGTTGCAGCGGTGGATCGCGTACTGGATGCACGGCCGCTCGAGCGTCCCGTCGATCGTGATCGAGCACGTGCGCAGCGGGAAGAGCTGCCGGGCCAGGCGCAGCGTCTCGCGCATGGCGGTCGCCGGGTAGAACGGCCCGAAGTACGTCGCCCCGTCGTCCTGGACGCGCCGCGCGACGAGCAGGCGCGGGAAGTCCTCGCCGGTGGTGAGCTTGAGGAACGGATAGTGCTTGTCGTCTCTGAGGATGATGTTGTACCGGGGCCGGTGCCGGCGCACGAGGTTCGCCTCGAGCATCAACGCCTCGAGCTCGTTGTCGGTCACCACGTACTCGAGGTCGCGGATCTGCCGGACGAGAGCGTCGGTCTTGGGGTCGCGCGGGCGCGAGTCCTGGAAGTACGAGCGCACGCGGCTCCGGAGCGACGCGGCCTTGCCGACGTAGAGCACCTGCTGCCTGGCGTCGCGGTAGAGGTAGACGCCGGGGCGGTCCGGGACGCGCGCGAGCTTCTCCGCGAGCGTCATGCGAGCTGCCGCTTGCGGAGCGCCCTGACGCGGTCGCGGAGCTCCGCCGCCTGCTCGAAGTCGAGCCGCCGCGCCGCCTCGCGCATCCGCCCCTCGAGCTCGCCGATGCGCGCGGCGAGCGCCGCCGGGGAGTCGAACGTCTCCGCGGGCGCCTCCTCCACCGGCACCGTGTAGTAGTCGCGCTCGTACACGGTCTGCAGCAGCTCGCGGATGCTCGAGCGGATCGACTCGGGGGTGATCCCGTGCTCCCGGTTGTACGCGGCCTGCAGCTCGCGGCGCCGCTCCGTCTCGCCGATGGCCGCGGCCATCGAGCCGGTCATGCGGTCGGCGTACAGGATCACCTCGCCGTTGACGTTGCGCGCCGCGCGCCCCGCGGTCTGGATCAGCGAGATCGCCGAGCGGAGGTAGCCCTCCTTGTCGGCGTCCAGGATCGCCACGAGCGAGACCTCCGGGATGTCGAGGCCCTCGCGCAGGAGGTTGATGCCGATGAGGCAGTCGAACTTGCCGAGGCGGAGGTCGCGGATGATCGCCACCCGGTCGAGGGTGTCGACGTCCGAGTGGAGGTAACGGACGCGGAGCCCCACCTGCTGGTAGTACGCGGTGAGGTCCTCGGCCATCCGCTTGGTGAGGGTCGTCACGAGCACGCGCTCCTCGCGCTCGGCGCGCGCGCGGACCTCGGCGAGCAGGTCATCCACCTGCGCCGTGGCGGGCCGCACGGTGATCCGGGGGTCCATGAGTCCGGTGGGACGGATCACCTGCTCGGCGACCGCGTCGCCGGCGAGCCCGAGCTCGTACTCCCCCGGAGTCGCCGAGACGTAGACCGTCTGCCCGGTCGCGCGCGTGAACTCCTCGAACGTGAGCGGCCGGTTGTCGAAGGCCGAGGGCAGCCGGAACCCGTATTCGACGAGCGCCTCCTTGCGCGAGCGGTCGCTGTAGTACATGCCGCGGATCTGCGGCACGGCGACGTGGCTCTCGTCGATGATGATCAGCGCGTCCTTCGGCAGGTACTCGATCAGCGTCGGCGGCGGTTCGCCGGGCCGGCGCCCGGTGAGGTGCCGCGAGTAGTTCTCGATTCCGTGGCAGAAGCCCAGCTCGCGCAGCATCTCCATGTCGAAGAGCGTGCGCTGCTCGAGCCGCTGCGCCTCGAGCAGGCGGTTCCGCTCGCGGAGGAAGCGGAGCCGGTCCTCGAGCTCCTCCTGGATCGTGTGGAGCGCCCGCTCGAGCTGTCCCGCCTCGGTCACGTAGTGGCTCGCCGGGTAGATGTGCACCCGCTCGATCCGCTCGAGCACCGCTCCCCGGAGCGGGTCGATCCGCGACATCGCGTCGACGACGTCGCCGAACAGCTCCACCCGCAGGGCCACCGTCTCCTCGTTCGCCGGGAAGATCTCGACCACGTCGCCGCGGACGCGGAAGGTGCCGCGGTGGAAATCGTAGTCGTTCCGCTCGTACTGCACGGCGATCAGGCGGCGGATGATCTCGTCGCGGTCGATCTGCTCCCCCGCGCCGAGCTCGAGGTGGAGCCCCTGGTAGGTGCCGGGCTCGCCGATGCCGTAGATGCACGAGACCGAGGCGACGACGAGCGCGTCGCGCCGCTCGAGGAGCGACTTCGTCGCCGAGTGGCGCATCCGGTCGATCTCGTCGTTCACGAGCGCGTCCTTCTCGATGTACGTGTCGGACTGCGGGATGTACGCCTCGGGCTGGTAGTAGTCGTAGTACGACACGAAGTACTCGATCGCGTTCTCCGGGAAGAACGCCCTGAACTCGCTGAAGAGCTGCGCCGCGAGCGTCTTGTTGGGCGAGATGACCAGCGTCGGCCGGTTCGCCTGCGCCACGACGTTGGCGATCGAGTAGGTCTTGCCCGAGCCGGTCACGCCGCGCAGGACCAGGTGGCGCCGCCCCTCCCCCACGCCGCGCGCGAGGGCCGCGATGGCCTGCGGCTGGTCGCCGCGCGGCGAGTACTCCGAGGAGAGCCGGAACACGGCGCGCGGCCGCGTCAGGACGGCGTCGGGACGGCGACGAGGTACTTGCGCCAGGAGTCCAGCAGCGAGCTCGCGTGCGGGTGGCGGAGCATGTGCGTGGAGAAGACGAACTTCGGGTGCACCGGCTCGCGGAACAGGCGCATCCCGACCTCGTCCGGCAGCCGGTTGCCCTTCTTCAGATTGCAGCGCAGGCACGCAGCGACGACGTTGACCCAGGTGGTCGCGCCGCCGCGCGAGCGGGGCACCACGTGGTCCACGGTCAGCCGCTCGCCGCGTCGGTTGCAGTACTGGCAGGTGTAGCCGTCGCGCCGCAGGATGTTCTTCTTGTTGAACGCCACCCGGTCCAGGAACGGCTTGCGGATGTAGATCGCCAGGCGGATCACGGCGGGGAGCGCGAACGTCACCGACGGCGACCGCACCACACGCGGCGATGCCTCGACGGCCTCGGCCTTGCCGGCGAGCAGGAGCGTGATGGCGCGGCGGGCGTTGGTGAAATGCAGCGGCTCGAAGGTGTAGTTCAGCACCAGTACCGCGATCTCATCCATCTCGCTGATTCAGTAGCATAGACGGCGGACCGCGGGGTGTCAAATGACGGGCCGGCCGGCGTCCCCCTCGAGCGCGTCCAGCAGGATCCCCTCGCGGAGCCCCCAGTCGCTGACTGTGAGCGCCTCGGCCCCGAGGCAGTCGAGCGTCGCCTGGACGATCGCGACGCCCGGCACGATCAGGTCCGCGCGGCCGGGCTCCAGGCACGGCAGCGCCCCGCGGGCGGCGACCGGGAGCGCGCCGAGCCGCCGGAGCTGCGCCTCGACGGCCGCGCGGCCGAGCCGGTGCCCCTGCACGCGTGCCGCGTCGTAGCGCGCGAGTCCCAGGTCGAGCGCGGCGAGCGTCGTCACCGTGCCCGCCGTGCCGACGAGGCGGGCGCCCCGCGCGCCACGGAACGGGGTGGGCAGCTCGCGCTCGAGCCGGCCGCGGACCTCGGCGCGGAGCGCGTCGTAGCGCGCCCGGTCCACGGCCTCGGGGAACGCGAAGCGCTCGGCGAGCGGGACGACGCCGAGGCGGAGGCTCGCGAGCGCGCGGACGCGCGCGCCCTCGGCCAGGATGTACTCGGTGCTGCCGCCGCCGATGTCGCACACGACGAGGGCGCCGGCGGGGTCGCCGAGCCCGCGGCGGACACCGAGGAGGGTCAGGCGCGCCTCCTCCTCGCCGCTCACGACCCGGAGGGCGACGCCCGTCGCGCGCTCGATCGTCGCCGCGAAGGCGCGCCCGTTGGCGGCCTCGCGCACCGCGCTGGTCGCGACGATCCGCACGCGCGCGGCCCCCGCGCGCCGGCCGCGCTCGGCGTAGGCGCGCACGACCGCGAGCGTCCGGGCGGCCGGCGCCTCGCCGAGGACCCCGGCGGCCGCGAGGCCCTCGCCCAGGCGCGTGACCTGCTGGGCCTCGTCGAGGACGCGCCAGGCGCTCGCCTCGCCCGCGTCGGCGACGAGCAGGCGGACGGTGTTGCTCCCCACGTCGATCGTCGCGATCCGCATGCCGGACAGCAAAACGCCCCGTCGGCGGGCCGACGGGGCGCGCGCTGCGTGCGCCCGCGCTACTTCTTCTTGAGCGAGCGGATGAAGTTGACCAGCTCCCACCGCTCCTTCTCGGGCAGGTGCTTCCAGGGCGGCATGGCGCCGCGGCCGTTCGAGATCTTCCAGAAGATCTCGCCGTCCGTCTGCTTCTGGACCGCCTCGGCCGTCCAGTTCGCGGGCTTGGGCGGCGGAAGCGCCGCGGCCGCGGGACCATCGCCGCGACCGCCGGCGCCGTGGCACGAAGCGCAGTTGGTCTCGACGGACTTCTTGGCGTTGCCGATTCCCTTCACGGGATTGGTCGTCTTCTTGGCGTCGGCGGGCGCGGCCCACGGCCCCTGGGCCGAGGCCGCCCCGACACCGGTCACCGCGACGAGGGCAGCCGCGGCCGCGACCGCTGTGAGGGACTTCCCGAACGCGCTCATGGCGCCTCCTCTCGTGCTTCTGATCGTGATGGCGTTCACAACGGAATCCGCGCCATTTAACACTCGTGTGACGAAGGAGGTCAAGCCGATATTCGGCCGCGCCGCGCCTCGCGCACCGCCGCGAGCCCGGAGAGGCCGGCGAGCGCGCCGTACGCCCCGGCCAGGCGCGCCGGCACCGGGGACGCGACGCTCCACGGCCAGAAGAGGGCGCCACTCGCGAGCGGCGAGTGGATCACGCCGAAGAGCGTCGCCAGGCTCGCCACGGCGAAGAGCGCCGCGGTCACGGCGAGCCGCCGCTCGACGATCGTCACCACGGCCCAGCCCCAGAGCACCGCGGTGAGGATGAAGCCGTGGCCGAGGACGCGGAGCGCCTCGTGCGCGGCGGCGCCCTCGCCCGTCAGCGCGGCGGCGGACTGGCCGAGCGCCGAGAGCAGGCCACCGGTCTCGATCAGCACGACCGCGGCCGCGACGGGGATGAACGTCACCGCGACGGCCGCGCCGTGGCGCGCGGGCGACGCGAGGAAGGCCTGCGCCGTGATCTCGAGGCCGATGAACACCAGGATCGGCGCGATCGCCGCCTCGGGCAGGAGCGCGACCAGCAGCGAGAGCGCGCCCACGGCGGCGCCCACGCCGATGACGAGGCCGGTCGCGAGCGTGTAGCCCGCGCGCGCGCCCATCGCCTTGTACGCCGGGTGGCCGATGTACGGCGTGTTCTGGACCACGCCGCCGCAGAGCCCGGCGAGCACGGTCGCGCCGGCCTCGACCATCAGCATGTCGCGGGCGCGGTACTCGTCTCCGGCGGCCGCCGCGCTCTCCGTGTTGTCGATCCCGCCGATGATCGTCACGAGCGCGAACGGGAGCGCGATCGACAGGTACGGCAGCGTCGCCGGCAGCGCCTCGACCCAGACGAGCGTCGGCCACGGGAGCGCGAGCCCGAGCGCCGCCGGCGCGACGACGGCGCCCGGGCCCGCGCCCGCGGCCGCGCGCAGCCAGAAGATGGCGGCGCCCGCGAGCACGGCCGCGAACGCCCCCGGCAGGCCGAACGGCATGCGGACGCCGCCGAGGAGCGCCAGCAGCAGCACGCCGAGCGCGACGACGCCGACCAGCGGATCGCGCAGGATCTTGAGCGTCGGCAGGAACGCGATCAACAGGATGGCGACGCCGCCGATCGAGCCGAGCAGCGCCGCGCGCGGCACGACGCGCCGCGCCCAGTCGCCGCCGAGCGCGAGCAGCACCTTCACGACGCCGATCGCGACGGTCGCGCCCATGCCGACCTTCCACGCGAGCGCGGGGTCGCGCGTGGCGAGCATCACCGGGCCCAGCACGCCGAAGACCATCGCGAACAGGGTCGGCGTGTCGATGCCGAAGGGCATCGCGGTCACGTCGTCGCGGCCCGTGCGCCGCGCGAGCCGCACCGCGAGCCACGTGTACGCGAGATCTCCGAGGAGGACGCCGAGCGCGGTGCCCGGCACCATGCGCCCCAGCACGAGGTCCGGCGGGAAGCCGAAGACGCCGATCAGGAGCGACGAGAGGATGACGAGCTGCGTGAGGTTGTCGAGCGCGAGGCCCAGGAACCCGTTGAGGTCCCCGGCGCCGAGCCAGCGGGGCGAGCGGTTACCGGGCCCGGGCGTCGGCGCCTCCCCGCGCCGCGACGAGCTCACGGGCGAGGCCCGCGACGCGCCCGGCGAGCGCCGCGCACCAGGCGAGGCTCCCGCGGTTCCGCGCGACCTCGCGGTAGTCGAGCTCGAGCGCGTCCGTCGTCCGCTCGCCGAGCCGCAACCGGGCGCCGTACGAGGTCTCCGCGCGCGCCTCGCCCGCGTCGAGCAGGACCTCCACGCGCGGGCTCACGCGCTTGGCGTGCGAGGTGAGGAAGGTGTGGAGCCAGCGCTCGACCTCGTGGTAGCTCCCGCCGGAGAACATGCCGGGGTGCTAGGTCAGCACTCGTTGAAGCCGCAGGACAGGCACTTCTTGCAGCCCTCCTCGTAGACGAACGTCGCCTGGCCGCACTCCTTGCAGAGGTCGCCGATCCGCTTGCGCGCGGCGCCCGCCGCCGGCGGCTCGCCCGCGGGCTTGACCTGGCCGAGGTGCTCGGCCAGCGTGCGCGCGAGCGCGTCCGGCAGCGACAGGATCTTGGCCGGACCGAACCCGGTCGGCTGGCCGCCGCCGATGCGCGAGAGCTGGCTGATGACCTCCTCGAGTCGGCGATGAGCCGACAGGGGCGAAGGGAGCCTCAACGTGAGCGAAATCAGGCGTCCCAGGGCCTCGGCCACCGCCATGGTGTCCGAGCCTCCCTTGCCCACCTGGACGAACACCTCGAAGGGGTCGCCGTCGGGGGTCTCGTTGACCGTGATGAACGCCGTGCCGATGGGGGTCTCGGTCCGGAACGTCGAGCCCGTGAGGCTCTTGGGCCGCGGGCGGATGACCGCCGTGTGGCCCGCCGCGGGGGCCGCGGGCGCGGCGTCCTTCTTGGCGCCGACGCCGATGTTGAGCACCTGCTCGCCCTTGCACCCGTCGCGGAACACGGTGATGCCGAGGCAGCCGAGCTCCCACGCGAGGCGGTAGGCCTGCGCCACGTCCTCCTCGGTCGCCGCGTTCGGCAGATTGATCGTCTTGGAGACGCCGTTGTCGGTGTAGCGCTGGAAGGCCGCCTGGTGGCGGACGTGCCACTCGAAGGGGACCTCGTGCGAGGTCTTGAAGATCCGCGCCCCCTGCTCGGGGACGCCCGGGATGCCGTGGAGCGCGCCGCGCCGGGCGATCTCCTGCATGAGCGCGTCGGAGAAGAAGCCCTGCTCCCGCGCGATGCGCTCGAAGGTCTCGTTGACGAACGTGAGCACGCGCTCGCCGTCCGGCTGCTTGACCCGGTGCTCGAAGGCGAGCGCGAAGATCGGCTCGACCCCCGAGGAGCAGCCGGCGATCATCGAGATCGTCCCGGTCGGGGCGATCGTGGTGACGGTCGAGTTCCGCATCGGCCGCTCGTCCTTGTAGATCGAGCGGCTCCAGTTCGGGAATGGCCCGCGCTCCTCCGCGAGCTTGGCCGACTGGTCGTGCGACTTCTCCTTCACGAACGCCATCAACCGGTCGGCCAGGTCGATCGCCTCCTGGCTGTCGTAGGCGATGCCGAGCGTGAAGAGCAGGTCGGCCCAGCCCATGATCCCGAGACCGATGCGCCGGTTGGCCTTCACGGTCGCGTCGATCTCGGGCAGCGGGTACGGGTTCATCTCGATGACGTCGTCGAGGAAGCGCACGGCCAGCCGCACCACGCGCTCCATCTCCTCCCAGTCGATCGACCACTCGCCGCCCTCGCCCCGCCGGGCGAACTTCGCGACGTTGAGCGAGCCGAGGTTGCAGGCCTCGTTCGGGAGCAGCGGCTGCTCGCCGCATGGGTTGGTCGCCTCGACCATGCCGATCTCGGGCGTCGGGTTCGCGGGGCTGGCGTTGATCCGGTCGATGAAGACCATCCCCGGGTCGCCGGTGCGCCACGCTGCGCGCACGATCCGCTCGAAGACCTCCTTCGCCGACAGGCGGTCCACGGTCCGGCCCGAGTGCGGGTTGACCAGGTCGTACTCGGCGCCCGCCGCGAGCGCGTCCATGAAGGTGTCGGTGGCGGCCACGGAGATGTTGAAGTTGGTGATCCCCCCGTCGAGCTTGCAGTCGATGAACTCCAGGATGTCGGGGTGGTCCACCTTCAGGATGCCCATGTTGGCGCCGCGGCGCGTCCCGCCCTGCTTGACCGCCTCGGTCGCGCTGTTGAACACGCGCAGGAAGGAGACCGGCCCCGAGGCGCGGCCGCCGGTGGAGGCGACGATGTCGTCCTTCGGGCGCAGGCGCGAGAACGCGAAGCCCGTGCCGCCGCCGCTATTATGGCTCGCGAAGCCGTTGGCGAGATACGCATGCTTCTCGGGCACGGTGAGGTCGTAGACGCGCTGGATCCCCGCATCGTGGACGCCGATCACCCGCACGAAGAAGAAGTCCTCCGCCGCCAGCTCCGCGAAGAACCGCGGATACGGCGCGGACCGCTCGATCGCTCTCGTCACCCGCTGCCGCGTGAGCTCTCGCGGCGCGGTGACCCTGTTCAGCAGGTCGTCGAACTCCACCTTGGCCCTGCGCCTCGCGACCGCGGGGAGGCCGTCGTACCACGCGCGAAGCCGCGCGCGCTGGTTGGGGATGGTTTCGCCTCTGACGAAGATGGTGCGCTCGTCGACGGCGGCCAGCCGCCTCGCCTTCCTCTCGGAGGCGAAGCCGATCTTCTCCCGGAATGTCCGGAAGCCGCTCCGCGTGCAGACGGAGAGCTGATAGCTCTCATAGCCGCTCGATGAGACGTCGGTCCGGAGCTGCGCCGGGATCCCGAGGGCGAGCAGCATGACTTGCAGCTCCTCGCCGAGCCGGCGCGAGCTCGTCGTCAGCGTGATGTGCCCGTTTTCTCTCACGCAGCCGTCGGCAGAGAAGAGACCACGCAGGAACGCGCACGCCTCAGCCTCCGGGGCCCGCAAGACGATTCCCGGCACACGGGCCTCGCGCGACCGGGTCTTGGTGATCCCGAGGAACGCGAACCACTGCTTGATCTGCACACTCAGGATCGCCACTTCGTAGGCGTTCGCGCGCGAGTACTTGCTGACGCTCGCCGCCTTGCCGAAAAGCGCGAGGCTGCGCCCGGCGATCCATCTGACGATCTCGGGAGAGTCGCCTCCGACAGTGAAGCGGATGCCGTCCCGGTGGTTGGAGCCGTCGCCGATGTACAGCCCAATGAGCTCGGCGAGGTCCGGGGTCAGCTCTCGCGGCAGGCGGTACTCGCGGGCGGAGAAGCTCGTCGAATTCCGGCCCGCCTTCTGGGCGAAGGTGAAATCCGGCAGCTTGGTCTCGCCCCCGAGCCACGGTCCGGGCTTCATCACGAGCCAGTCACCGTTCCTGAGCTCGCCGATTCGTCGCCATCCGTAGGCGCCGTCCGGCATGACCGTCAGCAACCGATGCTCGGCCGTGCCGACGACCTTGTAGCCGCGGTTGGTCCGTACCTCGAAGACACGCTGCTCGCCGTTGTCGTGACGCGCGCTCACGTAGAACGGTCCCTCGGCCGTCATGACGGCGGCGCCGTCCGGCACCTCCTGCAACCGGGTCAAGCCGCCGCTCGTCACGAGCGTGTCGCCGGCGAGGCACTTGTGGATGATCGCCGCGGCCTTGACGGAGTCGAAGATCTCCTCCATGGAGTCGCCGACCGGGAGCACGTAACACGCCGAGTACTGCAGCCCGTTGCCCTTGCCGGCGTTCATGAGGGTCGGCGAGTTCGGGAGGAAGTAGCCGTCCACCATGATGTCGTAGAAAGCGCTCGCGATCTCGCGCACCGCCGGCTGGCTCCGCCCGTACCGCGCCTCGCCCGCGGCGATGGAGCTCGCCACCCGCCAGCACATCTCCTCCGGGGTCTCGACGACCTCGCCCCCCTCCCGCATCAGGTACCGCTCCCGGAGCACGCGGAGCGCCGGCTCGGTCCACTGGCCGACCTTCGATGGGCGAGTCTCAGACAGCATGCAACCCCTCCTCCTGGATAGCCTTGACCAGATGCGTCAAGAAATCAGTGCTCCGGGGACCCAAACGCGGAAACCTCCATATGTAGTGGTGACCGCGAATCTAGCACGCAGAATCTAGCGGCCGTCAAGAAAAAATGTAATCATCCCAGTCGGGATGCGCAACGCAGGGTTCGGGCCCGGCGGACGGCTGTGCATGCGGTGGATAGCGCCGGAGGTGGACGCGGTGCGTGATATGCTCTGGCGCGTATGAGACCGCTCCTGTGGCCCGCGGTGCTGCTCCTCGGCGTCGCCGCCGTCGAAGCGCCCGCCGCCAGCGCCCAGCAGCCCCCCGGCCCCCCCGCCTCCCCCGCGCCCGCGACGACGCCCGCGCCGCCTTCCGTGGCCGGGCGCGTGTTGACACTCGAGGAGGCGATCGCGATCGCGCTCGAGACCCAGCCGCAGATCCAGGCGCGGCTCTCCGACTTCGCCGCCGCCCAGTTCCGGGTGGACCAGGCGATGGCCCCGCTCCTGCCCCAGATCGCCGGCTCGTGGACCGCGGCGCGGGCGCAGAACGTCGTCGGCTCGCCGAGTACCGGGTCCTCCACCGGCACGGAGGTCGCCCGGACGCGTACCTTCTGGACGGACACGACGCTGGCACGGGTCAGCGGCTCGCAGCTCCTGTTCGACTTCGGCAAGACCTTCGCCGCGATCGACGTGGCCAGGAAGAACGCCGAGGCCACGCTCGAGGACCTCGAGCTCCAGCGCCAGCTGATCACGCAGGCCGTGAAGGAGGCCTACACCAACATCAACTTCGGCGGCCGGCTCATCAGGGTCCAGCTCCAGGCCCTCGAGCGGGCCGAGCTGAATCTCAAGTCGGCGCGCGGCTTCTTCGAGGTCGGCACGCGGCCCAAGTCCGACGTCACGCGCGCCGAGGTGGACGTCGCCAACGCGCGGCTCGCGGTGATCCAGGCGCGCAACGCCGAGCGTGTCGCCCGCGTGGCCCTCAACACGGCGATGGGAATCGCCGCGGACACGCCCACTCAGGTCCGGGACAACCTCTTCTACCAGAAGGCCGAGTTCGACCGCCGCCAGCTCTTCGCCGAGGCCCTCGCCCGCCGGCCGGAGTACAAGCAGGACCAGCTCCGCGTGGACGCCGCCGCGGCGTTCGTCCGGCAGACCCTCCGGAACTTCTTCCCCGACGTCACCGCCGGCGGCTTCTACGGCGCCCAGCGGGCGGACATGAACGAGGTCTGGGAGCTCAACATCGGCCTCACCTGGTCCATCTTCGACGGCGGCAACCGCATCGCGCGCTACCGCGAGGCCAGGGCCGCCGTCGAGGCGGCGCGGGCGCGGGTCAGGGCCCGCGAGCTCGACATCTCGCGCGAGGTCGAGCAGGCCCAGCTCACGCTGGCCGAGACCGAGGAGCGCATCCAGGCCGCCCAGGCGCTCGTGGCCTCGGCGCAGGAGAACTTCCGCCTCGCCCAGGGGCGGTTCGACGCCGGCGTCGGCACCATCCTCGAGCTCACCGACGCCCAGCTGGCCCTCACGCAGGCGCAGACCACCGAGGCCCAGGCGCTCGCGGACAACCGGATCGCCGTGGCGCGGCTCGAGCGCGCCCTCGGCCGCCGCTGACGCCGGGTAAATAGCCGGATTCCCTTCACCGTCTCACAGATCATGAAGCGGTTGCTCTGGCTGCTGGTCGTCGGGGCGCTCGCCGGCGGCGCGGTGTGGGGCTACCTCTACACCCAGAGCGTCGGCAGCGGGCCGAAGTACCGCCTGGCCCGCGTCGAGCGCGGCCCCCTGACGGCGGCCGTGTCGGCCACGGGCAACCTCAACGCCGTGATCACCGTCCAGGTCGGCAGCCAGGTCTCCGGACAGATCAAGGAGCTCCTGGTCGACTTCAACTCGGTCGTGCGGAAGGGCCAGGTCGTCGCCCGGATCGACCCCGACATCTTCCGGGCCAAGGTCAACCAGGCCAAGGCGGAGCTCGACGCCGCGCGGGCGAGCGTGCTCAACCAGCAGGCGCAGGTCGAGCGGGCGCGGGCCGACGTCGAGAACGCCCGGGCGGCGCTCGCGGAGGCCAGGGCGCAGACGGCGAAGGCGCAGGTGGCCGTGCTCGACACCCGGCGCGACCGCGAGCGCAAGTCCGAGCTCTTCGCCCGGCAGCTCATCGCGAAGAGCGAGATGGACAGCGCCCAGGCCGCCCACGACTCCGCGCTCGCCCAGCTCGACTCGGTGCGCGCCCGCGAGCAGGCCCTCGCCTCCGCCATCAACTCCGCGCTCGCCCAGCTCCGCGTCGCCGAGGCGGCGCACGCCGCCGCCCGCGCCACCGTGGAGCAGAGGCGGGCCGCGCTCGAGCAGGCGCAGGTGGACCTCGACCACACCACGATCCGCGCGCCGGTGGACGGCGTCGTGGTCTCGCGGCAGGTGGACGTGGGCCAGACGGTGGCCGCGAGCCTGCAGGCGCCGATCCTCTTCACCATCGCCCAGGACCTCACCAAGATGCAGGTCGAGACGAGCGTGGACGAGGCCGACATCGGGCGGATCCGGCTCGAGGACCACGCCACCTTCACCGTCGACGCCTTCCCGGGCGAGACGTTCAGCGGGACCGTCGTCCAGATCCGCAAGGCGGCGCAGATCGTCCAGAACGTCGTCACCTACACGGTCGTCGTCGCCGTGGGCAACCCCGCCGGCCGGCTCCTGCCCGGCATGACCGCCAACGTGAAGCTCGTGGTCGCCGAGAAGCCGAGCGTGCTCAGGGTGCCGAACGCGGCCCTCCGCTTCCGCCCGCCGGGCGCGGAGACGCCGGCCGCGGGCTCGCCGGCGGCGCCCGGCCGCGCCGCCGGCCAGCCGCAATCGCTCGAGAGCATCCGGGAGCGCCTCGTCCGGGGCCTCGCGCTCAGCGAGGATCAGCAGCGGCGGCTCGACCCGATCCTCCAGGATTCCCGCCAGCAGCTCGTGGCGCTCCAGGCGCCGGGGCTGCCCGAGGCCGAGCGCCGCACCCGCGCCCAGAAGGTCCGCGAGGCCACGCGCGTCCGGATCCGGACGCTCCTGACGCCGGAGCAGCAGGCGCGCTACGACGAGAGCGCCGCCGGCGCGGGGCCCGGCGGGGCGCCCGCCGTGGCCGGGCGCGTGTTCGTGCTCGGCCCCGACGGCAAGGCCGCTCCCGTGACGGTGACGCTCGGGATCAGCGACGGCACCTCCACGGAGGTCGTGCGTGGCGGCCTGAAGGAGGGTCAGGAGGTCATCGTGGGCCTGCTCGGCGCCGCCGGCAGCGGGCGGCCGAGCACCGGCGGGCCGCGCCTGCGGCTCTGAGCATGGCGCCGCCGATCATCCTCACCGAGGGGCTGACGAAGGACTATCACCTCGGGCCCCACACCGTCCACGCGCTCCGCGGCGTCTCGGTCACGATCGAGCGCGGCGAGTTCCTGGCGGTCATGGGCCCCTCGGGGTCGGGCAAGTCCACCTTCATGAACCTGCTCGGCGGCCTCGACACGCCGACGGCCGGACGCTACGTGCTCGACGGCGAGGACGTCGGCGGCCTCGGCTCCGACCGGCTCGCGCGCATCCGCAACGCCAAGATCGGGTTCGTGTTCCAGCAGTTCAACCTGCTGCCGCGGACCAGCGCGCTCGAGAACGTCGGGCTGCCGCTGCTCTACGCGGGGCTGTCGGCGCGCGCGCGGCGGGGCCGCGCCCGCGAGCGCCTCGCCGCGGTAGGCCTCGCCGACCGCGAGGACCACCACCCGAGCCAGCTCTCCGGGGGCCAGCAGCAGCGCGTGGCGATCGCGCGGGCCCTCGTCAACGACCCGGCGGTGATCCTCGCCGACGAGCCGACGGGCAACCTCGACACGCGCACGAGCGTCGAGGTGCTGGCGCTGCTCCAGCGGCTGAACCGGGGCGGCCTCACGATCGTGCTGGTCACCCACGAGCCCGACATCGCCGCGTACGCGGGCCGGGTGCTCACGTTTCGCGACGGGCGGCTGCGCGGCGACGCGCGTGTCGCCCTGCCCCACGACGCCGAGGCGGCGCTCGCGGCGCTGCCCGAGGAGGCGCTGGCATGACGGCGTGGCAGAGCGTCCGCATCGCGCTCCGCTCCCTCCGGGTGAACACGCTCCGGACCGCGCTCACGATGCTCGGCATCATCATCGGCGTCGGCGCCGTGATCGCGATGGTCGCCGTCGGCGCGGGCGCCCAGGCGCGCGTGGCCGAGCAGATCCAGAGCCTCGGCTCCAACCTGATCATCGTCCTCTCGGGCAGCACGACCTCGGGCGGCATCCGCCTCGGGCACGGCTCGCAGCTCACGATCACCGAGGACGACGCCGCCGCGATCGCCCGCGAGGTCGGCGCCGTGCAGGTGGCGGCTCCCTCGATGCGGGGGACCGCCCAGGTCGTCTACGGCAACCTCAACTGGTCCACGGTGATCCAGGGGGTCACCGCCGACTACGCCGAGGCGCGCGACTGGTCGCTGGTCGCCGGCCGCGGCGTGAACCCCGAGGACGTGGACGGCGCCGTGAAGGTCGCGGTCCTCGGCCAGACGACCGCGCAGAACCTGTTCGGCGACGCCGAGCCCGAGGGGCAGATCATCCGGGTCAAGAAGGTCCCGTTCAGCGTCGTCGGCGTGCTCGCGCGCAAGGGGCAGTCCTCGTGGGGCCAGGACCAGGATGACATCATCCTGATCCCGCTCTCGACCGCCAAGAAGAAGGTCCTCGGCGCGAGCCAGGCCAACCCGCGCGCGGTCGGCGCCATCTCGATCAAGATCCGGCCCGGCGAGGACATGGCCGAGGCGGAGAGCCAGATCCGCGCGCTCCTGCGCCAGCGGCACCGGCTCCAGCCCTACCAGGACGACGACTTCTGGCTCCGCAACCTGTCCGACGTGCTGCAGACGCAGGAGGAGTCCTCGCGGGTGATGACCTACCTGCTCGCGGCGATCGCCTCGGTGTCGCTGCTGGTGGGCGGCATCGGCATCATGAACATCATGCTCGTCTCGGTGACCGAGCGGACGCGCGAGATCGGGCTGCGCATGGCGGTCGGCGCGCGCCGGCGCGACATCCTCACCCAGTTCCTCGTCGAGGCGGTGACCCTCTCGCTGATCGGCGGCACGATCGGGATCGCGCTCGGGGTCGGCGGCTCGGAGGCGATCAGCCGTCTGGCCGCGTGGCGCACGCTCGTCCCCGTCGAGGCCGTCGCGCTCGCCTTCGGCTTCGCCGCGGCCATCGGGATCTTCTTCGGCTTCTACCCGGCGCGCAAAGCCGCGAGCCTGGACCCGATCGAGGCGCTCCGGTACGAGTAGCGCGAGCGCGGGAGGGCGCGGGGGGCCGCCCTCGACCACGCGAGCACTCACCACAAGAGCTTGACCGTCCGCGCGGCGACGAGACTACCCTGACAACACGGGTCTCGGGCGGCCCCCCGCCCCCTCCCGCGTGGCGCTTCGCCTCCGGGCGCCTCGATCGGGTCCGTGGCGCGACCGAGGGCCGGTCCTTCCGCGCGCGGCGGGCGTCAGAGGCTGTGAACGAATCGCGCTGTCGAGGGGCGCCACGGCGCAGCATGGGCGGCCCCGAGCGCCCGGGGAGCTTGGGGGGCGCCTGGAGCCCCCCCTGGACTCAGAGGGTGTGAGGGAATCGGGCACACGCAATCCTCGGTGGGGGGTGTCGGGGGGAGCGGCGGTCGCTCCCCCCGACGTCAACTTCAGTCCTTGGGGAGGCCCAGGACGCGCTCGCCCAGGATGTTCCGGTTGATCTCGGACGTGCCCGCCGCGATCGTGTCGCCGCGCGAGCGCAGGAAGCGGAGCTGCCAGAAGCCGTCCTCGATAGCCCGCGCGCTCCCCTGCGCGAGCATCGCGTGCGGCCCCTCGATCTCCAGCATCAGCTCGAGCACCCGCTGGACCGCCTCGCTCCAGAAGAGCTTGGCCGCCGAGCCCTCGGGCCCCGGCGGCTCGCCCCGCAGCATGCGCGTGAGCGCGCGGAGGTTCGAGAACCGGAGCGCCTCGCCGTCGATGACGAGCTGCGCCAGGCGCTGGCGGATCACCGGGTCCGAGGCCGCGGGGGCCCCGCCCCGCTCGATGCGGCGGGCCATCTCGAGCGCGGCGTCGATCGCGTGGCGCAGGTGGAGCTGCCGCGAGATCGTCCGCGGCCCGCGCTCGAACATCAGCGTCGTGATCGCGACCTCCCAGCCGCCGTGCACGCGCCCGACGACGTTCTCCAGGGGCACGCGCACGTTGTCGAAGAACATCTCGTTGAACTCGGGCTCGCCGCTGATCTGCCGGAGCGGCCGCACGCTCAGACCGGGCGAGCGCATGTCCACCAGCAGGAACGTGAGCCCCCGGTGCCTGGGCGCCGCGGGGTCGGTGCGCGCGAGCAGGATGCACCACTCCGCGTACTGGGCGTACGTCGTCCACACCTTCTGGCCGTTGACGACGAGGTGGTCGCCGTCCCGGACGGCGCGCGTCTGGAGGGCGGCGAGGTCCGAGCCCGCGTCGGGTTCGGAGAAGCCCTGGCAGAAGATCTCCTCGGCCGAGAGGATCTTCGGCAGGTGCGCGCGCTTCTGCGCGTCCGTGCCGTGGGCGATCAGCGCCGGGCCCGCCATGTCGAGGCCGATCACGTTGGGCAGCTCGGGGGCGCGGGCGCGCGCCGTCTCCTCGTAGAAGATCGCCTGCTGCATGATCGTCGCGCCGCGGCCGCCGTACTCGCGCGGCCACTGCAGGCCGACCCAGCCGGCGTCCCGCAGGCGCCGCTGCCACTGCCGCAGGAAGGCGAACTGCTCGTCCTGCGAGGCGAAGCGGCCCCGGACGCGGGCCCAGTCCTCCGGCCAGTTGGCGGCGAGCCACGCGCGCAGCTCGTCGCGGAAGACCCGGTCCTCGGCGCTCGGCTCGAAGTGCATGCCGTCCTCCTCCGATCTGCTATGTTCTAGCCGCGATGGCCCCGCCGCGTCCACCGAAATCACGCCGCGCGCGGCCGAGCCCGACGCGCGCCGGCCGCCACGCGCGCGCGCCGCGCCCCGCGCCCGCCGAGCGGCGCCTCCTCGCGCTCGCGCGCGAGCTGGGCGCCCTCGCGCGGGACGCGCGGGGCGGCGCCGATCCGCTCCCCGGGGCGCTCGAGCGGCTCGCCGGGGCGTACGCGCCCGGCGCGCCGCTGGCCGGCGACCTCCGCCGCGCCTGGCTCGCGAGCCAGGGCGACAAGACCGCGGCGCTCGCGCTCGCCTGGGCGCGCGAGCAGCTGCGGCTGGCGCTCGAGGAGCTCGTCGCACGGCTGCCGCGGGAGGCCCGCCGGCGCGTGGACCTGCCGGCCGACGCGCTCGCCTGGCTGCTGCTGGCGGCGTGCGAGGCGATCGCGTGCGAGCCGCCCTCGGCCGCGGCCGATCGCACGCGCACGCTCCTCGAGCTCATCGGCCGCTGAGTGGCGCGAGGCACGGCACGGGAAGCGCGGCGAGCCCCACCGACGACGTCCGGCCGCCGACCGCGCGCCGGCGCCGAGGATCCCCGATTGACGCCCCCGGGACCTCGGGGTAGAGTGCGCGGCGATGCGGCCCGCCCTGCTCGCCCTCGTGCTCCTGGCGCTGCTGGCGCCGCCGGCGCGCGCGGAGTCGCCGCTGGACGCGGCGCGGGCCCTGGTCGCGCGCTACCACGAAGACCGCGCGGTCCTCGACCGGGCGCGCGACCTGCTCGAGGCGGCGCTCGCGCGCGACCGCCGGGTCGAAACGATGGTACTGCTCGCCTACGTCCAGTTCCTCTGGGGCGACGTCCGCGCGACGACCGAGGACGAGAAGCTCGCCGCCTACGGCCGCGGCCGCGAGCTCGGGCGGCGCGCGATCGAGCTGGCGCCGAAGAGCCACGACGCGCACCTCTGGTACGCGATCAACACCGGGCGCTGGGGCCAGACGAAGGGCGTCCTTCGCTCGCTGTTCCTGCTGCCCACCGTGCGCGAGGAGATCGACATCCTCCTCGAGCTGAACCCGCGCTCCGTGCGCGCCCACGCCTTCGCCGGCAACGTCTTCCTGGAGGTGCCGCGCCTCTTCGGGGGCGACCGCGAGAAGGCCCAGGCGCACTTCAAGAAGGCGCTCGAGCTCGACCCCCACTTCAGCGTGGCGCGCGTGGACCTCGCGCGCCTGTACATCGCCGAGGGCCGCTGGGCCGACGCGCGCCGCGAGCTCGCGCGGGTCGTCGGCGAGCAGGCGCCGACGATCGTCGCCGACTGGACCGTCAAGGACCTGCCACGCGCCCGCACGCTGCTCGCGTCCATCGCCGACAAGACGTAGCGATCGGCGAGGTGCTGCGCCGGCTCCGGCGCACGGCGCCGCGCTGGAACCCCACGGCGCTGGCCGTGATCGCCGAGGCGACGCGCGACCCGTTCCGGGTTCTCGTCGCCTGCATCCTGTCCCTGCGCACGCAGGACACGACGACGGGCCCGGCGTCCGCGCGCCTGTTCGCCGCGGCGGACACGCCCGCCGCGATGCTGCGCCTGACGCCCCGGACGATCGAGCGCCTCATCTACCCGGTCGGCTTCTACCGGACGAAGGCGCGCGTCATCCTCGGGCTCTGCCGCGACCTGCTGGGCCGCTGGGGCGGGCGGGTGCCCGACGAGATCGACGACCTGCTGACCCTCAAGGGCGTCGGCCGCAAGACCGCCAACCTGGTCGTCACGATGGGCTACGGCAAGCCGGGTATCTGCGTGGACACGCACGTCCACCGCATCTCCAACCGCCTGGGCTACGTGCGGACGAAGAACCCCGACGCGACGGAGATGGCGCTCCGGGCCACGCTCCCGCGACGCCACTGGATCGGCTACAACGACCTGCTCGTCGCGTTCGGCCAGAACGTCTGCACCCCGATCTCGCCCCGCTGCTCGACGTGCCCGGTGCGCGGCCTCTGCCGTCGGGTCGGCGTCACGGCCTCCCGCTAGCCCGCATGATTCGCGAACGGTCGGCGCGCGAGGCGGGCAGGTCGCGCCAGCGCCGTTCGTGAAACACGCGGACGAGTGTTTCCGTTCTCGAAGTCATGTCGAGCCCGTCGCACGTGGAGTTCGGGCCGCCAGGCGCGGGCGGCAGGGGCCGACGGGACCACGCGGCACGCGTCCGCCTGGCCCGTGGCGCCGGGGCTCCATCCGGGCGCCCGGGGCCCGCCGCCCACGTGGCGGGAACGGATCCCGTCGCCCCCTGCCGCCCGCGCCTGGCGGCCCGGTCGCGCGGCGACCGGTGACACGAACTCGTGGACGGACACACTAGTCCGGATCATTCATGAACGGCTGCCGAGGGAGCCGGACGGGTGGCGCCGGGTGCGGGCCCCGAGGACCGCAGCGGAAGGGCCCCACTGGGGGATATGTTCCGCGAGGACCGCAGGGGGCCGCACCCTGCGACAGGCCCCGTCCGCCTCGCACGACGGTCGTTCATGAATAATCCGGGCGAGTCACGGGCCTCCAGCCCGGCGCCGGCGTCAGCCGGCCGGTGACCCGACGGGACCGAGCAGCTCGCCGAGCCGCGCGGTCCGGTAGTCCCAGAGCGCGCGGACCCGGCGGCGGACGACGAGCGCGTGCGCCGTGCGGCCGAGCGGGCCGAGCGGCGGCCGGTAGGTGACGCGGTCCTCCACCCACGTGCCGCCCGCCTCCTCCAGGAAGCTGTGGCGGTGCTCCCAGCGCGCCCACGGGCCGCGCACCTGCACGTCGACGAAGCGGTGCGGCGGGTCCCACTCGCGGATGAACGCGCGCCACGCGAGCGGCAGGCCGAGCCAGGACAGGCTGAGATCGAGCACGGCGCCCGCCTCGAGCCGCGCGGGCGCCGAGACGACGGCGAGGCGGCAGGCGGGCGGGGCGAGCAGGACGAGGTTCCGCGGATCGGCGAAGAAGGCGAACACCTCGGCGCGCGCCCTGGCGAGCCACACGCGCGACTCGAGGATGTAATCGGCCATGACGCGCGGGGCTTATGATAGGCGGGTGCCCGCGCCGAGTCAAACGCGCGCCTACCTCGCGCTGCTCGCGATCGTGGCGCTCTGGGGCAGCTATCCGGCGACGGCGAAGCTCGCGCTGCGCGACTTCTCGCCCTTCTTCCTCACCGCCGCCCGCTGCACGCTCGCCTCGAGCTTCCTCGTGATCCTCCTGCTCCGCGCCGGCGGCGAGGCGGCGCGCGTCCTGGAGGCGCGCACGCTCCGGGTCTTCCTGGTCCTGGGGCTCGCCGGCATCTGGGGCTCGACGCAGTTCACGTATGTCGCGCTCCACTACACGACGGCGGGCAACGCGGTGATCCTGCAGGCCGCGGCGCCGATCGTGGTCGCGCTGATGGCGCGCGGCTACCTCGGCGAGCGCCTGCGGCCCGTGCAGTGGCTCGGCGTGGGCGTCTCGGCCTTCGGCGTGCTCCTGGTCATCACGAGCGGCCGCCTCGCCGCGCTCCGCGTGGAGGAGCTACGCGCGGGCGACTTCCTCACGCTGGCGGCGCTCTGCGGCTGGTCGGTCTACACCGTCTACGGCAAGCGGGTGCTCGGCGAGCTCTCGCCGGCGCTCGCGACCACCGGGGCCTACGTCGCGGGCACGCTGCTCATCCTGCCGACGACGCTCGTCACGGCGCCCTTCTACCCCGCCCCGCGGCTCGCCTCGCCGATCGGCTGGGCGGTCGTCGTCTACCAGGGGCTGCTCGGGGCGGTCGCGCACATCTGGTGGTATCGCGCGGTCCACGTCGTGGGGCCGAGCCGGTCGGCGGTGTTCATGAACTTCCAGCCGATCGTCGGGATCGCGCTCGCGGCGGTGCTGCTGGCCGAGCCGATCGGCGCCTGGCAGCTCGGCGGCACCGCGTGCGTGCTCGCCGGCGTCGCCCTCACGACGCAGGCCCGCGGCGGCCGGTAGCACGCGCCGCGCGCCGAGGGCGCCTAGCCGAGCTTCTTGACCTCCGCGAGGATCCTGTCCGGCTGCGGCAGCTCGCCCTTGCCGTAGCGCTCGACGAACCGCACCCTCCCGTCCCGGTCGAGGACGAAGGTGGCGCGGACGTTGGCGTTCCAGTCGGGCCAGTACACGCCGTAGTCCCGGGCGACGCTGCGGTGGACGTCGGACAGCAGCGGGTAGCGGCTGATGCCGACCGACTTGGCCCAGTTGTCGTGGCTGAAGGGGCTGTCCGTGCTGATACCCAGCACCTGGGTATTCGCCGCCTCGAAGTCGCTCACGCGCTTGTCGAAGGCGGGCATGCACGTGCTTCAGCCCGGGGTCCAGTCGAGCGGGTAAAACAGCAGGACGACGTTCTTGCCCCGATAGTCCCGGAGCGAGATCTCCTTGAGCCCGATCGTCTTCAGCGTGAAGTCGGGAGCGGCGTCCCCCACGTCGAGCGGCCTGGTGTCAGCGCTCACGAGTGTCCCCCTTTCGCGAATGTGCGCGGCGTGCGCGCGATCATAGCACGCCCGCCGCCGGCCTTCACCGGCGGCTTCCGCGTGGCCGCCCAGGCGCGGTCGCGCCGGCTCTCGAGCGCCGCGTCGGCGAGGCCGAGGTGACGGGCCGCGGTCACGACGCGCCCGGTCGCCCAGAGCCGCTCGAAGCGCGCCTCCCAGCGGGCGTCGCGGAGCGCGTGGTGGTCCAGGATCACGCGGCACCCGGTCGCGTCCACGATGCGCAGGAGGTTGTCGACGCCACGCTCGATCGCCGCGGCGCCGAGCTCCCGCTCGATGTAGGAGGGGGGGCCCGACACGTAGAGGAGCGTCGGCCGCTCCCGGGCGAGGTACGCCGCGGCCACCGGCGAGATCGGCCCCTGCACGTCCGAGGCGAAGACGAAGCGCTCGCGCGCGTCCTCGTCGACGACGGTGAGCACCAGCACCGCGCCGAGCGCGGTGCCGTCGGGGCCGTGGGGCAGCGGCGGCGAGACCCGCAGCTCGAAGCCCTCCCGCCGCCCGGTGAGGCCGTCGGCGCTCTCGACCCGGGCGACGGGCGCGAGCGCCTTCCAGAGCGCCCCCGCCCGCCGCGCCTGGAGCCCGCTCACGCGGCGCCGCGGGTCCTTCACGAGCACCCGGCGGCCCGCGTACGTCGCCGGATCGGAGCGGAAGTGGTCCTCGTGGTAGTGGCTCACGAACACGAGGGCGGCGCGCGTGGCCCAGGCGCTGATCCGGTCGTTGGCGCGCCGCAGCGCCTCCCACTCCTCCTCGGCCGGGGGCAGGCCGAACCGCGCGGGCGCGAGCGTCGCCCCCGGATCGATCAGGAGACCGGTCCCGCCCAGCTCGACGTACGTCGCCATCGACCGCACGCCGAGCGACTCGGCCGCGAGCGGAAGGACCTTCACGCGGTCAGATGCAGCGCCCGCCGTCCACTTCGACGCAGCTCCCGGTGATCATCGCCGCGTCGTCGGAGGCGAGGAAGACGGCGGCCCGCGCGATGTCCTCCGGCTGGTTGAGGCGCCCCAGCGGCACCGTGGCCCTGTAGCGGGCCATGCCCTCGGCGTCGACCTCCGTCTTGCCCATGAAGGTCGGCAGCATCGGCGTCTCCGTCGCGACCGGCGCGATCGCGACGACCCGGACGCCGTGCGGCGCCGATTCGAGCGCCAGGCTCTTCGTGAGCGTCACGACCGCGCCCTTGGAGGCCGCGTAGGTCTGCCCGCCCGGGCGCGGGCGGATGGCGGCGGTGGAGGCGGTCACGAGGAACACGCCCCGCTTCTGCTGCTTCATCACCGCGAGCGCGTACTTGGCGCCGAGCCAGACCCCCTTGACGTTCACCGCGATGATGCGGTCGAACGTCGCCTCGTCCTGCGCCTCGATGGGCGTCGGGAACTGGGGCACGCCCGCGTTCGCGAAGAACACGTCGAGGCGGCCCCACGCGGCCAGGGCCTTCTCGACCAGCAGCTGGTTGTCCGCGGCCCGGCTGACGTCGGCCCGCACGGCCAGCGCCGTGCCGCCCGCCTTCTCGATCTGCTCGGTCACCGCCTTGGCCGCCGCCTCGTTGATGTCGGCCACGACGACCCGCGCGCCCTCCGCCGCCATCGCGACCGCCGACGCCGCGCCGATGCCCGACCCCGCGCCCGTGATCACCGCCACCCTGCCCTCGAGTCTCATGGCTCGTCTCCCCGTGCTACAGCACCAGCTCGGCCATCGTCCGCGCCGCCAGCCGGTCGCCGGCGACCATCAGCGTGGTCACCCCGGAGGTCCGCCAGACGGCGAGCCGCTCGCGGATCCGCTCGCGCGGGCCGCAGAGCGCGACCTCGTCCACGAGCGCGTCCGGCACGGCGGCCTCCGCCTCCGCCTTGCGGCCGGCGAGGTAGAGATCCTGGATCGTCTTCGCGGCCTCCTCGTATCCGTAGCGGCGGGCGATGTCGGTGTAGAAGTTGCGGCCGCGCGCGCCCATGCCGCCGACGTAGAGCGCCAGCTTGGCCTTGACCGGCGCGCGGCACGCGGCCAGGTCGTCGCCGACCACCACCGCCACCATCGGCATGAGGTCGAAGCGCGCCGGCGCGCCGCCGCGGGCCCGGAAGCCCTCGTCGAGCCACGCGCGGAACATCGCCATGCGCGAGGCCGCGAAGAAGGTCGGGATCCAGCCGTCGGCGATCTCGGCGGCGAGCGCGATGTTCTTGGGGCCGACGGCGGCGAGGTAGATCGGGAGGTCCGCGCGGCCGTGCAGGATCGACTTGAGCGGCTTGCCCAGGCCGGTCGCGTCCGGGCCCGTGTACGGCACCTGGTAGTACTCGCCCCGGAACTCGAGCGCCTTCTCGCGCCGGAAGATGCGGCGCACGATCTCGACGTACTCGCGCGTGCGCGCGAGCGGCTTGCCGAACGGCTGTCCGTGCCAGCCCTCGACGACCTGCGGCCCCGACACGCCGAGCCCGAGGCGGAAGCGGCCGCCCGAGAGCGCGTCGAGCGTCATCGCGGTCATCGCGGTCGCCGCGGGCGTGCGCCCGCCCATCTGCATGATCCCGGTGCCGACGTGCAGGCGCTCGGTGCGCGCCGCGATCCAGGCCAGCGGCGTCACCGCGTCCGAGCCGTAGGACTCGGCCGACCACACGGAGTCGTAGCCGAGGCGCTCGAGCTCGAGGACCTTGTCCATGTCGAGCGACATCCGCGCGCCGGAGTAGTTCAGCGTCAGTGCCAGCCGCATGCGAGCCCTCCCCGTGTCGCGAGCCTGCCCCGACCCCGCCAGGCGTGGGCGCCCAGACTCACGCGCCCGCGCCGCAGCGCCACGCCCTCCTGCTCCAGTCGGATCCGCTGCGTCAGCATGCCGGCGAGCCGCGCGCGCCGGCTGATGCCGCCCCGCGCGTTCACCACGCGGTGCCAGGGCAGGCCGCCCGGCGCGCCCCGGAGCGCCTGGCCCACCGCCCGCGCCGCACGCGGGCGGCCGAGGAGCGCCGCGATCTGGCCATACGTGGCCACCCGCCCGCGCGGGATCCGCCGCACGAGGCGGAACACCTCGGCCCGGAAGCTCACGCCGGCGCCGCGCCGACCTGCAGCTCCCAGAGGCGCGCGTACAGCCCGCCCCGGCGGAGCAGCGCGGCGTGCGACCCGTCTTCGTGGATGCGGCCGCGGTGCAGGACCAGGATCCGGTCGGCGCCCTGCACCGTCGAGAGGCGATGCGCGATCGTGATGCTGGTCCGGCCGGCCAGGAGTCCCGCCATCGCTTGCCGAATGAGCGCTTCGGATTCCGGGTCGACGCTCGACGTCGCCTCGTCGAGGACGAGGACGGCCGGATTGTACACGAGGGCACGCGCGATGGCCAGCAGCTGGCGCTGCCCGTGCGAGACGTTGCCGCCCCGCTCGGTCAGCACCTCCGCGAGCCCTTGTGGCAGCGCGGCGACGACGCCCCCGGCCCGCGCGCCCTCGAGCGCGCGCGCGAGGTCGGCGGGCGTGAGCGCGCCGTCGGCGCCGAGCCGCAGGTTGTCCTCCACGGTCCCGGTGAAGAGCAGGCTCTCCTGGAAGACGATGCCCACGTGTCGTCGCAGGCGCGCGAGGTCCCACGCGCGCACGTCCACACCGTCCACGCGCACGCACCCGCGCTGCGCCTCGTAGGAGCGGTTGAGCAGCCGCGCGATCGTCGACTTCCCCTCGCCCGTCGCGCCGACGAGCGCCACGCGCTCGCCGCGCGCCACCGCGAGCGCGCAGTCGCGTAGGACCCAGTGCTCGCCCTCGTAGGCGGCCCACACGCCCCGCAGCTCGACCGCCGGCTCCTCCGGGCGCGGCGCCGGCGCGGCCGGCCGTGCCGGCGGCGTGATCGCGGGCGCGCGATCGAGCAGGCCGAAGATCCGCTCGGCGGCGGCCATCGCCGCCTGCATCACCGTGTACTTGGCGCCGAGGTCGCGGATCGGCAGGAAGAACCGGTTCGTGTACTGGATGAACGCGACGAGCGCGCCGAACGTCAGCGCGCCGGCGACGATCTGCTGCCCGCCGTACCAGAGCAGGAGCGCCAGCGCGACCGAGCCGAGGGCCTCGACCGACGCGTAGAGCGACGCCTCGTACACCGTGGAGCCGAAGAGCGCGCGGCGGTAGTCGGCGTTCAGCCGCCGGAAGATGCCGGCCTCGTGGGCCTCGCGCGCGAAGAGCTGGATCACGCTCATGCCCTGGAGCGACTCCTGCAGGAACCCGTTGAGGCGGGCGAGCCGGGTCCGCACGCGGCGGTACGCGTCGCGCGCGCGGAGCCGGAAGAAGCCGGCGACGAGCCCGAGCGCCGGGACGATCGAGAACGTGACCAGCGCGAGGTGCCAGTCGAGCCAGAGCATGACGCCCACGACGCCGGCGAGCGTGACGACGTCGGCCACCACCGCGAAGAGGCCGCTCGTGAAGGCCTCGGCGACCGCCTCGACGTCGTTCAGCACGCGCGTCATCAGCCGGCCCACGGGGTTCCTGTCGAAGAACGCGGCCTCGAGCCGGAGGAGGTGGGCGAAGAGCGCCTCGCGGAGGTCCGAGGTCACCCGTTGCCCGGTGAGGTGCATGAGGTACGCCTCGAGCGTGCGCAGCCCGTAGAGCAGGATCAGCACCCCGACGTAGAGCCCCGCGACCCCGGCCAGGCCGCGCCAGTCCGCCCGGAGGATGTGCTCGTCGATCGCGACCTTGAGGAGCCACGGCTGGGCGAGCTCGGCGGCCGCGATCAGCGGAAACAGCAGGAGCGAGCCGCCGACCAGCGCCCGGTGCGGGCGCGCGGCCCGCCAGAGGCGGGCGACGAGCCGCCGGTCGAACGCCGCGCCGAGCCGCTCGGCGCCGTCCGTGTCGGGGAGCGCGTCAGGCACGCGCGATCTCCTCCTCGAGCTGCTGGATCCGCCAGAGCCGGGCGTAGAGGCCGCCCGCGCGGACGAGGTCCTCGTGCCGGCCCTGCGCCACCACCCGCCCCGCGTCGAGGACCACGACGCGGTCGGCCGCCTGCGCGGCGCGCAGCCGGTGCGTCGCGAGCAGCACCGTCCGCCCGCCCGCCCCGCCGCGGAGGCCCGCGAGGATCTCCTCCTCCTTGGCGGCGTCGACCGAGGCGAAGGCGTCGTCGAGCACGAGGATCCGCGGCGCCCGCACGAGCGCGCGCGCCAGCGCCACGCGCTGCCGCTGGCCGCCCGAGAGCGTGAGGCCGCGCTCGCCGACCACGGAAGCGAAGCCCGCCGGGAAGCGCTCGATCTCGTCGGCGACGCCGGCGGCGGCCGCCGCCGCGCGCACCTCCGCCTCGCCGACGCCGTCGCGGCCGAGCGACACGTTCTCGGCGAGCGCGCGGGCGAAGAGGAACGCCTCCTGCGGCACGTAGGCGAGCAGCGGCCGCAGCGCCGCGAGCGGCAGGCGCGTCACGTCGTGCCCGCCGACGAAGACCGTGCCGGGCGGCGGCTCCCAGAGCCGTGCGAGCAGCAGGCCGAGCGTGGTCTTGCCGCTGCCCGTGGGCCCGACGACCGCCACCATCTCGCCCTCGGCGACCTCGAAGCTGACGCCCGTCAGCGCGGGCGCGCGCCCCGCGTAGGCGAACGTGAGCTCGCGGAAGGCGATCGAGGCCGCGGCGGCGAGCGGCGCGCCGGGGGGCGGGGGCGGCAGCGCCGCGGCCAGGACGTCCTGGATCCGCGCCATCGAGGTGAGGCCGCGCCGCGCGATCGAGAGGGTCCAGCCGAGCGCGACGGTGGGCCACGTGAGGTAGCCGAGGTAGCCGGTGAACGCGACCAGGGCGCCCAGCGAGAGCCGGCCGGCCACCACCGCCGTGCCGCCCGCCCAGAGCACGACGAGCGTGCCGATCCCCGCGATCAGCCCCATCAGGGGCGCGAGGCCGGTCTGGATGCGGACGAGCGCGAGGCTCCGCCGCAGGTACTCGGCGTTGGCGCGGGCGAAGTCGGCGCGTGCCTTCGCCTCGAGCGTGTACGCGCGCACGACGGCCATCCCGGCGAGGTACTCCTGCACGCGCGCCGAGAGCACGCCGAGTTGGTCCTGCGCCGCCTGCGTCCGGTCGCTCAGCACGACGTTGAAGCGGCGGCCGAGCAGCACGAGGACCGGGTACGGGGCCATCGCCCAGAGCGTGAGCCAGGGGTCCACCGCGAGCATCGCCACGAGCACGCCGCCGAACGCGAAGACCGTCCCGGCCAGGCTCACCAGGCCGAAGCCGACCAGCGACTTCACCGCGGCCACGTCGCTGGACGCGCGGGCCATGAGGTCGCCGGTCGGGCGCGCGGCGAAGTGCGCCGGCGGAAACGTCTGGAGGGCCGTGTAGAGGTCGTTGCGGAGCTGGTACTCGATCCGCTGGGCGCCGCCGATCATCGTGAAGCGCGAGGCGAGCCGGGCGGCACCGTTGCCGAGCGCCAGCAACACGATGACCGTCACGTGCCGCAGGAGCGGCGCCGCGGCCGCGTCGGCCGCGAGGTCGTCGATCGCGCGCTTCACGGTCCACGGGATCGCCAGCGAGCAGAGGGTCGCGGCGGCCAGGGCCGCGACGCCCGCGGCGTAGCGCGTCCGGTGGCGGGCGACGTACCGCCAGACCGCGCGCGCCGGAGACGTCAGCCGCGGCCCCCGGCGGCGTGCGGCTTGAGCGCGGCGTAGACCGCGAAGACGGTCGGCAGTGCCACGCCGAGGCGCGCGCCGAGGCGCACCGCGTGGCCGTGGAGCGCCTCGAGCTCGAGCCGTCGGCCCGCCAGGAGATCGTGGTGGAGCGACGAGGTGGCCTCCGGCGCGACGCCGGCGGCCGTCTTCACGATCGTCTCGACCGCGTCGGGCGCGAGCGCGACGCCGGCCGCACGCGCCAGGGCGGCGAGCTCGTCCAGCAGCAGGCGGTAGAGCCGCCAGGTCTCGGGCGTGTCGCGCACGACGCCCATCCGCGCGCGCGTGACCGCGGTGGTGCCCGCCTGGGCGCAGATGAAGAGGTACTTCTCCCAGAGCACCCGCCGGATCGCGGTCGAGAGCTCGGCGGGGATCCCGGCGTGGGCGAGCGTGTCCCGGAGTCGCTCGGCCCGCGGGCTCACGCGGCCGTCGAGCTCGCCGAGGACGATGCGCCCGCCGAAGCGGTGGGCGATGACGCCGGGCGCCTCCAGCGTCGCGAAGACGTACGCCGCCCCGCCGAGGGCGTGCCCGGCGCCGAGGACCGCGTCGATCTTGTCCTCGTTGTCGACGCCGTTCTGCAGCGAGAGCACGGCGGTCTCGGGCCCGACCACGGGGCGGAGCGCGCCCGCCGCCGCCTCGGTGTCGAACGCCTTCACGCAGAACAGCACCGCGTCCGCCAGCGGCTGCCCGGCGAGCGACGCGACGGCCGCCGGACGCGTGAGCCACTCGCCCTCGACCGACGAGCGGACGCGCAGCCCGTCGCGGCGGAGCGCCTCCAGCTGGGCCCCCCGCGCGACCATCGTGACCCGCTCGCCGGCCCGCACGAGCTTGGCGCCGAAGTAGCCGCCGACGCCCCCGGCCCCCATGACGACGATGTGCATCACCACCAGCCCCGCCGGCGGAAGTAGAGGAGCATGCCCGCGGCCGTCAGCGCCATGAGGCCGAGCACGCCGGGGTAGCCCCAGCGCCAGCCGAGCTCCGGCATCCCCGCGAAGTTCATGCCGTAGATCGACGCGATGAACGTCAGCGGGATGAACAGCGTCGCGATGACCGTGAGCACTTTCATCACCGAGTTGAGGCGCTGGTTCTGGGCCGAGAGGTGCACCTCCATCACGCTGGTGAGGCTCTCCCGCAGCGACTCGATCACCTCGAGCGCCTGCACGGCGTGGTCGTAGCTGTCGCGCAGGAACACGCCGGTCGCCGCGGCGACGAACGTCGCGTCGGCGCGCTGGAGGACCGCGATCTCCTCCCGGAGCGGCCACACCGCGCGGCGCAGCGTGAGCACGTTCCGGCGTGCCCGCTGGATCCGCGGCAGGGTCTCCGGCAGCGCGTCGAGCGCGTCGTCCTCGAGCGCCTCGACGGACTCGATCACGCGCTCGAGCACCGGGAAGTAGGCGTCCACGACCGCGTCGAGCAGCAGGTATGCCAGGTAGTCGGCGCCCGCGTCGCGGACGCGCCCGCGCCGCTGTCGGATCGCGTCGCGGACCGGGTCGAAGACGTCCCAGTCGGCCCGCTCCTGCACGGTCACGACCCAGTCCTGGCCGAAGAACAGGCTCACCTGCTCGTCCTCGACCTCCTGGCTCAGGCGGACCATCCGGAGCACGATGAGGAAGTACGTGTCGAAGCGCTCGACCTTGGGCCGCTGCGGGACGTTCATCGCGTCCTCGAGCGCCATCGGGTGCAGGCCGAAGCGCTCGCCGAGCCGGGTCAGCACCTCGGGCTGTCCGAGGCCCTCCACGTTGATCCAGCTCACGCGCCCCGGCAGGACCTCGGCGAGCGCGTCCTCGATCCGCTCGACCGTGCGCTCGACGTGCGCCTCGGGCCCGTAGCCGATCACGGAGATGCGCGGGGCCTCGCCCGCGGCGCTCTCGGGCGCCTCGAGCGTGCCGGGGAGCGTTCCGGGCCGGATCCGCGCCACGCGCCGCCGCCGCGGCACGGGCGCGGCGCGGAGCAGCCGTTCGCGGCGGCGCAGACCCTCCATGGCCGCCGTTCATGCTCCGGGACGGTGCGTTGGTTGTCAAGCGCGCGCGTGCTAGAGTCGAGCCGACCATGGCATCGCTGGAGCGACGCGTGGCGATCGACGCCGCGCAGGCAGCCGGCCGTCTCCTCCGGTCCGAGCTGCAGGGACCCCGCCGCATCGCCTACAAGGGCACGCCGACCAACCTGGTCACCGAGATGGACGCGCGCGCCGAGGAGCTGATCGTCGGCCGCCTGGCCGCGGCGTTCCCCGACGACGGCGTGCTCGCCGAGGAGCGGGGCGCCGCCGGCGGCCGCTCGGGCCGCCGCTGGATCATCGACCCGCTGGACGGGACGACGAACTACGCGCACGGCGTGCCGCTCTTCGCGGTCTCGATCGGGCTCGAGGTCGGCGGCCGCGTCGAGCTCGGCGTGGTCGCCGACCCGAACCTCGACGAGCTGTACGTCGCCGAGCGCGGCCGTGGCGCGACGCTCAACGCGCAGCCGCTCGCGGTGTCGGCCACGACGACGCTCGACGAGAGCCTGCTCGCGACCGGCTTCCCCTACGACATCCGCGAGACCGACGACAACAACCTCCGGGAGTACGCGGCGTTCAGCGTGCGCGCGCGCGCGGTGCGCCGCATGGGCTCCGCCGTGCTCTACCTCGCCTGGCTCGCGGCCGGGCGGCTCGACGGCTACTGGGAGCTGCGCCTCGGCGCCTGGGACGTCGCCGCCGGCAGCCTCCTGATCGCGGAGGCGGGCGGCCGCGTGACGGACCTCGTCGGCGGCCCGCTCGACCTGGAGACGCCGGCCGTCGTGGCGAGCAACGGCCGGATCCACGACGCGCTGCTCGCCGTGCTCAAGGAGATCCGAGGATGACCGAGCCGCAGAAGCTGCCGCTCCACGTCCGCGCGATCCGCGCCGAGGCGTGGAAGGTGAGCGAGACCGAGCTCGACGTCACGGGCCACCTGGTGGACGACCGCCCGCAGGGCGTCCCGGCGTGGTTCGACCCGACGCCGGCCAGCACGATCCACGACATGCGCCTGACGATCCGCGTGCGCTACCCGGACCTCGTGATCACGCGGGCCTCGGGGAGCATGGCGACGCACCCCTACACACTCTGCCCGGACGCGCTGCCGCCCCTCGAGCGGCTGGTCGGCCTCTCGGTGGCGCAGGGCTTCACGCGCGCCGTCAACGAGCGCTTCGGGCGCCGGCTCGGCTGCGCCCACCTGACCGCGCTCATCCAGGCGCTCGGCCCCGTCGTACGCCAGGCCGTGGGCGCGGCGTTCCGCGACGAGCGGCAGCCGCCGCGCGCCGACCGCGACGCCTGGTGGGTCGACACGTGCCAGGCGTGGCGCGCCGACGGTCCGCTCCACGCGCGGCTCGTTGCGGGCGACGTCGAGGGCCTGAAGGCGCTCTCGGCGCGCGGGCGCCCCGCCTAGCCCGCATTGTTCGCGAACGGCGATGGCGCGACCGGGCGGGTGGCGCACCGTGCGGTCCCCCGGGAACCGCACCCGGCGCCAGGCCCTGCCCGCCTCGCGCGATGCCCGTTCGTGAAGATGCGGGCTAGAGCTCCCAGGGCGGCGTGACCGCCATCGGGAGCTCGAGCACGGTCGGGCCGTCGGCCGCGAGGCCGCGCGCGAGCGCGGCGGGCAGCGTCGCCACCGTCACGCGCTCGCCCCGCGCCCCGAACGCCTCCGCGAGCGCCGGGAAGTCGGGGTTCGCCAGGTCGGCCTCGCCCCAGCGCCCCGCGAAGAGCGCTTCCTGGAGGTACTTGATCGCGCCGTAGCGGTCATCGTTCATCACCAGGAACACCACCGGCAGCCGGTACTTCACCGCCGTCGCCAGCTCGCCGACCGAGTACATGAACCCGCCGTCGCCGACGACGGCGACGACCGGGCGGTCGGGCTTCGCGAGCTTGGCGCCGATCGCCGCGGGCACGCCGTAGCCGAGCGTCGCCGAGCCGACGGGATAGAGGAACGTGCGCGGCGCGAGCACCGGGAAGCGCCACTCCATCCAGTAGTTGATCCCGGTCTGGTCGCACGCGACGATCGCCTCGTCGGGCAGCGCCTCGCGGAGCGTCTCGAGCAGCCGCGCGGCCTCGGGCGTGTAGCGCGCGCTCGCCGCGCCGCGGAGCCCCGCGCGCCAGCGGTGGTCCCACCCGCCCGTGGGCTCGCCGGCGGCGAGCGCGGCGAGCAGGCGCGCGAGCCCGTCCCGGGCGTCCCCGACGATGCCGAGCGCGGGCTTGAACAGGAGCCCGATGACGCGCGGGTCGAGGTCGAGGTGGATCAGCGTCTGCCCGGGCGCGAAGGCGAGGTTCAGCAGGAGCCCCTGCGTCGAGCGGTGGGCGAAGCGGCAGCCCACCGCGAGGATCACGTCGGCGGCCTGGAGCACGGGCTCCGTGGCGCGCCGGTTCGGGAGCACGCCGTGCCAGAGCGGGTCGCGCTCGCTGATCGCGCCCCGGCCCATGACGCTGGTCAGGACGGGGGCGTCGAGCCGCCGCGCGAGCGCCAGCAACTCGGCCTCGGCGCCGGCGGCGACGACGCCGCCCCCGGCGATCAGGAGCGGCCGCGCGGCGCCGCGCAGCAGGCGCGCGGCCTCCGCGATCTCGCTCGGGTGGCAGGGCGGGCGCCGCCCGGCGCCGCCCCGCCCGGGCTCGGCCTCGACCCGCGCCGTCAGGAAGTCGTTCGGGATCGAGAGCGCGACGGGCCCCGGCCGCCCGGTGCGCAGGAGGTCGAACGCGGTGTGCACCGCCGCGGGGATGCTCCGCGCCTCGGTCAGCGCCTCCGCCCAGCGCGTGACCGGGCGGAAGCACTCGATCTGGTTCGGGACCTCGTGCAGCGCGCCGAGGTCGCGCCCGACGAGCGCCGAGGCGATGTCCGACATCACGACGAGCACGGGCATCGAGCCCGCGTACGACTCGACGAGCGGCGTCAGCACGTTCGTCGCGCCCGGCCCGGTCGTGACGAGCACGACGCCGGGCGCGCCGGAGGCGCGGGCGTAGCCGTCGGCCATGAACGCCGCGCCGGCTTCGTGGCGGGCCAGGACGTGGCGGATCGCCGACTGGCGCAGGAGCGCGTCGTAGATCGCGAGGTTGTGGACGCCGGGGATCCCGAACACGTGGCGCACGCCCTCGGCGCCGAGCGCCGCGACGACCCACTCGCCGCCCGTCAGGCTCGCCATCAGACGCGCACCTCCGTGAACCCGCGGTCGATCGCGACGTCGACCAGCGCGGGGCCGGGGTGTGCCAGGCACGCGGCGAGGACGTCGCCCAGCTCGCCGGGCGTGTCGACGCGCTCGGCGCGCACCCCCAGGGCGCGCGCGAGGCCGAGGTAGTCGATCT
This sequence comes from Candidatus Rokubacteria bacterium RIFCSPLOWO2_02_FULL_73_56, assembly GCA_001788495.1. Classification (GTDB taxonomy): domain Bacteria; phylum Methylomirabilota; class Methylomirabilia; order Rokubacteriales; family CSP1-6; genus GWA2-73-35. Next base: position 81,466 of record MGCF01000132.1, read on the forward strand.
CGGGCTCCACGAGGTCCATGCCCGGGAAGATCCCGCGCTTGGCCGAGGCGAGGTCGAGGCCCAGCATGCCCGCCTTGAGGATCGCGTAGGAGGCGTTGTTGGGCACGACGCAGGTGATCGGCAGCCGGTGGCGGGCGGCGGTCCAGAGCGCCTGCGGCGCGTACATGACGGACCCGTCCCCGACGGTGGCCACCACCTTCCGCCCCGGCGACGCGAGCTGGACGCCCACCGCGGCGCCCAGCGCCCAGCCGAGCGTCCCCGTCTTGGAGCCGTAGAACGAGCCGGGCGTGTCGAACGGCAGGTAGCGGAGCGCGAACGGCAGCGAGCTCGCCGACTCGTCCACCACGACGGCGCCCCGCGGCAGCACCGCGGCGAGCGTGGCGAACAGGTGCGCCTGGCCGATCGGCCGGCGCTCGCGCTCGGCCTCCGCCGCCGCGCGCGCCCGGGCGACGACCTCCGCGCGCGAGGCCGCCAGCGCCGCGGCGCGCTCCGCCGCCGCCCGGCGCTCGGCCTCGCCCATCCGAGCCGCGAGCGCCGCGTCGAGCTCGGCGAGCCCGGCGCGCGGGTCGGCGACGATCCCGAGCGTGACCGGCCAGCTCCGCCCGATCTCCCAGGCGTCGTCGTCCAGCTGGACGACGGGCAGGCCCCGCGGGAACGGCGCCCCCGGCGCGTGCAGGAACCAGGTGAACACCGTCGCGCCGACGATCAGGACGGCGTCGAAGCCCTCGAGCGCGCGCCGGACCGCCGCGGGCCCGGGGTAGAGCCCGCCCCGCCAGAGCGGGTGCGTGCCGGGGAAGCTCGTCCGCCGGTAGAACGGCTCGCCGTGCACGCGGGCGCCGAGCCGCTCCGCGAGGGCGACCAGCGCGGCGCCGGCGCCGGCGCGCGCGACGCCGTCGCCGGCGATCACGAGGGGGGCGCGCGCGGCGCCGAGGATCTCCGCGGCGCGCGCGAGCGCACCGGGCTCCGGTCGCGTGCGCGCGGCGACGGGCGGCGGCCCCTCCCCGGCGTCCTCGATCACCGGCGTCATCAGGTCCATCGGGAGCGCGAGGAAGACCGGCCCCGTCGGCGGCGTGAGCGCGACCTTGAGCGCGCGGCGGAGCGCGGCCGGCGCCTCCTCGGCCCGGCGCACCTCGTACGCCCACTTCGTGAACTGCTCGGCCATCCGGACGAGGTCGGCGGCGAGGATCGGCGCGTCCACGAGGAAGCGGCTGTCCTGCTGGCCCGCCGTCACGACGAGCGGGCTCTTCGCGCGCGCGGCGTTGTGCAGGATCGAGATCCCGTTGGCGAGCCCGGGCGCGACGTGCACGTTCACGACGCCGTGCGTGCCGGTGGCCTGGGCGTAGCCGTCGGCGGCGGCCACGGCCGTCGCCTCCTGCAGCGCGAGCACGTACTCGAGGCCCGAGTCGGGGAGCGCGTCGAGGAACGGCAGCTCCGTCGTGCCGGGGTTGCCGAAGACGTAGCGGACGCCCGCCGCGCGCAGCACCTCCATCAGCACGGCGGCGGCGTTCATGCGCCCCTCCGGAGCGCGTACGCGCTCCCGTCCAGCCGGAGCGTGCCCTGCCCGGTCGCCTCGTCCCACTCGGCGAGCGCCAGGAGCTGATGGGCCGCCGCCCGGGACAGGCGCGCCTCGAAGGCGCCCCCCTTCACCGCGCAGTACGGCACGTCGCCGGTCCCGATCCTGAGCGTGGCGGCGTCCACGTCCTCCTCCGAGCCGTCGTTGAGGATGACGTGGAGCGCGGCGCCGCGGCGCTCGAGCCGGGTCGCCACGAACGGCGCGTCCTCGACCTCCACGGGGATCCGCACCCGCGTCTGGATGAAGTAGCCCCGGGCGTCGCGGCGTAGCCCGCGCCGGAGACTGGCGAGAACGCCGGGGTGCGTGACCTCCACGCCGTCGTCGAACCAGTCGCCGTCGCGGTCCACGCGAAGCCGCGGGAGCTGGAAGCCCTGCGCCGGGACGCTGGTCATTCGTCTCGCTCGCCTCGTCGCGCCGGACGCGCCTCAGCTCGCCCAGCCATCGTCTCGCTCGCCTCGTCGCGCCGGAAACACCACGGAGGCGAAGGTCACGACGCCCTGAGGGTCGGGCCACTGGCCGTACCGGCGCACCGTCCCGCGCCCGCCGCCGAGCGCCCGCAGGAGCGCGTAGATCGGCGAAAAGCCGCAGATCCGCCGCCGGTCCTCGTCGCGCGCCACGGCGTCGTAGAAGGCCGCCGGGTCGCCCGTCTCCACCGCCTCGAGCAGCGCGCGGTCCTCGCGCCCGATCCACGCGAGCGTCTCGGGCGACACCGGCTCCGGGTCGCCGAAGCGGGGTCCGACGTGGGCCAGGTCGGCGCCGGCGACGAGTGCGACGCGCCGGCCGCTCGCCGCCGCGGTCTCGGCGAGCGCCTCCAGGAACCGGGGGACGCGCGGGTCGGCCTCGGGCCCCTGCCCGCGCAGCATCGCCTCGTGGGCGAAGCTCACGAGCACGGGGACGATCGCGACGTCGCGCCGGCCGTGGAAGAGGTAGCGGAGGAACACCGCCTGGAACTCGATCGAGTGCTCGCTCCGGTGCGCGAGCTCGGAGCCGAAGCAGTCCTGCCGCGCGCGTGCCGCGAGCGCCTCGACGAAGTCACGGTCCACGGCCACGGGCCCGAGCGGGCTCGCATAGTCCTTGCGCGTGAGCGCGAACGGGTCGGCCATGCCGGCGTGGCAGGTCCCGAGGATGACGAAGACGTCGGCGTCCGCGCGCTCGGCGACGTCCCGGTACGCCCAGGCGTACGCCGGGCCGCCGCGGCGGAAGTCGATGTGCGGCGCGATCACGGCCCGAACCGGCGGCGCCCCGGCGGGCCGGCCGTCGGCGGGCCCCGGCCCCTCCGGCGGCGCGAAGCACGCGTCGAGGGCGGCGTGGAGCGCGTCCGCCTCCGCCGGGTAGGCGCTGCCCGCGTGGGCGGCGGGCCGCAGCGGCGCCTCGAGGAACGCGCCGTCCACGGCGGCCCGCCGCGCCGCAAAGCGCTCGCTCTCGAGGAAGCCGTGCGCGTCGAGCGAGTCGGCGACGGCCTGGATCTGCTCGCGCGGGAGCAGCTCGCCGTGGCGCCGCATCACCGCCGCCTGGATGTCGGCGATCGAGTGCTCGCCGTCGAAGAGCGAGACGATCTCGAGGAGCACGCGCGGCAGGAGGACGACCGCGTCCGTGTAGCCCGCCGGGTCGCGCAGCGCGATGCACGACTGCCCCTCGTGCTCGACGGGGAAGGCATCGACCGGCCGCAGGCGGGGCGCGGGCTCGCTCATGGCGTGAGGAAGTTCAGAGCCGCCGCAACGTAAATCCGCGCCGCCTCGAGCACTTCAGCGATCTCGACGTACTCGTCGACCTGGTGGGGGATCAGCCGGTTGCCCGGTCCCAGCGTGACGATCGGGATCCCGAGCGTCGTCCGGAGGATCGTGCCGTCGGTCGAGCCCGGCACGCCGCCCCACCGCGGCGCCCGGCCCGTCGCCTGCCGGACGGCCGCCGCCACGGCGCGCACCAGGGGCTCGCTCCGCTCCACCCGCGTCGCGAGGCGGAAGCCGTTCGCGGGCTCCCACGCGATGGCGGCCCCGGGAGCGCGGGCCATCGCGCGCCCGCACGCGGCATCGATCTCGGCCGCGACCGCGGCGCCGTCCGGGCCCGGCGTGAGCCGCACGTCGAGGGTCAGGCGGGCGGTCGACGGGATGACGTTCGACTGGCCGATCCCCTGCCCCGGCGCCTGCACCACCGTCGGCGTGACCGTGGGCGGCCGCAGGTAGCGGCTGCGCGCGCACAGCCGGCGCAGCCGGCGCTCGAGCGCGGGCACCTCGGCGAGCAGCGCCGCGACGGCGCCGATCGGGTTCACGCCCGCCTCGGGCATCGCACCGTGCGCCATGCGTCCGTGGATCGCGACGCGCGCCCAGACGACCCCGCGCTGCTCGAGGCAGATCTCGTTCTGCTCCGGCTCGCAGATGATCGCGGCGTCGAGCCCGCGGCCGAGCGGCGTCGTGCAGAGGTGCCGCGCGCCGAGCATGTCGCCCTCCTCGTCCACGAGGGCGCCGACCACGAGGCGGCCGCCGAGCCGCGCGCCGCTCCGCCTGAGCGCCGCGGTCGCGATCATCGCCGCCGCCAGCCCGCTCTTCATGTCCGCGGCGCCGCGCCCGTAGATCCGCCCGTCCACCACCTCGGCGGCGAACGGCGGGTGCGTCCACTCGGCGGGATCGCCCTCGGTGACGACGTCGGTGTGGCCCTCGAGCAGGAGGCTCCGGCCCGCGCCCGCGTCGCCGAGCCACGCGAGCACGTTGGGCCGGCCGGGCGCGACCTCGTGGACCTCGAGCGGGAGCCCTTCCGCGCGGAGCCAGCGCTCGACGTAGCGCGCGGCCTCGGCCTCGGTCGCGGAGGGATCGCCGGGCCGCACGACGCTCGGGATGCGCACGAGCTCGCGCGTGAGCTCGGTCAGCTCGGAGGAGTCGATCCGCGCGAGCGCGGCGTCGAGGGCGTCCGCGGAGCGCCGGGGCACGACGGTCGGTCTACTCGTGCGGGAAGGACAGGATGACCGAGTCGAGGCGGATGACGCGGTACTCCTCGCCCGCGATGTAGAAGTAGTGGCCCTCGACCTCCTCGGCCGACTCCTCGAACGCCACGCAGGTCTTGAGGTCCGGCATCTCGCGGAACGCGTTGGCGCCCTCGTCGAAGCCGTCGCCGCGCGCGACGACCTCGCCGTAGCGGATCGGCGAGCCCTTCGGGCAGTGCACCCGCACGTCGGCGGGGCCTTCGAGCATCAGTCGGACGAGGAGATTGATTCCATACACCTGGATGGGAATCGGTGTCATCAGGCGCATCATACCACGCGACCTTCGGCCCCGGCCGGGGGCCGGGTCGCCACCACGAGGTACCACGTGAGGGCCGCCGCGGCGCCGAGGGCGGCGACGCCCCTGAGGGGGAGGCCGAGGATCAGCCAGCCGATGCCGAAGAGCCCCAGATAGACGACCGCGCAGCCGAGCGCCCAGAGCAGGAGGCCCGCGCCGAGGCCCTGCGCGTCGGCGGTGTCCGGCGCGACGGCGCGCCAGCCCGGGCCGCCGGCGCGCACGCGCGCGGCGAACGCGCGCAGCGTCTCGGCGGGCTCGGCGGGTGTCAGGTACGTCACCGCGAGCCAGACGGCCGTGGTCGCGGCCGTCGTCAGCAGCAGCAGCTTCGGGTACCCGTGCAGGTCGTCGCTCGAGAGCCCGAGGCCCCACTGCGCGCCGAGCGAGAAGACGAGCGCCGCCGCCATCGCGCTCACCTCGGACCACGCGTTGATCCGCCACCAGTACCACCGCAGGAGGTAGACGAGACCCGTGCCCGCGCCGAGCGCCAGCAGGAACTTCCACGCGCCCTCGACCGTGCCGATGTGGAGCGTGACGACCCCCGACACCGCCATCATCACGAGCGTCGCGAGCCGGCCGACGCCCGCGTAGTGGGCCTCCGAGCGCGCCGGCGCCCAGAAGCGCCGGTAGACGTCGTTCACCAGGTACGAGCCGCCCCAGTTGAGCTGGGTCGAGATCGTGGACATGTAGGCGGCGAAGAACGCCGCGAGCAGGAAGCCGCGCCAGAACGGGGGCAGGTGGTCCACCATCACGCGGACGTAGCCCACCTCGGGATCGGCGAGCCCCGGATAGAGGACCATCGAGGCCAGCGCCACGAGGATCCACGGCCACGGCCGGAGCGCGTAGTGCGCGATGTTGAACCAGAGGGCGGCGAGCAGCGCGTGGCGCTCGTCCCTGGCCGCGAAGATCCGCTGCGCCACGTACCCGCCGCCGCCGGGCTCGGCCCCCGGGTACCACGAGGCCCACCAGTGGACCGCCAGGTACACGAAGAAGGTCAGCGCGGGCATCCACGGCGAGTCGAGCCCCGGCAGGACGCGGAGCGGCGCGTCGTCCGGGAAGCGTGCGTGGAGCGCCGCGAGCAGGCCGTCGCGCCCGCCCACCGCGCCGAGCGCGAACCCGGCCAGCACGACGCAGCCGGTCATGGCCAGCAGGAACTGGAAGAAGTCGGTGACCACGACGCCCCAGAGCCCCGCGAGCGTGGAGTAGAAGCCGGTCAGCAGGAAGAGCACGACGATCGCCTGCCACCTGTCCACGCCGAGCGTGAGGCCGAGGATCTTCGCCATCGCCGCCGTGACCCAGCCGATGATGATCGAGTTGACGGCGAGCGCCAGGTAGCAGGCTCGGAAGCCGCGCAGGAACGCCGCGGGCCGCCCGGCGTAGCGCAGCTCGGTGAACTCCGCGTCGGTCATCACGCCGGCGCGGCGCCAGAGGCGCGCGTAGAAGACCACGGTGAGCATCCCGCTCATCACGAACGACCACCAGAGCCAGTTCCCCGCGATGCCGTACTTCACCGTCAGCCCCGTCACCACGAGCGGCGTGTCGGCGGCGAAGGTCGTGGCGACCATCGAGGTGCCGGCGAGCCACCACGGGATCGCGCGCCCGGAGAGGAAGTACTCCGTCGGCGAGGCGCCGGCGCGCCCGGAGAAGACCACGCCGACGATCAGCGAGAGGGCGAAGTACGCGAGGATGACCGTCCAGTCGACGGCGGTGAGCGTCACGCGGGCCCCGCGGGCCGCGCGTCGTCCGTGGAGAGCTGCTGCGGAAACTCCGGCGCCGTCAGCTCGCGGGGCTGCTCGTCGACGGGCTCGAGTCGCGGGAGCTCGTCGCCGGTGCCGGCCCTGAGGTCCTTGAACCGTCGCGCCGCCGGCAGGACGCGGGACTCCATCGAGCCCACCGCCCGGTTGAAGGCCGAGGTCGCGCGCAGGAGGCCGCGGCCGACCTCGTTGAAATGCTCGCCCAGCGTGCGGAGGCGCTCGTAGAGCAGCTTGCCGAGCTCGCTGATCTGCGCGGCGTTCGCGGCGAGCTCCTCCTGCCGCCAGCCGTACGCGATCGCCCGAAGCAGGGCGACCAGCGTCGTCGGCGTCGCGACCACCACGTGTCGCGCCATCCCGTCCTCGATCAGCGCGGGATCGACCTCGACGGCCGCCGACACGAACGCCTCGCCCGGGATGAACATCACGACCAGCTCGGCCGCCGTGGCGAACTCCTCCCAGTACGCCTTGCCCGCGAGCGTGGTCATGTGCTGGCGCACCTGGGCCGCGTGCCGGGCAAAGCCCGCCGCGCGCTCCTCCGGGGTCGGCGCCGCGATCGCGTCGAGGTACGCCGACAGCGGGACCTTGGCGTCCACCACGATCTCGCGCCGCAGGGGCAGCCGCACGAGCATGTCGGGTCGCAGGCGGCCGGTCTCGCCTTCGACGCTCACCTGCTCCAGGAAGTCGCAGTACGGCACCATGCCGGCGAGCTCGACCACCCGGTGGAGCGTGAGCTCGCCCCAGCGTCCCCGGATGTGCGGCGCGCGGAGCGCCGCGACCAGGTTGCCGGTCTCGCGCTGCAGCTCGGTGCTGCTCAGGGTGAGGGTCTCGAGCTGCTGCCGGAGGCCGCCGTAGGCCGCCTGGCGGCTGGCCTCCAGCGCCCGGATCTGCTGCTCGTAGCGTGCCAGGGCCTCGTGCAGGGGCGTCACCTGGCTCTCGATCCGCTCCCGGGCCAGCGCGATGAACTCCGCGTTGCTCTGGCGCAACGCCTCGGCGCTGAGCGCGCTGAACGTGTCGGCGAGCCGCCCCCGGGCGTCGTCGAGCAGGCGCTTCTGCTCTTCGAGGTTCGCGCGCTCGGCATCCCGTCGCGCCTCGGCGGCCGCCCGCTCGGCGCGCGCCGCCTCGAGGGACGCGCGGAGGCCGCCGCCCTCGCGCTCCCGCTCCGCGATCTGCTTGCGCAGCTCCTCCGTCAGGGTCTCCAGGGCGGCGACGCGGGCCTGGAGCGCCTCCCGCACGGCCTGGCCGGCCGTGTGCGCGCGGACGCCCGCGACCAGCCATCCCACGAGGACACCGAGCGCGATGCCCGCCGCGGCGACGAGCAGCTCAGCGCCCACGGCGCCTCCCCCGGGCCGCGCCGCGCCGCCAGTGGCGGCAGACGCCGCGGAGGCCGCACGGCGCGCAGACCACGGCGTCGCGCCGATCGCGGCAGTCGCCGGACATGCGCTTGTGGCAGAGGGCGAAGTCGAACTTCACGGGATCCGCGGGATCCACGCGCGCCAGCGCCGCGGTGATCTCCTCGGCCATGCGCCAGGTCCGCGCGCGGCGCCGCGTGAGCCCGATCGCGCGGCTCATGTTCTCCACGTGCGTGTCCACCGGGATCAGCAGGCGCGCGGGCGCGAGCGACGTCCAGAGCCCGAAGTCCGGCGGCTCCCGGCGGACCATCCAGCGCAGGTAGAGGTGCAGCCGCTTGCACGGGCCGCCGGCCGACGGCAGCGGGAACAGGTGGCGGTAGCCGCGCGACGGGCGCCCGCGCGGAAACACCTCGGCGAGGTCGGCCTCCAGGAAGGCGCGCGCGAAGCGCTCGAGCGCGGGGCCGATCGGTCCCTGGCCGGCGCCGTCGCCGGCGACGAAGCACTTCTCGAGCGTGCCCCAGCGCGCGCGCACGTCGCGCGCGGCCACGCAGAAGGCGACGAGGTCGCGCGGGCGGTTGAAGCGGTAGCGGAACCCGGCGAAGGCCCCGCCGTCGCGCCGCGGGTCGAACGTCGCGACGAAGCCCGTGGGCGACGGGCCCATCGCCGCCAGCGCGCGCTCCAGGGCTCGCGAGAACAGGTCGACGCGGCCGTAGGCGAGACACGCCGTCAGCAGGGCGACGAGCTCGCGGTCGCGCGGATCCGCGTAGCGGAGGGGGAAGCGGATCGCGTCGCGCTCGATGCGCGCCGCATAGTCGAACTCCCGATAGAGCCGCTCGAGCGATCGTCGCAGCGTCGAGGGTGCCGGGGTTCGCACGCCTGCCGCATGATACCATGCGCCCGGCATGCGGGTCGGGGTCGCGGGTCTCGGCGTGATCGGGCGGGCCGTGTGCCGCGCCCTCGACGAGGGCATCGCGGGCCTGCGCCTGGCCGGAGCGACCGCGCGCGACCGCGAGAAGGCCGAGCGGTTCCTCGAGAGCCTTCGCGCGCCCGCGCCGTTCCTGCCGTTCGACGCGCTGCTCGCGGCCTCCGAGCTGATCGTCGAGGCCTCGACCCAGGCGCACCTCGCGGAGATCGCCCCGAAGACGCTCGCCGCCGGCCGCGACCTCGTCGTGCTCTCGGCCGGCGGACTCCTCGGGCGCCAGGACTGGGTGGACCTGGCGGCGGCCCACGGCTGCCGCATCCTCGTCCCCTCGGCGGCCATCGCGGGGCTCGACGGCGTCAAGGGCGCGCGCGTCGGCACGATCACCTCGGTCACGATGGAGACGCGCAAGCCGCCCGCCGGGCTCGCCGGCGCGCCGTGGGTCGTCGCGCAGCGGATCGACCTCGCCGCGATCACGACGGAGACGCTGATCTTCGAGGGGACGGCGGCCGAGGCGTGCCGCGCGTTCCCCGCGAACGTGAACGTCGTGGCCGCGCTCTCGCTGGCCGGCGTCGGCCCCGAGCGCACCCGCATCAAGGTCTTCGCCGCGCCGGAGCAGCCGATGAACCGCCACCGCATCACGGTCGAGGGGGAATTCGGGCGGCTCGCCGTCGAGATCGAGAACGTGCCCTCGGAGAACCCGCGCACCGGCAAGCTCTCCTACCTCTCGACGATCGCGCTGCTGCGCGAGCTCGGCGCCACGCTCCGCGTCGGCACCTGACGCGCGTGGCGCACGCGGCCGCGCCTGATCCCGCGCCTCAGAGGGTGTGAAGGAATCGGGCACACGCAAT
>MGCF01000132.1:91207-150999 GCA_001788495.1 Candidatus Rokubacteria bacterium RIFCSPLOWO2_02_FULL_73_56
CTCCCCCCGACGTCAACTCAGAGCCTGGGAACGAATCGCGCTGTCGAGGGGCACCACGGCTGCGCCGGGGCGCCCCGAGCGCCCGGGGCCCGGGGGGCTTGGGGGGCCCTTCGAGGCCCCCCATGTTCTCAGTGGGGCTGGGTGGCCTCGAGGTACCGCTCGGCCTCGAGCGCGGCCATGCAGCCGGTGCCGGCGGCCGTCACCGCCTGGCGGTACGTGTGGTCCTGCACGTCGCCCGCCGCGAAGACCCCGGGCACGCTCGTCTGGGTCGTCCCGGGCTTGACCTTGATGTAGTCGTTCGGCAGGAGCTCGAGCTGGCCGCGGAAGACCTGCGTGTTCGGCTGGTGGCCGATCGCGACGAACAGGCCGTCCACGGGCCGCTCCGTCAGCGCGCCGGTCTTGGCGTGCTTGAGGCGCACGCTCGTGACCTTGCCCTGGTCCACGTCCCGGATATCGTCCAGGACCGTGTCCCAGATGAACTCGATCTTCGGGTTCTTGAAGGCGCGCTCCTGCATGATCTTCGAGCCGCGCAGGCTGTCGCGCCGGTGGACGACGTCCACGCGCCGCCCGAGCCGCGCCAGGTAGAGCGCCTCCTCGAGCGCGGAGTCGCCGCCCCCGACGACCATGATGTTCTGGTCCTTGAAGAAGAAGCCGTCGCAGGTGGCGCACGTGGAGACGCCGCGGCCCATCAGCTTCGACTCCGCCGGGAGCCCGAGGAGCTTCGCCGAGGCGCCGGTGGCGATGACGACGGTGTGGGACTCGAAGGCCTGCTCGCCCGCCCTGACGACGAAGGGCCGCCGCGAGAAGTCCACCGCCGTCGCGTCCTCGGCGATCATCTCGGTGCCGAAGTGCTCGGCCTGCTTCCGCATCGTCTCCATCAGCTCGGGCCCCTGGATGCCCTCGACGAAGCCCGGGTAGTTCTCGACGAGGGTCGTGAGCATGAGCTGGCCGCCGGACTGGACGCCCGTGAGCACGAGCGGCGCCAGGTTCGCCCGGGCCGCGTAGATCGCCGCCGTGTAGCCCGCCGGCCCCGAGCCGAGGATGATCACCTTCCGCGTGGTCGCCATGGCCCCCCCATCCTTCCCGTCATCTTAGATGCGCGCGCGGCGGCGCGTGATTCAGCGCCCGAGGATCCCGGCCAGCTCGGCGAGGTCGCGGATCTCGAACGTCGGCGCCGCGACGGTCCCCGGCAGCGGCGCCGCCCCGGGGTTGAGCCAGGCCGCGTCCATGCCGACCCCCTGCGCGCCCGCCACGTCGATGTCGGCGCGGTCGCCGACGAAGAGCGCCTCCTCGGGCCGGGCGCCCAGGCGCCCCAGCGCCGCGTCGAAGATCTCGCGCCGCGGCTTGCGCCAGCCGATCGCGTCCGAGACCACGATGGCGCCGAACAGCTCCGCGACGCCCGCGCGCTCCAGGATGTCGAGCGCGGTGGGCGAGTAGTCGAAGTTCGAGACGACGGCGAGGCGGTGGCGGCCGGCGAGCCGCCGGAGCAGCGGGCCGTGGTGCGCGGGGAACTCGGCGGCGCGGCCCAGCGCACCGCGATGCGCGTCGATCAGCGCCTGCGCGAGCCCGGCCGGCAGCGCGGCCGCGTCGAGGCCGAGCCGGCGGAAGAAGTCCGTGAACCGGAGCGGCGCCGGCACCTCGCGGTGGTCGATGGCGCGCAGGCGCTCGGCCTCCCGCCAGCTCTCGCCCAGCGCCTCGTAGCAGGCCTCGAGGCCGACGTCGGGCGCGTGGGCGCGCAACAGCGCGTGGAGCTCGCCCGCGGACGAGCGCACGGTCTTGCCGTTGACCCGGATCTCCGGCATGCGCTCGCGGTCGAAGCGAACGAGCGTGTCGAAGAGGTCGAAGAGGACCGCGGCGTAGCGCATCAGAGCGGCTTGCGCGCCGCGTACCCCTCGTCGAGGCCGTGCCACCAGCGGACCTCGCGCTCACCGTGCCGCCAGCAGAGGTTGACGACGCGGCCGTCGCGCCGGTGCGGGAAGTCCACCAGGCCGAGCCCGAGGTCCTTCGGCGAGCCGCCGAGGCGCACGACCTCCGCGAGGCCGGCCTGGACGCGCTCGGTCAGCCGCGCGATGCGCTCGGTCTCGGCGCGCCACGCGGCCTGGTCCAGGACGCCGCCGCCCGCCTGCGTGATCCGCTCGCGCTCGACCCGCAGCCGCTCGCGCGTCTCGCTGGCCTCCGCGTGAGCGCGCATGACGCCCTCCATGACGGGGGACAGCGCGGGGATCAGGGCGGCGACCTCGTCGGGCGTGAAGTAGCGCTCAGCCACGAGTCTCGGCGTCCACGAAGATCGCGTGGACTTCCCTGGGCCCGTGCACGCCGCGCGTCAGCGTGAGCTCGATGTCCGCCGTGCGGCTCGGCCCGGTGATGAAGCTCACGACGGCGCCGGCAGGCGGCGCGCCCGCCGCGTGCCACGCCTCGAGGACGACGCCCGCCTGCGCGAGCGACTCGACGAGCGCGCCCCGGTCGAAGACCGCGACGTGGTACGGCGGCAGGAGCGACGTCGAGCGCGGTCGCCCGGCGCCCGAGCGCACGACGAGCGTCCCGGTCTCGGCGATCGCCAGGTCCACGCCCGTGAGGCCGAGTTCGGCCTCCGCGATCCGCGCCCGCAGCGCCTGCCGCTCGGCGGCCTCGGCCAGCTCGCCGGGCGGCATCGGCAGCACGTCCAGCCCGCGCGCCGTCAGCGCGGGGCCCAGGTCGCCTCCGAGCGCCGCCGGGTGCCAGGCGACGAGGCGGTGCGCCTCGCGCTCGCGCGCGATGCCGGCGACGAGGTGCGGGACCTCCGCGAGCGCGGCCGCCCGGTGGAAGACCCCGCCGACCCGCCCGAACTCCCGCCGGAAGCGCTCGAGCGTCTCCGGCCAGCGCTCCGCCAGCTCGCGCCGGATCGCCTCGACCGCGGCCCGCGGCTGCGCCGGCCGCGGCGCCGTCGACGCGGCGAACAGGCCCTGCGTCTTCTGCATCTCCGCCCGGATGCGGGCCAGGAACTCGGCCCTCGTCGTCACGGGCGCCCCTCCCGCTCGAGCGTCGCCCAGCGCTCCTGGAACGTCCGCGGCGCGATCGGCGGCAGGTCGCGCGCGCGCGTCCAGTCGCCGAGGACGAGCGGCAGGTCGCGCACCGCGCCGCCGCGGACGAACGGCCGCTGGACGAGGCGGCCGAGGCGCACCGCGAGCCGGTACAGCACGGGGCGCACGAGGAGCGCCCCGAGGAGCACGAACGCGACCCGCTCGCGCCGCGACGCGATCCGCCGCTCGTTCACCTCCCGGCGCAGGCCGATCAGCATGCGCGGGATGTCGATGCGCACCGGGCACGCGTCCACGCAGGCGCCGCAGAGCGAGGAGGCGTGCGCGAGGTCCTTCACCGACGCCGGGCCCTGCAGCATCGCGGTCAGGAGGATGCCGATCGGGCCCGGGTACGTGTGCCCGTACGCGTGCCCGCCGATCTGCTGGTACACGGGGCACACGTTCAGGCAGGCGCCGCAGCGCAGGCAGGAGAGCGCCTCGCGAAGCGGCCCGGCGATCTGGGCGATCCGACCGTGGTCGAGCAGGACCAGGTGGAACTCCTCCGGGCCCTCGAGCTCGCCCGCGCGCCGCGGCCCCTCCACGAGCGTCGTGTACACGGAGAGCTTCTGGCCGGTGGCGCTCCTGGCCAGGATCGCGAGGAACACCATCAGGTCGGTCATGGACGGCACGACCTTCTCCACGCCCATGATCGCGACGTGCACGCGTGGGAGCGACGTCACCATCCGGCCGTTCCCCTCGTTGGTGACGAGCACGACCGTGCCGGTCTCCGCGACCGCGAAGTTGGCGCCGGTGATCCCGAGATCCGCCTGGAGGAACTTCTCCCGCAGCTCGAGGCGCGCGACCCGCGTGAGCACCTCCGGGTCGGCCTCGACCCGGCGCTTGAGCGCGCGCGTGAAGAGGTCGGCCACCTGCCCCTTCGTCTTGTGGATGGCCGGCACGATGATGTGCGAGGGGCGCTCGTGGGCGAGCTGGATGATGTACTCGCCGAGGTCGGTCTCGACCGGCGTCACCCCGGCGGCCTCGAGCGCCTCGTTGAGGTGGATCTCCTCCGTGGCCATGGACTTGGACTTCACCGCCATCCGGGCGCCGGTGCGCCGGGCGATGTCGAGCACGATCGCCCGCGCCTCCTCGGGCGTCGTCGCGTAGTGCACCCGGCCGCCGCGCCCCTCGACGCTCGCGACGAGCCGCTCCAGGTGGTGGTCGAGGCGCTGCAGCGTCGCCTCCTTGATCGCGCGCGCGCGGTCGCGGAGCGCGTCGCCCTCGGGGAAGTCGTCGAAGGCCTCGCGGCGCAGCCCGATGAACTTGCGCGTCGCGATCGTGAGCGCCTCCTGCAGGAAGGCGTCCCGCATCGCGCGCCCGGCGCGCTCGCGGAACGGCGTGGCGAGCCCGCCCTCGTTCACGCCCCGTCCCCGCCGAGCAGCTCGGCCAGGTGCACCGGCCGCACCCGCGAGCCGCGCCGCCGGAGCCCGCCGCCCATCTGCAGCAGACAGCCGGCGTCGCACGCGACCAGGCACGCGGCGCCCGTCGCCTCGACGTGGGCGAGCTTCCGCTCCAGGATCCCGGCGGAGACCTCCGGGAGCCGCACGGCGAACGAGCCGCCGAAGCCGCAGCACTCGTCGGCGCCCGGCAGCTCGACCAGCTCGACGCCCTTGAGGTTCCGCAGCAGCTCGCGGGGGGTCTGCGACTCGCCGAGGCCGCGGAGGAGGTGGCAGGAGTCGTGGTACGTCACCCGCCCCTTCACGGCGGACGTCAGCTCGCGCACGCCGAGGACGCTCACGAGGAACTGGGAGAGCTCCCACGTGCGCGCGGCGAGGCGCTCCGCCGCGCGGCGCGCCTCGGGGTCGCGCAGGAGCCGCGGGTACTCGTGCTTGACCATGAAGGCGCAGGAGCCCGAGGGGACGATCACGTGCTCGGCGTCGCGGAAGAGGCCGACCGTGCGCGCCGCGACCGCCGCCGCCGCCTTGTGGTAGCCGGAGTTGAACAGCGGCATGCCGCAGCAGGTCTGGCCGGCCGGGCAGTCCACCCGGACGCCGAGGCGGCGCAGCAGGCGGACGATGCTCACCCCGACCTCGGGGAAGAGCATGTCCCCGAGGCACGTGATCATCAGCGAGGCGCGGGGCGGCGCGCTCATGCGTGGGACGGCGGCGGCGTCACGACCACCAGGACGAGCAGCGGCCCGGTCCCGTCGTTGACGAGGCCGTGGGGCGTGCCCGCCGGCGCGACGACGGCCTCGCCCGGCCCGAGCCGCTCCTCCCGCTCGCCGAGGCTGAAGCGGCCCTCGCCCTCCAGGACGACGTAGACCTTGTCCTGCTCGGCGTGCGTGTGGGCCGTCTGGGCCTGCCCGGGCGCCACGCAGTAGAGGTCGAGCTGGGCCCGGGGGGTGGTCGCGAGCGCGACCTTCGCCATCCTGTCGGCGTGGTACGCGACGTGGTCCCTGACGCGGATCTTCATGGGGCGCGCTCCGCCGCGCGCGCCAGCAACTCTACCGGATGCACGATCTCGACGTCCAGCCCGCGCGCCCGGCAGCCGGCGGCGATCTGCAGAAGGCACCCCGGGTTCGCCGCCGCGATGACCCGCGCGCCGGTCGCCGCGATGCACGCGAGCTTGCGCTCGAGCAGGTCCCGCGCGATCGCGGGCTCGAGCAGGTTGTACACGCCCGCGCTCCCGCAGCAGAGGTCGCTGTCGGGCAGCTCGAGCAGCGTGAGGCCGGGGATGCGCCGGAGCAGCGCGCGCGGCTCCTGGCGCAGCCGCTGGCCGTGGGCGAGGTGGCAGGCGTCGTGGTACGTCACCGTGAGCGGAAGCGGCCCGAGCGGCAGCTCGGCCTCGGCGAGCAGCTCGAGGACGTCGCGCGTCTTCGCCCCGAGGTCCGCGGCGTCGCGCAGCCAGTGGCCGTACGCCTTCATCGCCGCGCCGCAGCCCGCCGCGCTGGTCACGACGAAGTCGAGGTCCGCGGGGAACGCCGCCGCCAGCGCGCGCGCCCGCGCGCGGAACGCGTCGGCGCGCCCCGCGTGCAGCTCGAGGGCGCCGCAGCAGCCCTGCGCGGCCGGCACGACGACCTCGTAGCCGGCGAGCGCGAGGAGCCGCGCGGCGTCGCGGTTGACCCCCGGGTAGAGGTGGCGCTGGACGCACCCGGTCAGGAGCCCGACGCGCCCGCGCCGCCGGCCGCGCGCCGGGACGACCGCGGGCAGCGGCTCGGCGCGCGGCACGCCGTCGACGAGCGCCTCCATCGCCGCCAGGCGCGGGAAGGGCCGGAGCAGACCGGTGGCGCGCACGAGCCACCGGAGCCCGGAGCGGCGATAGACGGAGAGGGCCGCGAGCACGGCGCCGAGCCGCCGCGGCTCGGGAAACACCGCGAAGACGAAGGCCTCGAGGAGCCGGTGGCGGGACGGCGGCCCGTGGCGCCGCAGCTGCACGCGCGTGGCCTCGAGCAGCGCGCCGAACGGCACGCCCGACGGGCACGCCGTCTCGCAGGCGCGGCAGCCGAGGCAGAGGTCGAGGTGCCGGCCCAGGGCCGCCGTGAGGCCGAGCCGCCCCTCCGCGGCGGCGCGCATCAGGTACAGGCGCCCGCGCGGCGTGTCCATTTCCTCGCCGAGCACGCGGAACGTCGGGCACTGGGGCACGCAGATCCCGCAGTGGACGCACTTGCGGAGGGCCTCGAGGTCGGGCGCGTCGGCGCCGCGGAAGGCGCCGAGGGTCGCGGGGAGGCTCGCCATCAGAGCCCGCCCACGAAGCGGCCCGGGTTCAGCACCCGCGCCGGATCGAACGTGTCCTTGAGCGCCTGCATCAGCGCGAGCGGCCCCGGCGGCACGGGCCCCCACGGATCGACCGCCTCCCGCAGCGCCCGCGGGCCCGCCTCGACGACGACGCTCCCGCCCGCGGGCGCGACGAGCCCGCGCAGCCGCTCGACGAGCGTCGCCGCCGCCCCCGGCGCGATCCCCGGCAGCGCCACGCGGAGCGTGCCGACCGCCGCGCAGCCGGTGACCCGCGCCCCGATGCCGGGCGCGAGGTCGGCCGCGGCCGCCTCCGCCGCGCGGAGCGCGGCGCCGACCTCGCTCACCAGGGTGGCGACGCGCAGGCGGGCGCCGCCGGGGGCGGCGCAGGCGCGCGCGTAGCCGGCCCAGACGTCGGGCGGCGCGGCGGCCGCCTCGGCGGCCGTGCGCCGCGCGAGCGCGACGAGCGCCTCGCCCTGGGCCTGGACCGCGGCCGCCACCGTACCGATGGAGACGGCGACCGCGACGGCGCCGCCCGGGAGCGCGCACGCCTCCAGCGCCGCGGCGTTCAGCAGCTCGACGCGGCTCGGCTGGATCGCCGAGTCGAGCAGGCCGTCCACGAACGCCTGCGCCGCGGCGGCGTCGTGGGCGCGGACGAGCCACGTGCGCTCCGACTCCGGCATCGGATGGAGCCGGAGCGTGAGCTCGCCGAGCACGCCGAGCGTGCCGAGCGCTCCGACCATCAGCTTGGGCACGTCGTAGCCGCTCACCGACTTGACGACCTTCGAGCCGCCCCACGTGATGACGCCGTCGGCCTGGACGAAGCGGACGCCCAGCAGGAGGTCGCGCAGCGTCCCGTAGCGCGCGCGCAGCGGTCCGCTCGCCGCGGTCGCCGCGAGCCCGCCGAGCGTCCGCGTCGCCGCGCCGGGCGGATCCACCGGGAGGAGCTGGCGGTGCGCGGCCAGCCGGGCGGCCAGCGCGCCCGCGGTCACGCCCGCCTGCACCGAGACCGTGAGGTCGTCCGGGCTCCACTCCAGCACCTGGTCGAGGCCGCCGAGGTCGAGCACCACGTCCGCCCGGGCCGGCGGGCGCCCGAGCTCGAGGGCGCTGCCGCTGCCGCGCGGGACGACGCCGAGCCCGGCGTCGTGCGCGAGCGCCACCACGCCGCTCGCCTGCTCGAGCGTGGCGGGACGCGCCACCCAGCGGGGCACGACGCCGTCGACGGCCGCCGCCGCGCGCGCCGCGTCGTCCTCGCGCAGGCCCTCGCGGCCCAGGATCGCGGCGAGCGCGCCGCCCACGGATCGCCCGGCGACGGCCATCAGATCCAGGCGCCGGCGGGGAGCCGCGGCCGCGCGGGACGGAAGCCCTCGCCGCACGCCGGGTGCGCGGGCAGGAGCTTGCCGGGGTTCATCAGCCGGTCCGGGTCGAAGACGCCGCGCAGCCGGTACATGAAGTTCAGGTCGGCGTCGGCGTACTGGAGCGGCAGGTTCTTGGCCTTGTCGAGGCCCACGCCGTGCTCGCCGGTGACGGTCCCGCCCATCGCGATGCACGCGTGGAGCAGCTCCTCGTTCGCGGCCTTCGCGCGCTCGAGCTCCCCGGGGCGGCGGTCGTCGTAGAGGATCAGCGGGTGCAGGTTGCCGTCGCCCGCGTGGAACACGTTGGCGATCTGCACGCCGTGGCGCTCGCCGATCGCGAGCACCTCGCGCATGATCGCGGGCAGCTTCGAGCGTGGCACCACCGCGTCCTGGAGCAGGTACGTGGGCGCCAGGCGGCCCACGGCGCCCGCCGCCTCCTTCCGCCCCTTCCAGAGCAGCGCGCGCTCGGCGTCGTCGCGGGCCACGCGCACGTCGAGGGCGCCGCGCTCCCGGCAGATCGCCGCCGCGCGCTCGGCCTGCGCCTCCACCTCGGCCGCGGGGCCGTCCAGCTCGATCAGGAGCACGGCCGCGGCGCCCTTCGGGTAACCGGCGCCGATCCCCTCCTCGATCGCCCGGATCATCAGCGCGTCGAGCATCTCGAGCGCGGCGGGGATGATGCCGGCGGCGATGATGCCCGAGACCGCCTCGGAGGCGTGCTCGATCGAGGAAAACGAGGCGAGCACCGTCTTGACGGCCTCCGCGGCATGGAGCAGGCGCACGGTGATCGCGGTGACGAGCCCGAACGTCCCCTCGGCGCCGACGGCGATGCCCGTGAGGTCGTACCCGGGCCGGTCCACCACCCGGCCGCCGAGCTGGACCCGGTCGCCCGCGCCGGTCACCACCTCGAGGCCGAGGACGTGGTTCACGGTGATCCCGTACTTGAGGCAGTGCGGGCCGCCCGCGTTCGTCGAGACGTTGCCGCCGATCGAGGAGACCATCTGGCTCGAGGGGTCGGGTGCGAAGAAGTAGCCGCGGTCCTGCACCGCACGGGTGAGCCAGAGGTTGATGAGGCCCGGCTCGACGGTCGCGCAGCGGTTCGGCAGGTCCACCTCGAGGATCCGGTCCATCCGGTTCATCCCGACCATCACGCCGCCGCTCGGGGCCATCGCGCCGCCGATCAGGCCCGTGCCCGAGCCCCGCGGCACGATCGGGAGCCGCGCGCGCCGGCACAGGCGCACGATCGCCTCGACCTCGGCGGCGCTCCGCGGCAGGGCGACGACGTCGGGCGCGCCCTTGTAGAAGGTGTGCATGTCGCACTCGTAGACGAGCCGCCCCTCGGGCGAGCTCACGACGCCGTCGGGGCCGACGATCTCCGCGAGGGTGGCGAGGACGCTCGAGCTCAGCGCCATGGCCCCCACACGATACCCGAAAACGGCGCTGCCGGTCTCGGAAGCGACACCGGCACGAGGAGGCGCGCGGGCGGGTCCGCGCTCCGAGCCCGGCGGGCCAGCGGGCGCTCCCCCGACGTCGCCTCAGAGACTGGGAACGAATCGCGCTGTCGAGGGGCGCCACGGCGCAGCATGGGCGCCCCGAGCGTCCCGGGGGGCTTGGGGGGCGCCCGGAGCCCCCCATGTCCTCAGGAGATCTTCCAGGTGTCTCCCGACGTCAGGAGCCTGGCGATGTCGCCCGGCCCCCGCTCGGAGATCGCGCGCCGCTCCTGCTCGAGCATGATCTCCTCGTAGACGGGCGCGTCGATCGCCGCGAGCACGCCGATCGGCACCGGGAAGTCGGGCGCGAACAGGTCGGCCAGGAGCTTCGCGGCGTTGAGGTTCGTCTCGTCGTGGACCCAGAGCGCGCTCTCGGGGGTGTCCGCGGCGCGCACCACCCGCGGCACCACCCCGTCCATGATGACCGCGCGCCGGTCGTCCGGCGGACCGAAGAGCAGGGGCTTGCCGGGCTCGAGCCGGAGCTCGTGGGCCAGCCGTGACTCCTTGTCGTACATCACGTTCCAGGCGAGGTCGTTGTAGACGTTGCAGTTCTGGAGGATCTCGAGGAACGCCGCGCCCTTGTGGCGCACGGCGCGCCGGAGCATCTCCTCCATGTGCGGGATGTTCCGGTCCACGCTGCGCGCGACGAAGGTCGCGCCGCACCCGAGCGCGAACGCCAGCGGGTTCACCGGGCGGTCGGCGGAGCCCAGCGGCGTCGACTTGGTGACCTTCCCGAGCTCGCTCGTGGGCGAGTACTGGCCCTTCGTGAGCCCGTAGATCCGGTTGTTGAACAACAGGATCGTCACGCTCACGTTGCGCCGGAGCACGTGCAGCATGTGGTTGCCGCCGATCGACAGCCCGTCGCCGTCGCCGGTGACGACGAACACCTTGAGCTCCGGCCGCGCGAGCTTGAGGCCCGTCGCGATCGCGGGCGCGCGGCCGTGGATCGTGTGGAAGCCGTACGTGTTCATGTAGTACGGGAACCGGCTCGAGCAGCCGATCCCCGAGACGAACACGATGTCCTCCTTGGGCACGCCGAGATCGGGCAGCGTCTTCTGCACCGCGGACAGGATCGCGTAGTCGCCGCAGCCGGGGCACCAGCGCACGTCCTGATCGGACTCGAAGTCCTTCTTGGTGTACTTCGGCGCTTCCTTGGCGCCGGGGCCGCCCGCGCTCACGCCTGACTCTCGAGGAGCTGGGTGATCGCTTCGTGGATCTCGTCGCTCGCCAGCGGCAGCCCGCGGACGCGGTTGAAGCCGACCGCGTCCACGAGGTACTCGGCGCGCAGCATCCGGACGAGCTGGCCGCTGTTGATCTCGGGCACGAGGACCCGCCGGTACTCGCGCAGGATGTGCCCGAGGTCGGGCGGCAGCGGGTTCAGGTGCCGCAGGTGGATCGAGCCCACCGACCGGCCCGCCGCCTGCGCGCGCTCCACGGCCGCGGTGATCGCGCCGTAGGTGCTGCCCCAGCCGACGACGAGGACGTCGCCCGTCCCCGGGCCCTGGATGGTCGTGGGCGCGATCTCCTGGGCCACGCGCCGGACCTTCTCCGCGCGCGTCCGCACCATGTGGTCGTGATTGTCCGCGTCGTAGGAGATGTTGCCGGTCACGTCCTGCTTCTCGATGCCGCCGATGCGGTGCTCGAGCCCCGGCGTGCCCGGCCGCACCCAGGGGCGCGCGAGCGTCGCGGGATCGCGCAGGTACGGGAAGAACCCGTCGGCGTCGGTGCGGAACTGGACGTCGATCGGCGGCAGCGTCTCCGGCTCGGGGATGAGCCAGGGCTCCGAGCCGTTGGCCAGGAACCCGTCGCTCAGCACGAGCACGGGGACCATGTACTTCGCCGCGATCCGCACGGCCTCGTAGGCGACGTAGAAGCAGTCGCCGGGCGTCGCGGGCGCGAGCACCACGACGGGCGACTCGCTGTTGCGCCCGTACACCGCCTGCAGGAGGTCCGCCTGCTCGGTCTTGGTCGGCAGCCCCGTGGACGGCCCGCCGCGCTGGATGTCGAACACGACGAGCGGCAGCTCCGCCATCACCGCCAGACCGATCGCCTCCGCCTTGAGCGCGATGCCGGGGCCGCTCGAGCCGGTCACGCCGATCGCGCCGCCGAAGGACGCGCCGATCGCCGCGCTCACCGCGGCGATCTCGTCCTCGGCCTGGATCGTCCGCACCCGGAAGCGCTTGTGCAGCGCGAGCTCGTGCAGGATGTCGCTCGCCGGCGTGATCGGATACGCGCCGTAGACCACCGGGACCTTCGAGCGCTGCGCGGCGGCGAGGATGCCCCAGGCCAGCGCGCGGTTGCCCGTCATGGCGCGGTAGAGGCCCGGCACCATCTCCGCGGCCTCGACCGTGTAGTGCTCGTTGAAGATCTCCGCGGTCTCGCCGTAGGCGTGGCCCGCCTTGAGCACGCGCGTGTTCGCCGTGGCGACGTCCTTGTTCTTCGCGAACTTTTTGCCGATCCACTCGAGCGTCGGCTCGAGCGGCCGCGTGTAGATCCAGGACACGAGGCCGAGCGCGAAGAAGTTCTTGGTCCGATCCTTCTCCTTCGTGTTCAGCGGCAGGTCCTTGATCGCCTCGTGCGTGAGCCCGGTCATGTCGACCTTGTGCAGCCGGTAGCGCTCGCCCAGCGCCGGCGCGTCGAGCGGGTTGGCCGCGTAGCCGGCCTTGTCGAGGTTGCGCTTGTCGAACGCGGGGGTGTTGACGATCAGGAGGCCGCCCGTCTTGAGGTCGTGCAGGTGGACCTTCAGCGCCGCCGGGTTCATCGCCACGAGGCAGTCGAGGCGGTCGCCGGGCGTGTAGACGCGATGGCTCCCGAACTGCAGCTGAAAGCTCGACACGCCGAAGAGCGTGCCCGCCGGGGCGCGGATCTCCGCCGGAAAGTTCGGCAGGGTCGCCACGTCGTTGCCGGCCCACGCCGACTCGGTCGTGAACTGCTCGCCCGTCAGCTGCATGCCGTCGCCGGAGTCGCCGGCGAAGCGGATGACGGCGCGGTCCAGCTCCTTCAGCGACTTTCCGTTGCCTTTCACGGCAGCCGCGATCTCGCTCATGCGCTCCCGTCTCCTCGCTCGGTTCTCGCGCGCACACGCCCCGTCCGTCGTCCAACCGGGAATCCCTGCTGAGGCCGGGCCGCGAGCGCTGCCGTCCGCCGACTTCGGCTGACCAGCGTCATTTTATCGGACCCCCGAGGAGGCGGCAAGGTTTGCCCGCCGCCGGGCCGCGCCCGTGATACACCGCGTCAACCGGCGTCCAGATCCTGGGGCCGCTTGAGCCGCGCGTCCCCCGGCGGCAGGTTCAGCACCGCCTCGGGGAACAGGCTCGCCAGCCAGCGGATCACGTCGCTCACCGTCACGATACCGATCGGGCGCTGCGCGGCGTCGACCAGGGGGATCGTGCGGTAGCCCGCCACGCTCATGCAGTGGATGGCGTAGGCCACCCGGTCGCGGGCCGTCAGCGCCTCGGGCCTCGGCGTCATGACCAGCCGGAGCGCCGTCGCCCCGGCGTCGAGGCCGCGCCCGACCACCCGGTTCAGCACGTCGCGCTCGGTGAAGATGCCCAGCAGCCGGCCGTCGGCGTCCGTGACGAGCACGGCCGCCTGCCGCCGCTCGAGCATCGCCTCGACCGCCTGCTCGACGGTCGCGCTCTCGCCGAGGCAGATCGGCGCCGCCGGCCCGAGCAGCGCGATCGTGTCGTTGACGAGCGCCCCCCGGACCTCCCGGAGGTCGCTCTCGAGCGCCGCAGCGTACTCGTCCTCGAACTCGCCCATCGCGTTCCCCTCCCTCGCGGGCCCCGTCACGAGCGCGCGAGCGCCGCCACCGGCTCGTCCGTCGTCTCGCGCAGCAGCGCGATGAACCGGGTCACCGTCGGCGTCAGCGGCTTCTCCTTCCGGTGAATGAGCCCGACCGGCCGCACGAGATCCGGGATCCCGAACGGCACGGCCGCGAGCGTGCGGATCGACGCCTCCTTCTGCACCGTGTGGCGGGGCAGGATCGACACCCCCGCCGCGATCATGATCGCCTGCTTGATCGTCTCGATGTTGTCGAACTCCATGGCGACGTTGACCTTGACGTTGTGCTGGCGGAGCGAGCGGTCGATCGCCTTGCGGATGGTGAGGTCCGGGTCGAAGGCCACGAACGTCTCGCCGTTCAGGTCGGCCGGCAGCACGAGCTTGCGCCGCGCCAGCCGGTGGTTGGGATGGCACACGAACGCCATCGCCTCGGCCCGGAGGGGCACGATCGACAGCGCCCGGTCGGCCGGCGGGTAGGACATGATCCCGACGTCCGCCTCCCCGGAGAGCACCGCCTCGACCACCTTGTGCGGGTGCAGGCACTCGAGCCGCACGCGGGCCTCCGGGTACATCGACATGAAGCGCTGCATGTGGCGGCTCACGTCGTGCAGGCCGACCGAGTAGATCGCCGCCACGCGCACCGTGCCGTCCACGCGCGCCCTGGCCGCCGCGACCTCGGCCCGGGCCTTCTCCCAGGCCTCCAGCATGCCCCGGCACGCCTCGAAGAAGGTCTGGCCCTCGGGCGTCACGACGAAGGGCCGCCTGCTCCGGTCGACGAGCGCCACGCCGAGCTGGGCCTCGAGCTGCTGCACGGCCTGGCTGGCCGCGGACTGGGAGACGAAGTTCTGGGCGGCCCCGCGCGAGAAGGAGCGGAGGCGGACGACGTCGCAGTAGAGGCGCAGGGTCTCCAGGTGCATGCCCGGTCTCAGTATCGCCGATCTCAGTATAAGCCTGGATGATGCACAATATCCGACTTTTCAGAGATGATTAATAGTCCGACCTCGGGTAGTATCGTGCAACTGTTCACAAAAGGGGATGCAGATGATGGAGCACCACGGCCGACCGGCCGCCCGGCCGGTGCCCGGCCCGCCGCCGGCCCAGGGCTTGTACGATCCCGCGCGCGAGCACGACGCCTGCGGCGTCGGCTTCGTCGTCCACATCAAGGGCCAGAAGTCCCACGACATCGTCCGGAAGGCGCTCCAGGTGCTGATCAACCTCCTGCACCGCGGCGCCTGCGGGTGCGAGCCGAACACGGGCGACGGCGCGGGCATCCTGCTGCAGATGCCGGACAGGTTCCTGCGCCGCGAGTGCGCCCGGCTCGGCATCCCCCTGCCCGCGCCCACCGAGTACGGCGCCGGGCTCGTCTTCCTGCCGCGCGCGCCGGCCCAGCGCGAGCGGGTGCAGGCGCTCGTCGCGGGGATCGTCGCCGAGGAGGGCCAGCGCCTGCTCGGCTGGCGCGACGTACCGAGCGACGACCGCCTCCTCGGCGCCACCGCGCTCTCCGTCGAGCCCTGGATCCGGCAGGTGTTCATCGGACGCGGGCCCGGCGTGCGCGACCACGCGCACTTCGAGCGCACGCTCTACGTCGTGCGCAAGCGCATCGAGAGCGCGGTGGCCGAGCTCGACATCCCCGAGCGGGCGTTCGTCTACCTGCCGAGCCTCAGCTCGAACACGCTCATCTACAAGGGGATGCTCTCCGCCGACCAGATCGAGACGATGTACCCGGACCTCACCGACCCCGACGTCGAGTCGGCGCTCGCGCTGGTCCACCAGCGGTTCAGCACCAACACGTTCCCCTCGTGGCCGCTCGCGCACCCGTACCGCTACATCGCGCACAACGGCGAGATCAACACGCTGCGCGGGAACATCAATTGGATGCGGGCCCGGCAGGCCCTCTGCGCCTCCGACGTCCTCGGCGAGGACCTGGCGAAGGTCTTCCCCGTGACGCGCGAGGGGCTCTCCGACTCGGCGACGTTCGACAACGTGCTCGAGTTCCTCGTGATGAGCGGGCGCTCGCTGCCCCACGCGATCCTCATGATGATCCCCGAGCCGTGGCAGCGCCACGAGAGCATGAGCCCGGAGCGGCGCGCGTTCTACGAGTACCACGCCTCGCTCATGGAGCCGTGGGACGGCCCGGCCTCGATCGCCTTCACCGACGGCACCGTGATCGGTGCCGTGCTCGACCGCAACGGCCTGCGCCCGTCCCGCTACTACGTCACCAAGGACGACCTCGTCATCATGGCCTCCGAGGTGGGGGTGCTCGACATCCCGCCGGAGAACGTCCTGGTCAAGGAGCGCCTCCACCCCGGGCGGATCTTCCTGGTGGACACGGCGCAGGGGCGGATCATCGCGGACGAGGAGATCAAGGCCGCGCTGGCCGCCGAGCACCCGTACGGCGAGTGGCTGCGCCAGCACCAGGTG
Organism: Candidatus Rokubacteria bacterium RIFCSPLOWO2_02_FULL_73_56; assembly: GCA_001788495.1. Lineage (GTDB taxonomy): Bacteria > Methylomirabilota > Methylomirabilia > Rokubacteriales > CSP1-6 > GWA2-73-35. The sequence continues at coordinate 106,981 of MGCF01000132.1, forward strand.
CGGCTCGAGGACCTGGCGCCGGCGCCGGTCGGCGAGTCCGACCACGCCACCGTGCTCGTGCGGCAGCTCGCGTTCGGCTACACGCACGAGGACCTCCGGATCCTCATGACGCCGATGGCGCGCCAGGGCGAGGAGCCGATCGGCTCGATGGGCACCGACACGGCGCTCGCCGTGCTCTCCGAGCGGCCGCGGCTCCTGTACGACTACTTCAAGCAGCTCTTCGCCCAGGTCACCAACCCGCCGCTCGACCAGATCCGCGAGGAGCTGGTGACGGCGATGGAGTCGACGGTCGGGCCCGAGGGCAACCTCCTCCGCCCGGAGCCCGGGTCGTGCCGGCAGATCGTCCTGAAGGACCCGGTGCTCTCCAACGACGACCTCGCCAAGCTCGCCCACGTCTCGGAGCTCGGCTTCAAGGCGACCACGCTCCCGATGCTCTTCCCTGCCGCCGGGGGCGCGCCGGCGCTCGAGGGGGCGCTCGGGGAGCTGCAGCGCCACGCGAGCCGCGCGATCGCCGACGGCGCCAACGTGCTGATCCTCTCCGACCGCGGCGTGGACCGGGAGCTGGCGCCGATCCCGAGCCTGCTCGCCACCGCGGCCGTGCACCACCACCTCGTGCGGCAGGGCGAGCGGATCCGCTGCGGGCTCGTCGTCGAGACGGGCGACGCGCGCGAGGTCCACCACATGTGCCTGCTCATCGGCTACGGCGCGGGCGCCGTGAACCCCTGGGTCGCCTTCGAGACGCTCGACGACATGATCCGCCAGGGCCTGCTCCCCGGCCTCGACCACGCGAAGGCGGTCCGGAACTACATCAAGGCGCTCAACAAGGGGATCCTCAAGGTCATGGCCAAGATGGGGATCTCGACGCTGCAGAGCTACTGCGGCGCGCAGATCTTCGAGGCGATCGGCCTGAATCGCGACGTCGTGGACCGCTACTTCACCGGCACGGCCTCCCGCGTCTCCGGCATCGGCGCCGACGTGATCGCGGAGGAGGCCCGGCGGCGCCACGCGCGCGCGTTCCCCGAGCGGCCCGTCGGCGAGCCGGAGCTCGACTGGGGCGGCGAGTACCAGTGGCGGCGCGACGGCGAGCACCACATGGTCAACCCCGACATGATCGCCCGGCTGCAGCACGCGACCCGGAGCGGCAGCTACACGCTCTTCACGGAGTACACGCGCCTGTGCGACGACCAGAGCGCGGCGCACGCGACGCTGCGGGGCCTCGTCGGCCTGCACGCGGCCGCGCAGCCGATCCCGCTCGAGGAGGTCGAACCCGTCGAGGCCGTCCTCAAGCGCTTCGCCACCGGCGCGATGTCGTACGGCTCGATCAGCCAGGAGGCGCACGAGACGCTGGCGATCGCGATGAACCGGATCGGCGCCCGCTCGAACACCGGCGAGGGCGGCGAGGACGCGGCCCGCTACCGCCGCGACCCCAACGGCGACTGGCGGCGCAGCGCGGTCAAGCAGGTCGCCTCGGGCCGCTTCGGCGTCACCAGCGAGTATCTCGTCAACGCCGACGACCTCCAGATCAAGATGGCCCAGGGCGCCAAGCCCGGCGAGGGCGGCCAGCTCCCCGGTCGCAAGGTCTACCCGTGGATCGCCCGGGTGCGGCTCAGCATGCCGGGCGTGGGGCTGATCTCCCCGCCTCCGCACCACGACATCTACTCGATCGAGGACCTGGCCCAGCTCATCCACGATCTGAAGAACGCCAATCCGAAGGCGCGGATCCACGTGAAGCTCGTCGCCGAGGTCGGCGTGGGCACCGTCGCGGCGGGCGTGGCGAAGGCGCACGCCGACGTCGTGCTGATCTCGGGCCACGACGGCGGCACCGGCGCCTCGCCGCTCACCTCGATCAAGCATGGCGGGATCCCGTGGGAGCTCGGGCTCGCCGAGACCCAGCAGGTCCTGGTCCTGAACAAGCTCCGCGACCGGATCGTCGTCCAGGTGGACGGTCAGATGAAGACCGGGCGCGACGTCGTCGTCGCCGCCCTGCTCGGCGCCGAGGAGTACGGGTTCTCGACGGCGCCGCTCGTGGTGCTCGGCTGCATCATGATGCGCGTCTGCCACCTGAACACCTGCCCGGTCGGCATCGCCACCCAGGACCCGGAGCTTCGGAAGCGCTTCGCGGGCAGGCCCGAGCACGTCGTCGCCTTCTTCCGCTTCCTCGCCCAGGAGGTCCGCGAGCACATGGCGCGGCTCGGCTTCCGCACGATGGAGGAGATGATCGGCCGCGTCGACCGCCTCGACTTCGCGCCCGCGCTGGACCACTGGAAGGCCCGCGGACTCGACCTCTCGGCCGTCCTGCACCCGCCCGACATGCCGCCCGAGGTCGCGCGCCGGCGGGTCGTGCCCCAAGATCACGGCCTCGAGAAAGGTCTCGACCACACGACACTGATCCCGGCCTGCCGGGAGGCGATCGAGCACCGGCGGCCGGTCAGCCTCACGCTGCCGATCCGCAACGTGAACCGCACGGTGGGGACGACGCTCGGCTACGAGGTCACGAGCCGCTGGGGCGCCGAGGGCCTGCCCGACGACACGATCAAGGTCCGCTTCAGCGGCTCGGCCGGCCAGAGCTTCGGCGCGTTCCTGCCGCGCGGGATCACGTTCACGCTCGAGGGCGACGCCAACGACTACTGGGGCAAGGGCCTCTCCGGCGGCCGGCTCATCGTGTACCCGCCGCGGCGCGCGACGTTCGTCCCCGAGGAGAACATCGTCATCGGTAACGTCGCGCTCTACGGCGCGACGAGCGGCGAGGCCTACGTCCGCGGCGTCGCCGGGGAGCGCTTCGGCGTACGCAACAGCGGCGTCCACGCGGTCGTCGAGGGCGTGGGCGACCACGGGTGCGAGTACATGACCGGCGGCCGCGTCGTGGTCATCGGTCGGACCGGGCGCAACTTCGCCGCGGGCATGTCGGGCGGCATCGCCTACGTCCTCGACCTCGACGGCGACTTCGCCCGGCGCTGCAACCGGGAGATGGTCGACCTCGAGCCGCTCGAGCAGCCGGCCGACGTGCAGCTCGTCGGCGGCCTCATCGACCGCCACGTGACGTACACCGGCTCCGCCCACGCGGCGAAGATCCTCGCCAACTGGCGCGCGATGCAGGCGCGCTTCGCCAAGGTCATGCCGCGGGACTACAAGCGCGTGCTGGCCGCCGAGGCGCGGGCACGCGCCGAGGGGCGCGAGCCCAGCTTCCAGGAGCTCGTGGGGGCCGCGGGTGGGTAAGGTCACCGGCTTCCTCGAGGTCAAGCGCCAGAAGTGGCCGACGCGGCCGGTCGCCGAGCGGCTCCACGACTGGAAGGAGGTCTACCTGCCGTACCCGCAGGAGGACCTCGCGAAGCAGGCGGCGCGCTGCATGGACTGCGGCGTCCCCGTCTGCCACCAGGGCTGCCCGCTCGGCAACATCATCCCCGACTGGAACGATCTCGTGTACCGTGACCGCTGGCGCGACGCCATCGACCGCCTGCACGCGACGAACAACTTCCCCGACTTCACCGGGCGGCTCTGCCCCGCGCCGTGCGAGGGCGCGTGCGTGCTGGGCATCAACAACGACCCGGTCGCGATCAAGGCCGTCGAGCACGCGATCATCGAGCACGCCTTCGAGCGGGGCTGGGTCGCGGCCCGGCCGCCCGCGGTCCGCACCGGCAAGCGCGTCGCGGTCGTCGGCTCGGGGCCGGCGGGCCTCGCGGCCGCCGAGCAGCTCAACCGCGCGGGGCACGCGGTCATCGTGCTCGAGCGCGCCGACCGGATCGGCGGGCTCCTGCGCTACGGCATCCCCGAGTTCAAGATGGAGAAGCGCGTTCTCGACCGGCGGCTCCGGGTCATGGAGAAAGAGGGCGTGGTCTTCCAGACCGGCGCCGATGTCGGCGGCGCCCTGCCGCTGCGCGAGCTCACGAAGGACTTCGACGCGGTCGTGCTCGCGTGCGGGGCCGGCCAGCCCCGGGACCTGCCGATTCCCGGGCGCGAGCTCCAGGGGATCCATTTCGCGATGGAGTACCTGACGCTCCAGAACCGGCGCTGCGAGGGAGACACCATCCCCGACGAGACGTTCATCACGGCCAAGGGCAAGCGGGTGGTCATCATCGGCGGCGGCGACACCGGCGCCGACTGCCTCGGCACGGTGCACCGTCAGGGCGCCCGGTCGGTCCACCAGTTCGAGCTGCTGCCCCGCCCGCCCGACGCGCGCGCCCCGGACAATCCGTGGCCCCAGTGGCCGAACGTCTTCCGCGTCTCCTCGGCCCACGACGAGGGCGGCGAGCGCGTCTACGCGGTCTCGACCGAGCGCTTCGTCGGCGACGCCGCGGGCCGCGTGCGACAGCTCCACGCGACGAAGGTCGAGATGGTGCGCGAGGCGGGCCGGCTCGACTTCACGCCCGTGCCCGGCACGGAGTTCACGCTCGACGTCGACCTCGTGCTGCTCGCCCTGGGCTTCGTCGGTCCCGAGCGCCGTGGGCCCATCGAGGAGCTCGGCCTCGCGCTGACCGCGCGCGGCAACGTCGCGCGCGACCCCGGCTGGATGACGAGCGTGCCGGGCGTGTTCACCTGCGGCGACATGCAGCGCGGCCAGTCGCTGATCGTGTGGGCGATCGCCGAGGGCCGCTCGGCCGCGCGCGGCGTGGACCTCTACCTGATGGGACGCTCCGACCTGCCCGCGCCGCTCCCCTGATCGTCTCGCGCGCGCGCCGTGGGCCCGGCGAGCGGGCTCTGCCAGAGCGCGTGGCCCACGAAGAACGGGCCGAGCGTCTGGATGTACTGCGCGGTCTGGACGGTCTTGCGCATCGTCTGCACGAGGTGGGAGAGCGGGTGCAGCTCCCGCCCGACCAGGCCGATGACGAAGTCGTTGTCGTGGACGTCGAGCCCGTGGCAGGCGAGCCGGATGTCGTGGGCGAGATCCGCGGCGCCGTAGGCGTGGCCGAGCACCGCGTGCTCCTTCACGATGGCGCCCTGCTCCTGCGCCGGCAGGCGCGCGAACGTCCCCGCGCGGCGCAGCGGGTACCAGACGGCCCAGGGCCACGCCGGGTTCAGCGCCATCCGCCGGGGCCGCTGGAGCAGCCACTCGTCGAGGTCGGCCTCGAAGCCCGAGGCGTACGTCCGCCCGAGCATCGTGAGCTCCGCCTTCCGGGCGAGCGCGCCGAAGGGCTCGGCCCCGAGCAGCTCCCTGAACCCGTTGACGAAGAAGGCCGGATCCTCGTGGAGGCCCAGCACGGCGACGCCTCGGGGATCGTTCGCGTCGCGATAGAGCACGCCCTCGATCCCGCTCGCCTCGAGCGCGCGCACGAGCGGTTTGGGATCCGCGCACGCGCCGAAGGCCTGGAGCTGCATCCACAGGCGTCGCTCCGAGGTCCGGCCCGCGGCCCCGCGCTCGCGGACGTCCACCCGGGGGACGTCGGCCGAGCCCGCGGGAGTCTCGTCGGGGCGCGCGCTCATGGCCCCGAGGCTACCAGCGCCGGCCACGCGAGACAACCCCGGCCGCGCTAGCCACCGCGCGTGTGCATCTCGAGGCGCGGGTCGGCGCGCAGCTCGCCGATCTGCAGGAGCGGCGCGCGGTCACGGAGCCGCAGCCGCTCTTCGGCGCCGCGGTCCGCGCGCTGCCGCCAGCGCCCCGTGATGAGCGCGCGGAGCTCCTCGGGCGAGGCCCCCGCGCGGAACGGCCCGCGCAGGTCCACGCCGTCGCGCGCGTACAGGCAGAGGAACCAGGTGCCGTCCGCGGTGAGCCGGCTCCGGTCGCACCGGGCGCAGAACGGCTGGGTGGTCGACGAGATGATCCCGAAGACGGTGCCGTCGGGCAGCCGGAAGCGCTCGGCCGGCGCCGAGCTCGACTCGACGATCGGCTCGACGCGCCCGTAGCGCCGCTCGAGGTGCGCGAGCATCTCCTGGCGCGAGACGACCTGCGCCTCGGTCCAGCGCGTGGCGCCGCCGACGTCCATGTACTCGATGAACCGGATCTCGGCCGGCACCTGCCGCGCGAACTCGAGGAGGTCCACGAGCTCGTCGTCGTTCACGCCGCGAATGACGACCGTGTCGAGCTTGAGGCCGCGGAACCCGGCGCGCGCCGCCGCGCCGAGCCCCTCGAGGACCTGGGCGTGGGTCGTCCGCCGCGTCAGCGCCACGAACCGCTCGGGGCGCAGCGTATCGAGGCTCACGGTCACGCGGCCGAGGCCGGCGTCGCGGAGCGCCTGCGCCTGGTCCCCGAGCAGGATCCCGTTGGTCGTCAGCGCGAGGTCGCGGAGCCCCGGCTTGGCCGCCAGCATGCCGACCAGGCGCGGCAGCTCGCGGCGCAGCAGCGGCTCGCCGCCCGTCAGCCGCACCTTGTCCACGCCAAGCGCGATGAACAGGTCCACGAGCGCCGCGATCTCCCCGAAGTGGAGGATCTCGTGGCGGGGCAGCCAGGTGTACTCCTCCTCCGGCATGCAGTAGTGGCAGCGGAGGTTGCAGCGGTCGGTGACCGAGAGCCGGAGGTTGCGGAGCGGGCGGCCGTACGTGTCGTCGAGCCGCATCACCGGGCCTCCGCCGCCACCGGCGCCTCGGCGAGCGCCCGGTGCCACTCGCGGAGGAGCCCCGCCTTCCTGACGCCGACGTCGAAGTGGTCCCACGGCAGCCGCTCGTCCGTCGCCCGCGCGCGCGTCGTGTAGTCCGCCGCGTCGCCCTCCCACTCGCGCAGCGCGCGCCGCCAGTCGCCCTGGTGGCGCGCGGCCAGCTCGAGGAAGTCGGCGACGCGACGGTCGCCCCGCGCGAGCAGCGCCTGGAGCGCCGCCTCCCGGGGATTCTCGTGCAGCACGCGCACGGAGGCCAGGCGGCGCACCCCGCGCTTGACGGTCTCGAGCTTGGCCGCGAGCGCCTCCGCGCCGTCGAACGGCGCCCACTGGAACGGCGTCCAGGGCTTCGGCACGAACGACGAGATCGAGAGCGTCAGGCGGCCGAAGGGCCGCCCCGCCGGGTCGAGGACGCGCAGGCGCTCGAGCATCCGCTCGGCGAGCCGCGCGATCGCCTCGACGTCCTCCGCCGTCTCCGTGGGCAGGCCGAGCATGAAGTAGCACTTGAGGTTCGGGATGCCGCTCGCGCGGACCAGGTCGCACGCCTCCATGAGCTGCGCGTCGGTGATCGCCTTGCGGATCGCCCGGCGCAGCCGCTCGGTCCCGGCCTCGGGCGCCACGGTGAGCGTGCGGTGCCCGCCGCGCGCCAGCGCCTGCGCCAGGTCCGCGGTCAGGCTGTCGGCGCGCAGCGAGGAGATCGACAGCTCGAGGCCGTGCGCCGCGACGACCCGGAGCAGCTCGGCGATCCCCGGGTAGTCCGAGACGCATGCGCCGACCAGCCCGACGCGCGTCTCGCCCTGCCGCGCCAGCTCGGCGACCGTCGCGCGGAGCGCGTCGAGGCTGCGGTGGCGGACCGGGCGGTAGACCTGGCCTTCGAGGCAGAAGCGGCAGCCGCGCCCGCAGCCCTTGCCGACTTCGAGCAGCGCCATGTGGCCGTACTCGGCGCTCGGCGTCTTGACGGTCGCGATGGTCTCGAAGGCGTCCACGTCGCGGAGCCGCCGCTTGATGACGACCGCCGGCGCGCCGCCGAGGGCCTTGACGTCGAGGAGCGTGCCGTCCGCGGCGCGGCTCACCTCGTAGCGCTCGGGCACGTACACGCCGGGCAGCGCCGTCAGCGCCCCGAGGAACGCGTCGCGGTCGCGGTAGCCGTCGCGGTAGGCCGCCATCAGCTCGACGACAAGCTCCTCGCCCTCGCCGACGACGACGAAGTCCATGAACGGCGCGATCGGCTCCGGGTTCGAGAACGCGCAGACGCCGCCCATCAGCACCAGCGGGTCGTGAGGCCGACGGTCGGCGGCGCGCAGCGGGATGCCGGCCAGGTCGAGGATGCGGAGCACGTTGATGTAGTCGCCCTCGTAGGTGACCGAGAAGCCGACCATGTGGAAGTCGGCGAGCGGCCGCTGCGACTCGAGGGAGAACGGCGACGTCCCGGTGCGCCCGAGCTCGTCCACCTCGCCGGGATCCGGCAGGAACACGCGCTCGCAGACGACGTCGGGGATCGCGTTCAGGTGGCGGTAGATCGTCTGGAAGCCGAGGTTCGACATGCCGACGGCGTAGGTGTTGGGATAGACGAGGGCGATCGAGACCTTGCCGCCCCAGTCCTTGCGCACGGTCCCCTGCTCCCCGGCCAGCAGCGCCTGGGCTTTCCGCTTGAGCGTCGCGGACATTGCCCTAGTCTACCACCCGGCGCGTGCGCGACTCAGCCCGCGGCGGGCGACGAGGCGCGCCGGCCCACCCAGGCGGCGCCCGCCACGGCGACGAGCACGCCGAGCACGCTCGCGAGCTGGGGCACGCGCAGCGAGCCCAGCATGAAGCTGTCCAGCCGCAGCGCCTCGATCGCGAACCGCCCGGCGGAGTAGAGCCCCACGTACCAGAAGAAGAGCGCGCCCGGGCGCGCCGCGAGCCGCGGGCGCAGCCAGACCGCGAGCGCCGCGAAGACCGCGAAGTTCCAGAGCGACTCGTAGAGGAACGTGGGATGGAAGTACTCGAACTGCCCGTACCCGAGCGGCCGGTGGGCGGGCGAGATGTAGAGCTTCCAGGGCAGCTCCGTCGGCCCGCCGAAGGCCTCCTCGTTGAAGAAGTTGCCCCAGCGGCCGATGGCCTGGCCCAGCGCGACCGAGGGCGCGGCCACGTCGAGGGCCCGCAGCACGGGCAGCCGCCAGCGCCACGCGAGCCACGCGCCGACCAGCGGGCCCAGGATCAGCCCGCCGTGGATGGCGAGGCCGCCCTCCCAGACCGCGACGATCTTCGCCGGGTAGCGGCCGTAGTAGTCCCAGTTGAACGCCACCTCGTACAGCCGCGCGCCGACGAGGCCGGCGAGCACCGCCCACTGCGCCGCGCTGAGGATGTCGTCGGCCGGCAGGCCGTCGCGCCGCGCCCGGTGGTGGGCGAGCCAGAGGCCGATCACGATCGCGGTCGCCATCAGGATCCCGTACCAGCGGATCACGATCGGGCCGACCTGGATGGCGATGGAGCCCGGCGAGCTCAGCGCGAGCAGGACGCTCATGACTCCTGGCAGGATAGCACGGGGCCGGCCGCTCGTTGCGCCGGCGGGGATGGTAGGGGCGGCAGGATTCGAACCTGCAAGTCCTCGCGGACGGAGGAGTTTAAGTCCTCGGCGTTTGCCGTTCCGCCACGCCCCCGCTCACCTCGACGCGGGCTGCCACCCCTCACAGCCCCTTGAACTTCTCGTTGGCCTCCTGCATGCGCCGCTGCTTGTCCTCTTCCTGCCGCAGCTGCTCGGCGCGCCGCCGCTTGTCGGCGTCCTCCTGCGCGGCGAGGGCCGCGTTCGCGCCCATGATCCACCTGTCGATGTACTCGATCCACGCGGGCAGGTGCTCCTCCTCGCACTTGAAGACGAGCGCCTGGTGCATCATGCCGAGGCGCTTGGGATGGCACAGGACGGTGGTCTCGGCGGGCTCCGCGAAGCACCGCGACCACTCGCGAGAGGGCGGCTGGCTCAGCGGGACCGACCACGTGAACTCGTCGCCCTTGAGATCGCTCGCCTTGGGAGGACCGGTGCGCTTGATCTCTTCGGCCATGTGAGCTCTCCGACGCCGCCTACGAGGCGCGAGTGGAATGGAGGCGGCGAGCGGATTCGAACCGCTGAATAGAGGTTTTGCAGACCTCCGCCTTGGCCACTTGGCTACGCCGCCCCGGAGCGCGCACTGAAGTGATGGAGCGGGAAACGGGATTCGAACCCGCGACCCCGACCTTGGCAAGGTCGTGCTCTACCACTGAGCTATTCCCGCGCCACAGCGCCCCATGTTAGCACGGAATCAGCCGGACGGCGCCCGCAGGGCCTCCGCGGCGTCCTCGGGCGGCACCGGGTTGATGTAGAATCCGCTCCCCCACTCGAACCCCGCCACCTTCGTGAGCTTGGGGATGACCTCGAGGTGCCAGTGGTACGACTCCCCCGGGGGCTCGCGCAGCGGGGCCGTGTGCAGCATGAAGTTGTACGGCGGGTCGTGCAGCACCCGGTTCATGCGCCGGAGGAACTCGCCGAGCAACCCGGCCAGGCCCCGCAGCTCCTCCACGCCCGCCTCCTCGAACGACGCCCGGTGCCGGGTCGGCAGGATCCACGTCTCGAACGGCAGCCGCGGGGCGAACGGCGCCAGCGCGACGAAGCCGTCCCCCTGGAGCACCAGCCGCCGCCGCGCCCGCGACTCCTGACGGACGATGTCGCACCAGACGCAGCGCTCCTTCATCTCGAAGTAGCGGGCGGCGCCGCTGAGCTCCTCGGCGACCATGATCGGGATGATCGGTGTGGCGATGAGCTGTGAGTGCGGGTGCTCGAGCGAGGCGCCGGCCGCCTCGCCGTGGTTCTTGAAGATCAGGATGTACTCGAAGCGGGGGTCCTTCTTGAGGTCGAGGATCCGGTCGCGGCAGGCCACGAGCACGTCCGTGACCGCCTCCTGCGGGAGCGTGGCCAGCGAGCCGTCGTGCCGCGGCGTCTCGATGACGACCTCGTGCGCCCCCACGCCGTTCATGCGGTCGAACAGCCCCTCGCCCGCGGGCTCGATGTCGCCCTCGATCCGCAGCGCGGGGAACTTGTTCGGCACGACGCGGTACGCCCAGCCCGGCCCGTTCGCAGGCGAGCCGCCGGGCCGGCCCGCGAGCACCTCGGGCGGCGTGCGCGCCTCGTCGCCCTCGCAGAACACGCAGTGCTGGCCCGTCGGGCGCACCGGCTCGCCCGCGACGTCCGAGGGGCGCCGGGCGCGCTCGGTGGAGATGATCACCCAGCGGCCCACGACGGGGTCCTTCCGGAGCTCCGGCACGTCAGTGATCCTCGCGCCGCGGCGGTCGCTCGAGCAGCGCGGCGAGCGCGTCCGCCGGCGGCTTGCCGTCGAAGAGCACCGCGCCCACCTCCTGGCAGATCGGCAGCATGACCCCGTGGCGGCGGGCGAGCGCCAGCGCCGAGCGCACCGTGCGCGCGCCCTCCGCGATCATCCGCGTCTCGCGCTCGACGGCCGCCGCGCTCCGCCCCCGCGCCAGCGCGATGCCGAGCGTGCGGTTGCGCGAGAGGTCACCGGTGCACGTGAGCACGAGGTCGCCGAGCCCGGCCAGCCCCGCGAGCGTGGCGGGCAGCGCGCCCAGGGCGACGGCGAGGCGCGTCATCTCGGCGAGCCCGCGGGTGATCAGCGCGGCCCGCGCGTTGTCGCCCAGGCGGAGCCCGTCGGCGATCCCCGTCGCGATCGCCATCACGTTCTTGAGCGCGCCCCCCGCCTCGACGCCGACCAGGTCCCGGTTCGCGTAGAGCCGCAGCTCGCGGGTGCCGAGCCGTCGCTGCAGGCCGGCGGCGAGCGTGTCGTCGCGCGCGGCGATGACCGCGGCGGTCGGCAGGCCGAGCGCCACCTCGCGCGCGAACGTCGGGCCCGAGAGCGCGGCGATGCGCGCGCGCGGGAAGCGCTCGGCGATCACCTCGCTCATCCGGAGGTGACGCTCCGGGTCGAAGCCCTTCGTCGCGCTCACGATCGGCACCTCGTCCGGCACCGGGTCGAGCCGGGCGAGCGTCGCCGCGAAGAACTCCGAAGGCACGACCATGACGATCAGGCTCGCTCCGCGCGCGACGGCGGCGAGCTCGCCCGTCACCTCGACGTCCGCCGGCAGCTCGATGTCGGCGAGGTACCACGGGTTGCGCCGCGTCTCGCGGATGCCCGCGACGACCTCGGGTTCACGCGCCCAGAGCCGCACGGGCGTGCCGCCGCGCGCGAGGTGGACGGCGAGCGCGGTGCCCCAGCTCCCGCCGCCGACGAGCGCGATCACCGCCTCACGCGGCCTCGCGGCTCCGCTTCTCGCCGAGGCGCCGTTCCGTGCCGGCGAGGAGCCGACGGATGTTGTCGTGGTGCCGCGCGACGATGATCGCCGCGACGGCCGCCGCGGCCAGCACCGCCGGGCCGGGATAGCCGAGCAGGAGACTGCCCAGCGGCACGCAGACCGCGGCGAGCAGGGAGCCGAGCGACACGTACCGGAACGTGAGCGTCACGAGCAGCCAGACCGGCACCGCGGGCAGCACCGCCAGCGGCACGAGCCCCAGGAGAGCGCCGAGGCCGGTCGCGACCCCCTTGCCGCCCCGGAAGAGCAGGAACACGGACCAGCAGTTGCCGGCGACCGCGGCGACCGCGCACGCGGCGGCCGCCCGCGGCTCGACGAGCGTGCCCAGCGCGACCGCGCCGTAGCCCTTGGCGATGTCGCCGAGGAGCGTCACGAGGGCCGCGGCGCGTCCGGCGGCGCGCAGCACGTTGGTGGCGCCGATGTTGCCGCTCTCGTGGCGCCGGATGTCGCCGACGCCGGCGGCGCGCGCGACCAGGAAGCCGATCGGCACCGCGCCGATCAGGTACGCGGCGGCGAGCGCGAGGGCCAGGCTCACGACCAGCGCTCGCCCCCGGGGACGATCGCGCGGTAGTCGGCCTTGCGGAAGAAGCGGTAGAAGTAGTCCACGGCCGAGATCACGGTGAGGGCGACCGCAACCCAGAGCACCCCGGAGGCCGTGACGCGGAAGCCGGGCGGGTCGAAGCCCTTCTCGACGATCAGCAGCGTCACCGCGACGTACTGGCTCACCGTCTTCCATTTCGCGAGGCGCGAGGCGGCCACGATGACGCCGACCGAGGCGGCGACGGCGCGGAGACCGGTGACCGCGAGCTCGCGCCCGACGATCACCACGACGACCCAGGCCGCGATCTTGTCGATCGCGAGCAGCGAGACCAGCGCCGCGGCGACGAGGAGCTTGTCGGCGATCGGGTCGAGGAGCGTGCCGAGGGTCGTCACCTGGTTGCGGCGGCGCGCCAGCATGCCGTCGGCCCAGTCCGTGATCGACGCCAGGATGAAGATCGCCGCCGCGATCGCCGCGTGCACCCGCGACGACGAGATCAGGAACACGATGAGCAGCGGAACGGCGACGATCCGCGTCAGTGTGAGGCCGATGGGTAGATTCACACGCCGACTCCCTCGCTGGTCCGCCTGGACCGCGCCATTATGGGTGGCCCGCGACGACCTTGTCAACGGACGCCAGGTACACGGGCACGAGCGTGGTCGTGTCCACCCGCAGGCACGCGGCGACGTCGCCGCCGCGCCCGACGCGCACGAGGCGCCGGGCCCACGGCGAGTCCGCCGCGAGCCGCGACGGGTCGCCGGCGTAGCGGCGCGCCGCGGCCGCCGCCGCGTCGGCGGCCGGCGTCGGCGCGAGCCCGGGGGCGCCGCGCGCCAGGCGCTCGACCAGGAAGCCCGCGCAGACCCAGTCCTCGAGCGAGCGGTGGCCCCGCTCGCCCGCGCAGAGCACGACCACGTCGCGCCCCGCGGCGCGCGCCCAGGCGGCCGCCGCCGAGGCATTCACGAAGGCGGCGACGCCCACGGCGGCCGCGCCCCGCGCGGCGAGCAGCGCGCGCGTGCCGTTGCTCGTCGTGAACACGACGGTCCGGCCGCGGGCGCGCCCGTCGGCGAACTCGAGCGGCGAGTTGCCGAGGTCGAATCCCGCGATCGGCAGCCCGCGCCGCTCCCCCGCGGCGAGGACGCCGTCCGCGCGTGCGGCCCGCGCCCGCACGAGCGCCTCCGCGGGCTCGGCGACGGGCACGACCGCCGCGCAGCCGGCGCCGAGCGCGCTGATGATCGAGGTGGAGGCGCGGAGCACGTCCACCACGAGCACGGTGGCGCCCGCGAGCTGGCCGGGCGCGACCGCCTCCGCCGTCGGGACCACGTCCACACGCACGGTCAGGGCGTGCGGTCGCGGAGCGCGCGGATCTTGAGGCGCAGGGCGTTGAGGTTGATGAAGCCCTCGGCGTCGCGCTGGCGGTACACCGTGTCGGCCTCGAAGGTCGCGAAGTCGGTCCGGTAGAGCGAGCGCGGCGAGCGCCGCCCCGCGACGCTGACGTGGCCCTTGTAGAGCCCCAGGCGCACCGTCCCCGTCACGTCCTGCTGGCACTCGTCCATGAGCGCCTGCAAGATGCGGCGCTCCGGCGCGTACCAGAAGCCGTAGTAGATCATCTCGGCGTAGCGCGGGACGAGGGAGTCGCGCAGGTGCAGGACCTCGCGGTCCAGGGTCAGCGACTCGAGCGCCCGGCGCGCGACGTGCAGGATCGTGCCGCCGGGCGTCTCGTAGACGCCCCGCGACTTCATGCCCACGTAGCGGTTCTCGACGAGGTCCACGCGGCCGACGCCGTGCTCCCCGCCGAGCCGGTTGAGCCGCGTCAGCAGCGTCACCGGGTCGAGCCGCGCGCCGTCCACCGCCACCGGATCGCCGCGCTCGAACTCGACCTCCACCTGGGCGGGCACGTCCGGCGCGCTCTCCGGGTCGGTCGTGAGCTGGAACATCTTCGGCGGCGGCTCGGCCCACGGGTCCTCGAGCACGCCGCCCTCGTAGGAGATGTGGAAGAGGTTCCGGTCGGTGCTGTAGGGCCGCTCGACCGTCACCGGCACCGGGATGTCGTGACGCCGCGCGAACTCCAGCAGCGCGCTCCGCGAGTCGAGCTCCCACTCGCGCCACGGCGCGATGACCCGGAGGTGGGGCGCGAGCGCGGCATAGGTCAGCTCGAAGCGCACCTGATCGTTGCCCTTGCCGGTCGCGCCGTGGGCCACCGCGTCGGCGCCCTCCGTGGCGGCCACCTCGACCTGCGCCCGCGCGATCAGCGGGCGCGCGATGGAGGTGCCCAGCAGGTAGGCGCCCTCGTACACCGCGTTCGCGCGGAGCATCGGGAAGATGAAGTCCCGCACGAACTCCTGCCGGAGGTCCACGACGTGGACGGACGCGGCGCCGGTGCGCAGCGCTTTCTCCCGCACCGGCAGGAGCTCCTCGCCCTGGCCGAGGTCGGCGCAGAACGCCACGACCTCGCAGCCGTAGCGCTCGATCAGCCAGCGGAGGATCACCGAGGTGTCGAGCCCCCCGGAGTATGCGAGCACGACGCGCTTGGGGCTAGACGTCATCGAGCGCACCTCCCAGGAGCTGGAGCACGACGGCCTTCTGCGCGTGGAGCCGGTTCTCGGCCTGGTCGAGGACGATGCTCTGCGGCCCGTCGAGCACGCCGTCGGTGATCTCCTCGCCGCGGTGCGCCGGCAGGCAGTGCATGACGAGCGCCGAGGGCCGCGCGAAGCCGACCAGCGTCTCGTTGATCTGGTAACGACCGAACGCCTCGAGCCGCCGCTCCCGCTCGGCCTCCTGCCCCATGCTGGTCCACACGTCCGTGTAGAGGACGTCCGCGCCCGTCGCGGCGGCCCGCGCGTCGTCGGTGATCTCGCACCGGCCGCCGAGGCGCCGCACCGTCGCCAGGACACGCGGGTCGGGCGCGTAGCCGGGCGGGCACGCGACGACCGTGCTCGTGCCCAGGAGCGCGCCGAGGAGCAGCACGGAGTGGCACACGTTGTTGCCGTCGCCGATCCAGGCCAGGCGCAGGCGCGCGAGATCGAGGCCGCGCTCCCACAGCGTGAAGAAGTCGGCGAGCGCCTGGCACGGGTGCTCGAAGTCCGAGAGCGCGTTGATCACGGGCACGGTGGCGTGGCGCGCGAGGTCCTCGACCGTGGCGTGCGCGTGGACCCGCGCCGCGATCCCGTCGACCCAGCGCGCCAGGTTGCGCGCCACGTCCGGCACCGCCTCGCGCGTCCCGAGGCCGATCTCCTGGCCCGACAGGTACACGGCGCCGCCGCCCAGCTGGATGAGGCCGACCTCGAACGTCACGCGGGTGCGGAGCGACGGCTTCTCGAAGATCAGCGCGAACGTCTTGCCCGCCAGCGGCGCGGTGCGTCGGCCCGCCTTCCAGCGCTGCTTGAGCTCCGCGGCGAGCGCGAAGAGCCCGACGGCCGCCTCGCGCGTCAGGTCCGCCGACGAGAGGAAGCCGCGCGTCACGCGGCGCCCCCGAGCGCGGTCGCGAGGATGCCGAGGGCGCGGTCGCAGTCCGCCGGCTCGACGATGAGCGGCGGCGCCAGCCGCAGCACGCGCTCGCCAGCGGTCAGCGCCAGGAGCCCGGCCTCCCGGCAGCGGTCCACGACCGGGCCGGCCGGGCGGTCGAGCTCGATCCCGATGAGGAGGCCCCGGCCGCGGATCTCCCGCACCGCCGGCGCGCCCGCGCGGAGCGCACGCAGGCCCTCCACGAGGTGCCGGCCCACGCGGGCGGCGCGCTCGGGGATCTTCTCGTCGAGCACGGTCGTCAGCGTGGCGAGCGCCACCGAGGCGACGAAGGGCGTGCCGCCGAACGTGGAGGCGTGCGAGCCCGGCGTCAGCGCGCGGGCCACGTCCTCGCGCGCCAGCATCGCGCCCATCGGCACGCCGTTGGCCAGCGCCTTGGCGAGCGTCATCACGTCCGGCTCGATCCCCGCGTGCTCGTACGCCCAGAGCCTGCCGGTGCGGCCGACGCCGGTCTGCACCTCGTCGAGGATCAGGAGCGCCCCCGACTCGTCGCAGAGCTTGCGGAGCCCCGGCAGGTAGTCGTCGTCCGGCACGTTCACGCCGCCCTCGCCCTGGATCGGCTCGACGAGGATCGCGGCGGTCCGGCTGTCGATCGCGCGCTCCATCGCCCGGAGGTCGTTGTAGGGCACGTGCTTGAACCCCGGCACGAGCGGCTCGAAGCCGTGCTGGTACTTCTCCTGGCCCGTGGCCGTGACCGTGGCGAGCGTGCGGCCGTGGAAGGAGTTCCGCGTCGCGATGACCTCGTACCGGTCCGACGCGAAGCGCTCCTTGGCGTACTTGCGGGCCAGCTTGATCGCCGCCTCGTTCGCCTCGGCGCCCGAGTTGCAGAAGAACACCCGGTCGGCGAAGGAGTGCTCGCACAGCAGCTTCGCCAGGTGGATCTGCGGCGCCGTGTGGTAGAGGTTGGAGACGTGCAGCAGCGTCGCCGCCGCCTCGCGGATCGCCCCGGTCACGCGCGGGTGGCAGTGCCCGAGCCCGACCACGGCGATGCCGGCGGCGAAGTCGAGGTACTCGCGCCCGTCGCTGTCCCACACGCGCATGCCATCGCCGCGCACCAGGCAGATCGGCGTCCGGCCGTAGTTGGGCGTGTGGTACCGCGCCGACCACTCGAGCAGCTCCCTGGTGTCCATGGCCTGGTCCTCTCCTACAGGACGATCTCGGTGCCGATGCCCGCGCGCGTGAACAGCTCCAGGAGGATCGCGTGCGGCACCCGCCCGTCGATGATGTGCGCCTTCGCGGTGCCGCCCTCGAGCGCCCGGAGGGAGGACTCGACCTTCGGCAGCATCCCCCCGTCGATCACGCCCTCGCCCATGAGCCGCTCGGCGTCCTTGCGCGAGAGCGTGCTGATCAGCCGCCCCTCGCGGTCGCGGATCCCCTGCACGTCGGTCAGGTGGATCAGCTTCTCGGCGCCCAGCGCCGCCGCCACCTGGCCCGCGACCAGGTCCGCGTTGATGTTGTAGGTCTCGCCGCTCGCCCCCACGCCGACCGGGGCGATCACGGTGATGAACCCCGCGTCCTCCAGCAGCCGGATCGGCTCGGTGTTGACGGCCTCCACCTCGCCGACGAGGCCGATGTCCACCTCCTCGCCGCCCGGCAGGCGGTGCGGCCGGCGACGCGCCCGTAAGAGGTGCGCGTCCTTGCCCGAGAGCCCGACCGCCTTGCCGCCGTGGTGGTTGAGCAGGGCGACGATCTCCTTGTTGATCTTGCCGACCAGCACCATCTCGACGATCTCGACCGTCTCCTCGTCGGTCACCCGCATGCCGCCGACGAACCGCGGCTCCTTGCCGAGCCGCTTCATGAGCGCGCCGATCTGGGGCCCGCCGCCGTGGACGATCACGGGCTTGATCCCGACGAAGCGGAGCAGGATCACGTCGAGCGCGAACGGCTCCTTGAGGTCCGCGCGCTCCATCGCGGCGCCGCCGTACTTGATGACGATCGTCTTGCCGCGGAACTCCCGGATGTACGGGAGCGCCTCCAGCAGGATCTCGGCCCGCTTCACGTCGTTCGCGGGGTTCACAGGATATACCTCGACAGGTCCTGGTCCCGCGTGATCTCCGCCAGCCGCGCCTCGACGTAGCCGGCGTCGATCACCAGCTCCTTGCCCGGCATGTCGGGCGCGTCGAACGAGACCTCCTCCAGGAGCTTCTCCATGACCGTGTAGAGCCGCCGCGCCCCGATGTTCTCGGTGCTCGCGTTCACCTTCATCGCGATCTCCGCGATCGCGTCGATCGCCTCGGGCGCGAACCTGAGCGCGACGCGCTCCGTCTTCAGGAGCTCCACGTACTGCGTGATCAGGGCGTTCTGGGGCTCCGTCAGGATGCGGACGAAATCCTCCCGCGTCAAGGGGTCCAGCTCGACACGGATCGGGAACCGTCCCTGCAGCTCCGGGATGAGGTCCGCGGGCTTGGCGACATGGAAGGCGCCGGCGGCGATGAACAGGATGTGGTCGGTCCGCACGATCCCGTACTTCGTGTGCACCGCCGAGCCCTCGACGATCGGCAGCAGGTCGCGCTGGACGCCCTCCCGCGAGACGTCGGGGCCGTGGGCCCCCTCCCGCCCCGCGATCTTGTCCAGCTCGTCGAGGAACACGATGCCGGAGTCCTCGGCGCGCCGGACGGCCTGGGCGACCACCTCGTCCATGTCGATCAGCTTCTGTGCCTCCTCCTGCGCCAGGAGGCGCCGCGCCTCCGCCACGCGCACCCGCCGCCGCCTGGTCCGCGTCGGCAGGACGTTCGAGAGCATGTCGCGGAGGTTGAGGCCCATCTCCTCCAGGCCCTGGCCCGAGAGCACCTCGATCATCGGCGTCGCCTGCTGCTGCGTCTCGAGCTCCACGGACCGCTCGTCGAGCCGGCCCGCGCGGAGCTGCGCGCGGAGCTTCTCCTTGGTCGCCTCCCACGGCGCGTCGGGCGTGACCTGCTCGAGCGAGCCGCTCGAGAACGGCTCCTGCGGGCGGCGCGGCAGCAGGAGCTCGAGCAGGCGCTCCTCGGCGAGCTGCTCGGCCTTCTCCTGGACCCGCGCGGTCATCTCGGCCTTGACCATGGTCACCGAGAGCTCGGTGAGGTCCCGGATCATCGACTCGACGTCGCGCCCGACGTAGCCGATCTCGGTGTACTTGGAGGCCTCGACCTTCAGGAAGGGCGCCTGGGCGAGCTTCGCGAGCCGCCGCGCGACCTCGGTCTTCCCGACGCCCGTCGGCCCGATCATGATGATGTTCTTCGGCGCCACCTCGTCGCGCAGCTCGGCGGGCAGGTTCTGCCGCCGCCAGCGGTTGCGGAGCGCCACGGCCACCGCCCGCTTCGCCCGCTCCTGTCCCACGATGTACCGGTCGAGCTCGGCGACGATCTGGACCGGCGTGAGCGCGAGGCCGTCGGCGCTCACAGCACCTCCACGGTCACGTGCTCGTTCGTGTAGACGCAGATGGACGCGGCCACGCGCATCGCCTCGGTGGCGATCGCCCTGGCGTCGAGGTCGGAGTGGGCGACCAGCGCGCGGGCCGCGGCGAGCGCGTACGGCCCGCCCGAGCCGATGCCGATCAGGCCGTCGTCCGGCTCGATCACGTCCCCCGTGCCCGAGAGGATGAAGGACTGCTCGCGGTCGGCGACCGCGAGCAGCGCCTCGAGGCGCCGGAGCACGCGGTCCTGCCGCCAGTCCTTGGCCAGCTCGACCGCGGCGCGCGCCAGGTTGCCGCGGTGCTCGTCGAGCTTGCCCTCGAAGCGGGCGAACAGGGTGAAGGCGTCCGCCGCGGTGCCGGCGAAGCCCGCGAGGATCCGGTCGTGGTAGAGCTTGCGGACCTTCCGCGCCCCGGCCTTGACGATCGTCGCGCCGATCGAGACCTGCCCGTCGCCGGCGAGCGCGACCTGGGCCCGGTGGCGCACCGAGACGATGGTGGTGGCGTGGACGTCGGGCCCGGCGGCCATGCCCGGCTCAGGCGCGCGCGCGGGCGCGCGGGTGGGCGGCGTCGTAGACGCGCATGAGCTGGTCGGCGCCCACGTGGGTGTAGCGCTGGGTGGTGGACAGGCGGCTGTGGCCCAGGAACTCCTGGATCACCCGGAGGTCGGCGCCCGCGTCGAGCAGGTGCGTGGCGAAGGTGTGGCGCAGCGTGTGCGGGCTCACGGGCTGCGCGATCCCGGCCGCCCGCGCGCACCGGCGGACGATCGCGTGGATCGCGCGGGCCGTGAGCCGGCCGCCGCGGCGGTTGCGCCAGAGCGGGCCGCGCGCCCGCGCCCGCGGCCCGAGGGCGGCGTCGAGCGCGCGCGCCGCCTTGGCGCCGAACGGGACGATCCGCTCCTTCCGCCCCTTGCCGAGGACGCGCACCGTCCGCTCGGTCAGGTCCACGTCGGCCACGTCGAGCGCCGCCAGCTCGGCGACGCGCAGCCCCGAGGCGTAGAGCAGCTCCAGGATCGCGATGTCCCGCGCCCGCTGGGCCCCGCCCACCGCACGGCCCTCCACGAGGGTCGTGGCCTCGTCGATCGGCAGGAACGAGACGAGCTTGCGCGGCAGGCGCGGGCCCCGGACCTCGCGCGCGACGTTCCGCGCCAGCACCCCGCGGCGCACGAGGAAGCGAAACCAGCTCCGCAGCGCCGCGAGCTTGCGCGCGACCGAGGCCGGGTCGAGGCCGCGGCCGTGCAGGTGCGCCAGGAAAGCGCGCACCGTGCGCGCGTCCACGTCCTCGAGGCGCCGCGCGGGGCCGACGAACCCCTGGAACTCGACGAGGTCGGTCCGGTAGCCCCGGAGGGTATGCGGCGAGGCGTCTTTCTCCAGCGAGAGGTGCCTGAGGAACGCGGCCAGCCGGTCGCTCATGCCACCGGGAGCTCGGCCTCCCGCTCGAAGTCGCAGCCCTGGCGCGCGCACCGCTGCGTGACGCGGCCCCGCGCCGCGCGCTCCGTGAGGAAGGCCGCGCCGCACGTGGGGCACGGCGTCGCGACGGGGCGCTGCCACAGGACGAACGTGCAGTCCGGGTACGCGGAGCAGCCGTAGAACGTCCGCCCGCGCCTGGAGCGCCGCTCGACGAGCTGGCCCGTGCACCCGGGCTCGGGGCACGCGATGCCGAGCGTCACCGGCTTGGTCGTCCGGCACTCGGGGTACCCGGAGCAGGCGATGAACTTGCCGAAGCGGCCGTGCTTGATGACCATCGGCTTGCCGCACGTCGGGCACGTCTCGTCGGTCGGCTGGTCCTCGGCCCGCTCCTGCCCCGGCAGGTTGCGCTTGTACTTGCAGTCGGGGTACGCCGAGCAGGCGATGAACTTGCCGAAGCGGCCGCGCCGCTCGCGCAGCGGCTCGCCGCACTCCGGACACGCCTCGCCGATCTCCTCGCCGGCCTTCTCGTTGACCATGTTCTTGCGGGCCCGCGCGAGATCCACCTTGAAGGGCTCGTAGAACTCGCGCACGGTCTGCACCCACTCGCGCTTGCCCTCCTCGATCGCGTCGAGCGAGTTCTCCATCTGGGCGGTGAACTCGACGTCCATGATCTCGGGGAAGAACGGGCGGAGCCGGTCCGTGACGGTCATCCCGAGCTCGGTCGGGATGAGGGTGCGGCGCTCCCGGTGCACGTAGCCCCGGTCGTTGATGATCGTGCCGAGGATCGAGGCGTAGGTGGACGGGCGGCCGATGCCGAGCTCCTCGAGGACCTTGATGAGCGAGGCCTCCGTGTAGCGCGGGGGCGGCTGGGTGAAGTGCTGCTTCGGGTCGAGCCCGAGCAGGCGCAGCGTCTCGCCCGGCGCCAGCGGAGGGATCGCGCCCTCCGGCTCCTCGTCGGCCGGCGGCGCGTCGTCCTCGCGGCTCTCCTCGTAGACCGCCGTGAAGCCCTTGAAGCGCAGCGTCGAGCCCAGGGCGCGGAACAGGCACGGCCCGGCCTCGACGTCGGCGGCGACCGTGTCGTACACGGCGGGCATCATCTGGCTCGCCACGAAGCGCTCCCAGATCAGCCGGTACAGCGCGAGCTGGTCCTTCGTGAGGAAGCGCGCGACCGCCCGCGGGTCGTGGCGGACCTCCGAGGGCCGGATCGCCTCGTGCGCCTCCTGCGCGCTGCCGCGCGAGCGGTACGCCGGCGGCGTCCCCGGCACGTACTCGGGCCCGAGCCGCGCGACGATCCAGCCGCGCGCCTCGTCCTGGGCCTCGCGCGCGACGCGGACCGAGTCCGTGCGCATGTAGGTGATCACGCCCTCGGCCCCCTCGGCCCCGAGGTCGATGCCCTCGTAGAGCTGCTGGGCGACCGTCATCGTCTTCTTCGCCGTGAAGCCGAGCTTGCGCCCCGCCTCCTGCTGCAGCGTCGAGGTGATGAACGGCGGCGCCGGGTTGCGCTTGCGCTCCCCGCGCGTGACGGAGCGGACGACGAAGCGCGCGCCCTCCACCGACGCCATCAGCGCGCGCGTCGCCGCCTCGTCGCCGAGCGAGGCCTTCGCGCCCGCGACCTCCTTCAGCGTCACGACGAACTCCGGGGGCTGCGCGCCCGCCAGGCGGGCGTGCAGCGACCAGTACTCGACCGGCACGAACGCCTGGATCTCGCGCTCGCGGTCGACGATGATGCGCACGGCCACCGACTGGACGCGGCCGGCGGAGAGCCCGCGCTGGACCTTCTCCCAGAGGAGCGGCGAGAGGCTGTAGCCGACGAGCCGGTCGAGGACGCGCCGCGCCTGCTGCGCGTCGACCTTCTTGAGGTCGATCTTGCCGGGGCGAACGAACGCGGCCCGGACGGCCCGCTCGGTGATCTCGTTGAACGTGACCCGGTAGACCTTCTTGCGGTCGACGGCGAGCTCCTGCGCGAGGTGCCAGCCGATCGCCTCGCCCTCGCGGTCCGGGTCCGTCGCGACGTACAGCGCGTCGGCCTTCGCGGCCGCCTTCTTCAGCTCGTCCAGGACCTTCTTCTTCGCCGGCGCGACGACGTACTTCGGCTTGAAGTTCTTCTTCGGGTCCACGCCGAGCTGCGACTTCGGCAGGTCGCGCACGTGTCCCATCGACGCCTTCACGATGAAGCCCGAGTCCAGATACTTCTGGATCGTCTTCACCTTCGTCGGGGACTCGACCACCACCAGCGAGCGCTTCGCCACTACCCTCTCCCCGCCTGCGGGACGCTCCGCACCCAGCGCTGCCCCGCGAGCTGGCGCGCGAGCCCCGCGAGCTCCAGCGCCACGAGGGCCGCCGCCGCGCGGCCCGCGTCGAGCCCGCCGCGGGCGATCAGCCGCTCGATGTGCTGCGGCTCGTCCGGCGCCAGCACGTCCAGCATGCGTGCCTCGTCCCCCCGAGGGCCGGGCCCCGCGGGCCCGTCCGTCGTCGTCGCCGCGCGGAGCGCGCGTCTCCATTGTTCCGGCAATTCTTGCACGACGTCCTGCCAACACGTGACCAGTTTAGCACCGTCCTGAATCAGCCTGTGCGCCCCGGCGCTCGCCGCGGAGGTGATTCGGCCTGGAACTGCGAACACTTCGCGGCCGAGATCGCCCGCGAAGCCGGCCGTGATGAGGGCCCCGCTGCGCTCGGCCGCCTCGACCACGACGACGCCCAGGGCGAGCCCCGCGATCGTCCGGTTCCGCGCCGGGAAGTGCCCGGGCAGCCCCGGCGCGCCGGCCGCGAACTGCGAGAGCAGGGCGCCCTGCCGCTCGATCGCGCGCGCGAGCGCGCGGTTCTCGGACGGGTAGACCACGTCGATGCCCGAGCCGAGCACGGCGAGCGTCCGGCCGCCCGCCGCGAGCGCGCCGCGGTGGGCCGCCGTGTCGATGCCGCGCGCGAGCCCGCTCACGATCGTCACGCCGCGCGCCGCGAGATCCGCGGCGAGCCGCTCGGCGACGGCCACGCCGTACGGCGTCGCCCGCCGCGCGCCCACGATCGCGACCGCGAGCGCGTCGTCCGCGGTGAGCGTGCCGCGCACGTCGAGCGCGGGCCGTGCGGGCACGGCGGCGAGGAGCGCCGGATAGCCGGGATCGCCTGGCTCGAGACGGTTCATCGTTGCGACGGGTGCAGCGGGACTTGCAGTATACCGGAGGGGGCGCCCCCCTCAAAGAATCCGAATGGATACGGTGCTGCCGCCTCAGCGGCGGCGGGCGGCGTGGGTGCGCAGGAAGACGCGGGCCTTCCCGGCGGCCTCGGCGCGGGGGTACTCGCTGAGCACGCGCATCCAGGCCTGGTGGGCGCGCCGGGCGTCGCGGAGGTTCAGGTAGCAGAGACCGATCTTCAGGAGCGCGTCGGCCGCCTTGCCCTCGCCGTGCTCGAGCACCCGCTCGAACTCGACGAGCGCCTGGCGGTAGTCGTGCTGCACGTAGTACGCCTCGCCGATCCAGTACTGCGCGTTCGCGGCGAGCGGGTGCCTGGGATACTTCGCGAGGAAATCGAGGAGGTCCAGCACGGCCTGGCCATGCTCCCGCGCCCGGAACGCGGCCAGCGCGGCGGCGTACGCCTGCTCCGGCCCCGCCAGCCGCGCCGCGGGCGGCTCGCGGCGGGAGCGCTCGGGGGCCGGCGCGGGCCGCGGCGCGGCCGGCGCGGGGGGCGTCACGAGCGCCTGCACGCGCGCGCGCGCCTCGCCGATCGCCGCCTCCGCGGCCTGGAGCCGCCGGCTCAGCGTGACGATCTCCTCGCCGGCGGTCCGCACGCCGGCCCGGGTGTCGGCCAGGCGGGCGTCCAGCCCGGCGAGGTCGTTCCGCGCGCGCGTCACGTCGCGCGCGGTGGTCTCCTGGGAGGCGCGAAGCGCGGTCAGGTCGGTGCGAAGCCGCTCGACATCGGCCGCGAGACGACTGACCGTGCCGCGGCTCGCGCAGCCGCTCGCGAGCAGAGCCAGCACGGCCGCCACACCGAGGGCGCGATTCATCCGCGCCGACCGTAGCACGCGCCCGAAAACGAAGTCAACCGCGGCCCCGGCTCAGCGCGCCCCAGGCGGGAGCGGGCGCAGCAGGATCACCTCGAGCTCGCCGCCGGCGGGCACGCGCGTGTCGCCCGGGACGACGGCGAGACCGTCGGCCGCGACCATCGAGCGCAGGATCGCCGAGCCCTGCCCGCCCGTCAGGCGCGCGCCCCAGCCCCCGGCGTCCGGGTGCAGCGTCACGCGCAGGTAGCCGCGGCGCGTGCCCGGGTTGGCGATCGGCGCGAGCGCGTGGGCGCGGACGCGCGGGCGCTCGAACGAGCGCGCGCCCGCCAGCCGCATGATCGCGGGGCGGACGAACAGCTCGAACGTGACCATCGCGGACACCGGGTTGCCGGGCAGGCCGAAGACCAGCCGCCCGCCGAGCGAGCCGAACGTGACCGGCTTGCCCGGCCGCATCGAGACCTGCCAGAGGTGGAGCGTGGCGCCGGCGCGCGTGAGCGCCTCGCGCACGAGGTCGAGCTCGCCGACCGAGACGCCCGCCGACGAGACGAGCACGTCCGCGGCGCCGGCGGCGCGCACGCGTGCCTCGATCGCCTCCAGGCGATCGGGCGCCACGCCGAGGTTCACGGGCTCCCCGCCCGCCTCCAGCACCTGCGCCATCAGCGCGTAGCTGTTCGTGTTCGGGATCTGCCCCGGGCCCGGCTCGGTGCCGAGCTCGGCGAGCTCGTCGCCGGTGGACAGGATCGCGACGCGCGGCCGCCGGCCCACCGCCACGCGCGCGTAGCCGAGGGTGCCCAGGAGGCCGATCTCGGCGGCACCGAGGCCGTGGCCGGGCTCGAGCACGAGGTCACCGGCGCGCACGTCCTCGCCGATCGGGCGCACGCAGGCGCCGCGCGCCACGCGTCCGGGGATCCGCACGCACTCGCCCTCCAGCGTCACGTCCTCCTGCGGCACCACCGCGTCGGCGCCGTCGGGCAGCGGCGCGCCCGTGAAGATGCGCATCGCCTCGCCCGCCCCGAGGGCGCGCGGGGGGAGCGAGCCGGCCGTGACGCGGCCCACCACGCGGAGCCCGGCGCCGTCGGCGCGCGTATCCTCCGCGCGCAGCGCGTAGCCGTCCATCGAGGAGTTCGGCCACGGCGGGATCACCCGGCGCGAGACGATCGGCTCGGCCAGGACGCGGCCGAGCGCGGCCAGGAGCTCCACCCGCTCGGTCCCGAGCGGGCGGACGCGCGAGAGGATCGCGGTGAGCGCCTCCTCGACGGTCAGCATGCCGCTACTCTACCCCCGGCGCGTGGTCCCGGGGGCCATCTCGGGGCCCCCCACTCGATTAATGCTGCCCGGTGTGCGGGAGGTTGAGGACGGGACGGTAGCGGCTGAAGAACCAGCGCCGGCTCAGGATGAAGAGCGCGAGGAAGCCCGCCGTGATCAGCACGTCGCTCGCGCCGACGGGCAGCCCGAGATCGCCGCTGACCGCCGGGAACACGACGAAGACGCGCTCGAGGAAGATCGCGAACAGGCCGAACAGCGCCACCACGACCAGCGGCGTGTGCCGCCGCGGCGGGCGGCCCGTCAGCCGCTTGAGCAGGTACACGAACGGGATCAGCCAGCCGACCGTGAACACGACCCACGCGACCGCGTTCCAGGGCTGCACGAAGAAGCGCTGGACGAAGAACCGGGTCTCGACCGGGACGTTGCCGTACCAGATCACGAGGTACTGCGACCAGAAGAAGTACATCCACATCACCGCCAGCGCGAACTGCAGCTTCGCGACGTCCTGGATCGCCGCGGGCGGGATCGACGCCTGGCCGCGCGCGTTGGCGCGCACCGTCAGGATCGCCAGCAGGCAGAACGTCGTGTAGAGCGTGCTCACCACGAAGTAGCCGCCGAAGAGTCCGCTGTACCACGTCGGGTCGATCGACATGACCAGGTCGAAGCCCCAGAGCGACACGACGACGACCCAGAGCATGAGCAGGACGACCGCGAGGCGGTTGCGCCTCCGCCGCACGCCGGGGTCGTCCGGCGGCACCGTGTCGCGCAGGAGCGCGCTCACGAAGGCCAGGCAGACGCCGAACAGCAGCGCGGCGCCGCCGAGCGTCCGCAGCCAGAAGAACGGCGTGTTGAGCCACGCCGCCTTCGCGGGCACCGGCGCGGTCTCCCAGTGGTAGAGCGCCGCGCGCCCCGCGTAGAGCACCGCGAGCAGGACGAACGACACGGGCAGGAAGCCGGACGTCGTGAGCGCGATCCGCCGCACGCCCGGCGACCACCGCGCCTCGGTGAGCTGCATCATCGCGGCGATCGCGGGGCCCGTCGCGGCCAGCCCGGACCAGAACACGACGTTCACGAGGTAGATGGCCCAGACGTGCGCGGCGTCCTCCGAGGCCAGGCCGACGGCGAAGGTGACGGCGCCGATCGCCGCGACGAGGGTCCAGACCAGGGTCACTTGCGTGCCAGCGAGCGGAGGAAGTTCACGATGTGCCACGCCTCTTCGGATGACAGCGCCTCGCCGTAGGCCGGCATCACCGCGCCGCCCACGACGATGTAGCTGTGCCAGTAGCCGTCCGTCCGGGCCTTCTGGAGCTCGGCGTTCGTGAGGTCCGGGGGCGGGATGAACTTCGTGGCGACGGGCCCCGTCACGCCGCCCGTGGCCTCGGGGCCGTGGCAGGGCGCGCAGAACGTCGCGAAGCGGTCGCGCCCGATCGCGATCGAGTCGGCCGTCCCCTTCACCGGGTTCGGCGCCTTCGCCGCCAGCTCGCGCTGCTCCTTCGGGATCACGAGCTCGCCGCCCCGCGGCACCACGCCGGACGGCATGGGGAACACGCGCTCGCCGGGCATGACCCGCGGCGTCTGCGTCATGTTGTCGTTGAATCGCACGACCAGCGCGACGCCCATCAGCCCGGCGGAGCCGACGACGATCAGCAGCGCGAGGACGAAGACGTACTTCATACCGCCTTCACTTCCT
The DNA here is from genome assembly GCA_001788495.1 of Candidatus Rokubacteria bacterium RIFCSPLOWO2_02_FULL_73_56. Classification (GTDB taxonomy): domain Bacteria; phylum Methylomirabilota; class Methylomirabilia; order Rokubacteriales; family CSP1-6; genus GWA2-73-35. The sequence goes on from MGCF01000132.1 coordinate 134,643, forward strand.
CCGCGCCGGCGGCCCCCAGGATCTCGCGCACGGACCCGCCGCGGTCGGGCGCGCAGTGGACGGCCACGCCGAACCGGTCCCGCGTGAAGCGGGGGTCGAAGCCCGGCGAGGGACGAAACTTCGGCAGGCGGCCGAGGACCACCATGCCGATCAGGGTCGCGATGCCGCCGAAGAGGATCGTCAGCTCGAACGCGATGACGACGAACGGCGGGAGCGAGGCGATCGGCTTGCCGCCGGTGACCAGGTTCCACTGCATCGCCGACCAGATCGTCAGCATGAAGCCCGAGAACGCCCCGGTGAGGCCGCCGAGCAGCGTGAACAGGCGCACGCGGCTCACCGGCCGGTCACGCTCCACCACGTCCTCGATCTCGTGCACGGGGACCGGCGTGTACACCGTGAGGTCGTGATAGCCCTTCGCCTTCAGCTCCTCGAGGGCGCGCACCGTGGTGTCGACGTGGGCGAACACGCCCACGATCGTCTCAGTGGTGGGCGCCATGGCGCGTGTCCCTCATCGGCGGCGGGAGGGTCTCCTTCACCTCGACGATCGAGAGCGAGGGCATCAGCTTGATGAACCCGAGGAACAGCAGGAAGAACCAGGCGAAGCTGCCGATCACGATCCCCGTGTCCGTCGGCGACGGCACGAAGATGCCCCAGGTGTAGGGGTAGAAGCCGTGGGCCAGCGAGGGGACGATGATGTTGAAGCGCTCGAACCACATCCCGATCAGCACGAGGATCGAGACGACGTAGATGACGACCGGGTGCGTCCGCGCCTTCTTCACGAAGAAGATCAGCGGGGCGATGCAGTTGCAGAAGTACATGAGCCAGAGCGCCCACGCGTAGGTCCTGGTCACCTTCCAGAACAGGGACGCCTTCTCGAAGTGGTCGCCGCTGTAGAGCGCCGTGAAGATCTCCGAGAGGTAGAAGTAGGTCAGGACCAGGCTCGTCACCAGGATGAGCTTGGACATCGCGTCCAGGTGCTTGTCCCGGATGTAGGCGTGGAGCCCGAAGAAGTGGCGCATCGGGAGCACGAGCACGGCGACCATCGCGAAGCCCGAGAAGATCGCGCCGTCGACGAAGAACGGCGCGAACAGCGTCGAGTGCCAGCCCGGGACGAGCGCCATCGCGAAGTCCCAGGACACGACGCTGTGCACCGACAGCACCAGCGGGGTCGCGAGGGCGGCGAAGAGGCCGTACGCGCGCCGGTAGTGCCGCCACTGGTTGTCCGAGCCCTCCCAGCCGAGGGCGAGCAGCGCGTAGATGCGCCGGCGCCAGCCCGTGGAGGCGTCGCGGAGCGCGGCGATGTCGGGCACGAGGCCGACGATGAAGAAGACCGTGCTGATGCTGAGGTACGTCGAGATCGCGAACACGTCCCAGACGAGCGGCGAGCGGAAGTTCGGCCAGAGGTAACGTTGGTTCGGGTACGGCAGCAGGAAGTAGGCGAACCACATGCGCCCGGCGTGGATCAGCGGGAAGAGGCCGGCGGTCAGGACCGCGAAGATCGTCATCGCCTCCGCCGCGCGGTAGATGGAGGTCCGCCAGCGCGCGCGGAAGAGGTAGAGCACGGCCGAGATCAGCGTGCCGGCGTGCCCGATGCCGATCCAGAACACGAACGTCGTGATGTAGAGCGCCCACATCTGCGGGACGCGCTTGCCCGCCATCCCGATGCCCCACCAGACCTGGCCCGTCCAGAACAGGATGCCGCCCGCCAGGATCAGGGCGACAACGGACATCCAGGCGAAGTAGCGGTGGCCCGGCGGCTCGAGCGTGCGCAGCACGTCGCGGTTGACGTCGGCGAAGGTCGGGGTGCCGGTCGGCTGGTCGCTCATCGCCTCAGGCGTGCTCCCGGACGACCTTCTTGAGGTAGGTCACGCCGGGCCGCGTCCCCAGCTCCTCGAGCACCGTGTACGCGCGCGGCGAGTGCCGGAGACCGGTCACCGCGCTCGTGTCGTCCGTGAGGTTGCCGAACGTGATCGCCCGCGTCGGGCACGTCTGCTGGCACGCCGTGAGGATGTCCCCGTCCCGCACGGTCCGCTTCGCGTCGCGGGCGTGGTCCTTGCCGGCGATGATGCGCTGGATGCACATCGTGCACTTCTCCATGATGCCGAGCTGGCGCACGGTGACGTCCGGGTTGAGCTGCACCTCGAGCGGGGCGGGAAACTCGTACTGGAACCAGTTGAACCGCCGCACGTGGTACGGGCAGTTGTTGCCGCAGTAGCGCGTGCCGACGCAGCGGTTGTAGACCTGCCCGTTCAGGCCCTCCTCGGTCCGGTACGCGGCGAAGACAGGGCACACGGGCTCGCACGGCGCGACCTCGCAGTGCTGGCAGAGCATCGGCAGGAACGTGTTGGTCGGGTGCGCCGCCGGCCCCTCGGCCCAGCGCTCGATGCGGATCCAGTGGAGCTGGCGTCCGTAGGCGGCCGACGCCTTGCCCGTCACCGCCACGTTGTTCTCGGCCTGGCACGCGACGACGCACGCCTGGCAGCCGACGCACGCGTCCACGTCGATCGCCAGGCCCCAGTGGTAGCCCGGGTAGACCTGATCCGCGTACATGCTGATCGTCTCGTGCCGCCCGGCGCGGCCGCGCAGCGCCTGCTCGCGTGCGGCGCGCAGGTCCACGTGCTGCGCGAGCTCGCGGTGGTCCTGGTCGTGCGTCGCCTGGAGGATCGCGAGCGGGCGCCGCGCGCCGGTCCGGGCGAGCGTCACGCGCACCCCGAGCCACGCCGCGCCGCCCGACGCCGCGTCCGTCGCCGGCCCGAGGAGCGCCGCCGGGCTCATCGCGGTCGGCGCCGCCGCGACGTAGCGCGGCACGTGGTACGGCGCGTAGCGGTGCCCGAGCGGGATCGCGACCGCCTGCGGGTGGAGCGTCGCCGACACGTAGGCGGGCAGCTCGAGCGCGCCGTGCGGCGAGCTGACGCGGACGACGTCGCCCGTGGCGACGCCGAGCCGGGCCGCCGCCTCCGCCGGGACCTCCACCCACGCGTCCCACACCGCCTGGGTCATCGTGTCGGGCGCTTCCTGGAGCCACGCGCGGCTCGCGCCGCGGCCGTCGTAGAAGCGCAGCGACGGGTACGCGAGCAGCGCGAACCCGCCGGCGTCGCCCTCGAGCGCGGCGGCGCCCGCCGCCAGCGGGCCCGCCGTGGCCTGGACGGCCGCCGGCGCGACGTCGCGCCACACGCCGCCCTGCCGGAGCGCGGCCGCCCACTGGCCGCGCACCACCGGCTCCCAGGCGGCCTTGAGGTACTGCTCGAACGACGCCCACGGCAGCGGCCCCTTGCCCTCCTCGCTGCCGAGGACCGCCCGGCCGACCGCGAGGAGCACGTCGCCCAGCGGCCGCGCGTCGCGCACGGGCGACATCGTCGGCTGGAGCAGCCCCGTCACGCCCTCGCGCGGCGCGTAGTCGCCCCACGCCTCGAGCCAGTGCGTGTCCGGCAGGATCACGTGCGCGAGGGCCGTCGTCTCGTCCGGCTGCGTGGCGAGGCTCACCACGAGCCCGACCCTGCGCGCCGCCTCGGCGAATCCGAGGCCGGCGGGGAGCGCGTGGACGGGGTTCACGCCCTGGCCGAGCAGCAGCACCTCGATCTCGCCCCGCTGCATGGCCTGGACGAGCTGCGCGACCTCCGCGTACGGCGTCACCCGGCCGTAGGCGGAGTCGGGCCCGAACCGCACGGTGCGGCCCACGTTGCCGGCCGCGGCGTTCAGCAGGTTGATCGCGACCTGCGTCTCGGTCGCGTTGGTCCCGCTCACCGCGACGCCGCCGCCGATCGCGAGACCCGGCCGCGCGTGGCCGAAGGCCCGGGCCAGGTGCCGGAGGGTTGCCTCGGCGACGCCGCTCCGCTCGGCGACCTGCTTCACGTCCACCCGCGCCACCGCGTCGGCGAACCGGCGGTCCCCGAGCCCCTCCTCGAGCATCAGCCTGAGCACCGCGAGCGCGACCATCCCCTCCGTGCCGGGCGCGTTCCGCACCCACTCGTCGGCGTTCGACGCGGTCAGCGACTGGCGCGGCTCGACGTGGATGAACGTGCCCGCGCGCCCGTCGCGGAACGCGTGCATGCGCGCGAACGCCCGCGTGTAGCCGACCGTCGAGAGCCACGTCTCGACGAAGTCGGCGCCGAAGGAGACGACGACCTGCGCCTCCTCCAGGGCGTAGTACGGGATCGCGTCGCGGCCGAAGGTGATCCGGCTCGCCGCGCGGATCGCCTCGTAGGCGAACGGCTCGAGCGTCACGTGCGGGCGCGCGCCGAGCGCCTGCGTCCACCGGTCGGCGAGCACCCCGAGGCTCCCCTGCTCGAGCTGCGTGACGAGCGCGACCGCCCGCCCCTTCCCGGCGCCGCGCAGGGCCGCGAGCCGCTCCACGACGAGCTTCTGCGCGTTCTCCCACGTCGCGGGCGTGAGGCCGCCGCCCGCGCGCACCAGCGGGCCGGCGAAGCGGTCGGGGTGGTAGAGCCCCTGCAGCGCCGCCTGGCCGCGGATGCAGAGCGCCCCGGCGTTCACGGGGTGGTCGGGGTTGCCCTCGAGCTTCACGACGCGGCCGTCGCGATTCCGCGCGAGCACGCCGCAGCCCGCGGGACACTCGCGGCACACGGTCGCGAACCACGACGCGACGCCCGGGACGAGCTGCTCGTTCGGCACGACGAGCGGCAGGATGTGCTCGCCCGCGCCCTGGCAGCCCGCGGTCGCGGCGGCCGCGCCGGTCGCGCCGACGATCTTGAAGAAGTCGCGCCGGTTCATCGCCGCCGCCGCGCGCTCAGTGGTGGCACGCGACGCAGTCGAGCGGCGCCTTCTTGTCCTCGCGCGCGTTCTGCTCGCGGTGACAGTCGACGCACCAGCCCATCGTCAGCGGCGGCGGCGCGGGGCGGAAGCCCGCGAGGTTCAGCAGATCGTTCGCGAGGCGCGGTCCCGGCGCGGCCGCGAACGTCGTCATCTTCTCGACTTCCCCGTGGCAGGTCTGGCACTTCACGCTGGCGCGGACGTGGGCCTTGTGCGGGAAGTAGGTGAACTCCGGCAGCTTGTTCACCCGCACCCACGGGATCGGCTCCTTCCTGGCGAAGTACTCGGCGAGCTTCTTGATCTCCGGCAGCTGCGCGCCCGTGATCTTGTGGCAGCCCATGCAGCGCTCGACCGACGGCAGCCCGGCGTACTCCGAGCGCCGCGCGTCGCTGTGGCAGTACTGGCAGTCGATCTTGTACGTCTGCACGTGCACGACGTGGGGGAAGTCGATCGGCTGGACCGAGGGCCGCGCCACGGCGGGCTGGCGACTCCAGGAGGACACCGCGACGAAGATCAGAACGGCCAGGAGCACCACGCCGAGTGCTCCCACGCCAGCTTTTGCGCCCATCGACGATCGATCGCCCTCCGGGGGATTGGAAAATGCTTGTGAACCCTATCACGCGGTCACCGACGGAGTCAATCCTCCCGGGCCGCTTCGCGCATCGCCTCGGCCGCGGCGCGCGCGGCCTGCGCGACGTCGGCGTCGGTGTGGGCGAGCGACACGAAGGCCGCCTCGAACTGCGAGGGCGCGAGGAACACGCCGCGCCCGAGCATGCCGTGGAAGAAGCGCGCGTAGCGCTTGGTGCTCGCGCGCCGCGCCGAGGCGTAGTCCCCGACCGGGGGCGCGCAGAAGAAGCCGGTGAGCATCGAGCCCACGCGGTTCACGCAGAGCTCGACGCCGGCCTGCGCCGCCGCCTGCCGCAGGCCCTGCTCGAGCGCCGCGCCCAGCGCCTCGAGCCGCGGGTACGCCTTCCGGTCGGCGAGCTCGCGGAGCGTCGCGAGCCCCGCCGCGACCGCGAGCGGGTTGCCCGAGAGCGTCCCCGCCTGGTACACGGCGCCGAGCGGCGCGACGTGCCGCATGAGCTCGCGGGCGCCGCCGTAGGCGCCGACCGGCAGGCCCCCGCCGATGATCTTGCCGAGGCAGGTGAGGTCGGGGCGCACCCCGTAACGCTCCTGCGCGCCGCCGTAGGCGACGCGAAAGCCCGTGATCACCTCGTCGAAGATCAGGAGTGCGCCGTGGGCCCGCGTGAGCTCGCGCAGGCCCTCGAGGAAGCCGGCCCGCGGCGGGACGACGCCCATGTTGCCCGCGACGGGCTCGACGATCACGGCAGCGACCTCGCGCCCGCGCGCGGCGAAGATCGCCGTCACCGCCTCGAGGTCGTTGAAGGGCGCGGTGAGCGTCAGCGCGGCGAGCGGCTCGGGGACGCCGCCGCTGTCCGGGATCGAGAACGTCGCGCCGCCCGAGCCGGCCTTCACGAGCAGGCTGTCGGCGTGGCCGTGGTAGCAGCCGTCGAACTTGACGAGCACGGACCGGCCGGTGACGCCGCGCGCGAGCCGGATCGCGCTCATCGCGGCCTCGGTGCCCGAGCTGACCAGCCGCACCAGCTCGATCGACGGGTAGGCGGCGGTGATCGCCTCCGCCATCTCGACCTCCATCGGCGTCGGCGCGCCGTAGCTCGTCCCGCGCGCCGCCGTCCGGACGACGGCGTCCACGACCGCCGGCGCGGCGTGGCCGAGGATCAGCGGCCCCCACGAGCCGAGGAAGTCGAGGTACTCGTGCCCGTCCACGTCCCAGATCCGCGCGCCGGCGCCGCGCGCGACGAAGAAGGGCTCGCCGCCGACACCGCGAAAGGCGCGGACCGGGCTGTTGACGCCGCCGGGAATCACACGTGTCGCCGCCGCGAACAGGCGCTTCGAGTCGCTCATGGGACGCGTCTCCCCCGTGGGACGAACAATCGGTTCAGGAGCCCCCAGGCCCGGCCGAGCGCGCAGCCCGCGCGCTCGCGCGGGTCCGAGGACGCGGCGGCCTGGTCCACCGGCACGAACTCGCGCGTCTCCGGGCTCCAGCGGAACGCCGCCATCGCCGCCGCGCGCCCGGTCACGACCGAGGTCACGACGTACGTGGCGTCCGGGTACATGGGCTCGCCGCCGAGCAGGGCCTGCTGCCGGTCCGTCGGCGAGAAGTACGCCCCGGCGTCGACGTGCGAGTGGTAGATGACCGCCACGGCGAAGCCCTCGCCCTCCAGGCGGCCGATCCGCAGCAGGTCGCGGGGGTCGATGAAGTACGCGGCCCGCGCGTCGCGCGGATGGCGCACCGGGTCCTGCGCGTGCAGCTCGTCCTGGACGTTCCGGCACCGGAGGAGCTGCCGGGTGCCGCCCCGGACCAGCAGGACGCCGCACGACTCGCGCGGATACTCCTCGACGGCGTGGCGACGGATCGCCTCGGCCTCCCGCGGCGTCAGCACGCGCCGCCGGCGAGCGCCGGGATGATCGCGACCTCGTCGCCGTCCTTGAGCGGCGTGCGGAGCCCCTGGAGGGCGTCGATGGCCTCGTTGTTCACGTAGATGTTGACGTGGTGGTGCACGTCACCGCCCTCGGCGCGCACGAGGCCCCTGAGGCCCGCGTGCGCGCGCTCGAGCTCGTCGAGCAGCGCGCCGACGCTCGCCGCCCGGAGCTCCACCCGGTCGCGGTTGTTCGTGGCCCGGCGGAACGGCGTCGGAATGTACACGGTCACCGGCATATCACGGTCTCCTGGTTCGTTCGATGGGTGTCAGCCCTGGCTCAGGTAGCGCTCGCCCGTGTCGGGCAGCACGGTCACCACGAGCTGCTCCGGCGCGAGCGCGGCGGCGACCGCGCACGCGGCGAACGCCGCGGCGCCGGCCGAGACGCCGACGAGGAGCCCCTCCTCGCGGGCGAGGCGCCGCGCCCACGCCTGGGCGTCCTCGTCGCGCACCTGGACGATCCGGTCGATCACGTCGGGGTTCAGCACGCCCGGCACGAACGACGCCCCGATCCCCTGGATGGCGTGCGGGTGCGCCTTGCCGCCGGAGAGCACGGGCGAGCGCGCGGGCTCGACCGCGATCACGCGCACGCCCGCCACCTTCTGCTTGAGCACCTCGCCGACGCCCGTGAGCGTCCCGCCCGTCCCGACGCCCGCGACGAACGCGTCGAGCCGGCCGCCGACGGCCTCCAGGATCTCGAGCGCGGTCGTGCGCCGGTGCACGTCGGGGTTCGCCGGGTTCTGGAACTGCTGCGGCATGAAGTACTCGGGGTGCTCGCGCGCCAGCTCCTCCGCCGCGTACACCGCCCCGCTCATGCCCTCGACGGCCGGCGTCAGCTGGAGCTCGGCGCCGTAGCGGGCGAGCAGCCGCTGGCGCTCGACGCTCATGTCGTCCGGCATCGTCAGGATCAGGCGGTAGCCCTTGACCGCGGCCACCATCGCCAGGCCGATCCCGGTGTTGCCGCTCGTGGGCTCGACGATCGTCGCGCCCGGCCGGAGCACCCCGCGCTGCTCGGCGTCCTCGATCATCGCCGCCGCGATGCGGTCCTTCACCGAGCCGCCCGGGTTGACCGACTCCAGCTTCGCGGCGACGGCCGCGCCGCCGGGCTTCGGCAGGCGGTTCAGGCGGATCAGCGGGGTGCCGCCGATCGCCTCCAGCACCGAGCCGGCGAGCCTTGGCCCCGGGGTCATATGTGGTACATCGGGCGCGCGGTGCTGCGGCGCTCCCGCGCGCGCGCGGCCAGCTCGCCGAACGTGAGCCGGTCCACGACCCCGGAGACCGCCTGCGAGACCTCCTCCCACAGCTCCACGAGGTCGCCCCCGCCGCCGTCGCGCCCGCCGCGGCGCTGCGCCGAGAACGGCGCGCTCCGCCCCTCGACCGCGCGCAGGACGTCGCCGACGGTGATCGCGTCCGCCGGCCGCGTCAGGTGGTAGCCGCCGGTCGAGCCGCGCTTGGAGCCGAGGAGCCCCGCGCGCTTGAGCGCGAGGAGCACCTGCTCGAGGTAGCGCTGCGGGATCCCCTGCCGCGCCGCGATCTCCTGGATCGGGGTGAGCCCGCGCTCGCGCTGGAGCGCCAGGTCGAGCACCGCGCGGATCGCGTACTCCCCCTTGGCCGAGATCTGCATCCGTCAGCCGCCGAGGCCGCCCCGCTCGAGCAGGCGGGCCACGTCGCGCGCGAAGTACGTGATGACGATGTCGGCGCCCGCCCGGCGGATCCCGGTCAGCGCCTCGAGCATCGCGCGCTCCTCGTCGAGCCAGCCCAGGCGGCCGGCCGCCCGGATCATCGCGTACTCGCCGGAGACCGAGTACGCGGCGAGCGGAACGCCGAACTCCGCCTTCGCCCGCGAGATGACGTCGAGGTACGGCAGCGCGGGCTTCACCATCACGATGTCGGCGCCCTCGTCGAGGTCGAGCGCGATCTCGCGCATGGCCTCGACGCCGTTCGCCGGGTCCATCTGGTACGAGCGCCGGTCGCCGAACTGCGGCGCCGAGTCCGCCGCGTCGCGGAACGGGCCGTAGAAGGCCGAGGCGTACTTGGCCGAGTACGCCATGATCGGCGTCTCGGCGTACCCCGCCTCGTCGAGCCCCTCGCGGATCGCGCCGACGCGCCCGTCCATCATGTCCGAGGGCGCGACCATGTCCGCGCCGGCCTCGGCGTGCGACACGGCGACGCGCGCGATCAGCTCGAGGGTCGGGTCGTTCCGCACCGTGCCGCCCTCGACGAGGCCGCAGTGGCCGTGGCTCGTGTACTGGCAGAGGCACACGTCGGTGATCACGAGCAGGTCCGGCACCACGTCCTTCACGGCGCGGACCGCCTGCTGCACGATGCCGTCCTCCGCGTACGCCTCGGAGCCGCGCGGGTCCTTCTCCGCGGGCAGCCCGAAGAGGACGATGCCGGGGATCCCCATGCCCGCGACGTCCTTGACCTCCTTGACCAGCTCGTCCACCGAGAGGCGGGCCTGGCCGGGCATCGACGGGATCGCCTCGCGCACGCCGCGGCCGTGGACGGCGAACAGCGGATAGAGGAGGTCGTCGACGCCCAGCGTGGTCTCGCGCACGAGCTTGCGGAGCAGCGGCTTCTCGCGCAGACGCCTGGGGCGGAACACGGGATGCGCCATCACTCGCTCCTTTTGGTCCGGCGGCCCGGCGGCCGGGGCACGCGGGAGAAGTAGTCCTCGAGCGCCCGCGCCAGCGCCGGGATCGTGTACTCGCTCGGCATCACGCTCGTCTCGAGCCCGTACTCGGCGGCGGTCGCCGCGGTGATCGGCCCGATCGACGCGACCGCGACGCGCCCGCGCCACGCGCGGCGCTCCTCCTCGGTGAACTGCTCGGCGAAGTTCCGCGCCGTCGAGGAGCTGGTGAACGTCACCGCGTCCACCCCGCCCGAGGCGAGCACGTCCCGCAGGCGCGTCGCGCCGTCCTCCGCGCGCCGCGTCTGGTAGACCGGCACCTCGACGACCTCCACACCGAGGCGTCGCAGCTCGACGACCAGCACGTCGCGCGTCTCCTTCGCGCGCGGCAGCAGCAGCCGGTCGCCGGGCCCGAGCCGCGGCCGGAGGCGCTCGACGAGCCCCTCGGCCCGGTACTCGTCGGGCACCACCTCGACGCGGACGCCGTGCTCGGCGAGCGCATCGGCCGTCGCCGGCCCGATCGCGGCGACCCGCTTGCGCCCCACGGCGGGCCACGCGAGCCCGCGCGCGCCGAGGCGGCGGTCCAGCATCGCGACGCCGTTGACGCTCGTGAAGACCACCCAGGTGAAGGTGTCGAGCGCGTCGAGGGCGGCGTCGAGCGGCTCCCAGGAGGGCGGCGCCTCGACCACGATCGTCGGGGCGTGGACGACGCGCGCGCCGGCGGACTCGAGGAGCTGGACGAAGCGCTGCGCCTGGGCCGCGGCGCGGGTGACGACGATCGTCCGCCCGGCCAGCGGCCGCGTGTCGGCCGCGCGACGCGCGCGCGTCGTGCTCATACGCGGAGCGCCGCCACCGATGCCGCGCCGCGCGCGAGCAGCGCGTCGGCCAGCCGCCGGCCCAGCGCCTCCGCCTCCGCCGCCGGCGCCGCGTCGCCGCCGCGGAGCACGTGCGTGCCGTCCTCGCTCGCCACCAGCCCCGCCATCTCGAGCCGCGCGCCCACGACCCGCGCGTGGCCCGCCATCGGCGAGTTGCACGAGGCGCCCAGGCGCCCCAGGTAGGCCCGCTCGGCGCGCGCGCACGCGCGCGTGGGCGCGTGATCGAGCGCCGCGAGGAGCGCGCGCACGCGGCCGTCGGCCTGGCGCGTCTCGACGGCGACGATGCCCTGGCCGACGGCCGGGACGAACACCTCCGGGTCGAGCGGCCGGGCGTGCGCCGGGGCGAGGCCCAGGCGCCGGAGGCCCGCCGCCGCCAGGATGACCGCGTCGAAGCCCCCGTCCTCGAGCTTCCGCAGGCGCGTGTCCACGTTGCCGCGGATCGGCTCGACCACCAGGTCGGGACGGAGCGCGAGGGCCAGCGCGCGGCGGCGCGGGCTCGAGGTGCCGACCACCGCCCCGGCCGGCAGATCGTCCAGGCCGCCGCCCCCGCGGGTCACGAGCACGTCACCCGGGTCCTCGCGCGGCGGGAAGGCCGCCAGGACGAGGCCCGCGGGCCGCTCCGCCGGGAGGTCCTTCAGGCTGTGCACCGCGCACTCCACGGCGCCGGCCAGGAGCGCCTCCTCGATCTCGCGCACGAACAGCCCCTTGCCGCCCAGCGCCGCCAGCCGCGCCTCGAGCAGGCGGTCGCCCTCGGTCCGGATCGGCACGATCTCGACGCCCGTGCCGAGCGCCTCGAGCCGCGCCGCCACCGCCCGTGCCTGGGCGAGCGCCAGCGCGCTCCCGCGCGTGCCGACGCGGAGCGGCGTCACTTCCGCCCCAGCGCGAAGAGCTCGTGCACCAGGTCGAGCCAGGAGCGGCTCGAGCCCGCGCGCGAGGACTCGCGCAGCTTGGTGATCGGCGCGTGGAGGATCTTGTTCACGATCGCCGCCGAGAGAGCCTCGATCGCCTCACGCGTCTCCGGGCTCGCGCCCCCGAGCCGCGCCAGCGTCCGCCGCACCTCGCCCGCGCGGATCTCCTCGAGGCGCTCGCGGAGCGAGACGATCGTCGGGATCACCTCGACGTCGCCGAGGCGCGCGAGGTACCTGGCCACCTCGCGCTCCACCAGCGCCTCCGCGCGCTGCGCCTCGCGCAGGCGCTCGCGGATGTTGGCGTCCACCACCTGGCGGAGGTCGTCGATGTCGTAGCAGTAGACGTTGTCCAGCGTGTTGACGCTCGCCTCGACGTTCCGCGGCACCGCGATGTCGATGAAGAAGAGCGGCCGCGCGCCGCGTCCGTGCATCGCGCCCCGCGCCCGGTCGAGCGCCACCACGGGCTCGCTCGCCGCGGTCGAGGTGATGACGATGTCCGCGCCCGCGAGCGCCGCGTCGAGCGCGTCGAACGGCACCGGCGTCCCCGCGAGCGCCCGCGCGAGGTCCTGCGCGCGGGCCCACGTGCGGTTGGCGACGTAGATCGGGAACGCGCCCTGCTCGACGAGATGCCTGGCGGCCAGCTCGCTCATCTTGCCGGCGCCCACGAGCAGGATCGCCTTGCCCGCGAGCCCGCCGAAGATCTTCTTGGCCAGCTCGACGGCGGCGAAGGAGACCGACACCGCGTGGCGCGCGATCTCGGTCTCGGTCCGCACCTTCTTGGCGACCGCGAACGCCTGCGTGAACATCGTGTGGAGCGCCGGCCCCACGGTCTCGCACGACTGCGCGAGCGCGAAGGCGTCCTTCACCTGCCCGAGGATCTGCGGCTCGCCGATCATCATCGAGTCGAGGCTCGCGGTGACGCGGAAGGCGTGCCGGACGGCGTCGCCCTCGAGGTGCGTGTAGAGCGCCGCCTCGACCGCCGCCGGGTCCACGCCGCGGTGGCGGCAGAGGTGCCGGAACATCGCCGCGCGCGCCTCGCCCGGCGCCTCGGCGACGGCGTACACCTCGACGCGGTTGCACGTCGAGAGCACGACCGCCTCGCGCGCGGCGCCCGTCGCGGCGACGTCGCGCAGCAGCTCGCGGAGCTTGTCCTCCTCGAGCGCGAGCTGCTCGCGCAGCTCCACGGGCGCGTTCTTGTGGCTGAGCCCGGCGACGAACAGGGCCATCGGCTAGCCGTGGCGGCCGGGCAGGAACAGGCCCGCGCCGAGCGTGAGCACGAGCGCCGCGAAGCCGATGACCGCGAAGTACGCGGCGCGCCGGCCGTGCCAGCCGGCGGCCCGGCCCGCGAGCGTGCCCGCGTAGATCACCCACGCCACCGCCGAGAGCAGCGCGAGCGGGTCGAAGGCGAAGACGCTGCCCCACGCCGCGCCCGCCCAGAGCACGCCGAGCACGAGGCCGGTCGTGAGGAACGGGAACCCGAGCGCGAGCGTGCGGTACGTCAGCCGGTCGAGCGTCTCGAGGTCCGGCAGCCGGTAGTAGAGCGCGCCGGGCCGCCGGGCCTTGAGCTGGCGCTCCTGCAGGAGGTACATCAGCGCGCCCGCGAAGTTCAGCGCGAAGGCGGCGATGCCGATGAGCGCGAGCCCGATGTGGACCCAGAGCCAGGCGCCCGACAGGGTCGGCACGATCTCGGGGAGCTGCTGGTGGGCCGCCGCCGACTTCAGGCTGAACACGAGCACGATGGGCAGGACGAAGGCGCCGAGGACCTTCAGGCCCGAGCGCCGCTCCAGCCACATCTCGAGCAGCACGAGCACCCAGACGGCGACCGACACCGCCTCGGGCAGGCTCCCGAGCGGCGGCCGGCCCAGCGCGTGGCCGAGCGCGACCAGCGCGGTCGTCTGCAGCGCCCAGCCCGCGCCCGTGGCGACCCGCGCGAGCCGATGGATCCACTCCTGGCGCTCGACCAGGTAGGCGAACGCCAGGCCCGTCGCGACGACGTACGCCAGGATCGCCAGGTTCATGAGGATCGCGTGCATGGCGCCAAAATGTCAGAACTGGGGCGAGTTTACCACATTTCCGATGCGAGTTACCCTCCGGCGGCGAGCTGCGTCAGGAGCGGCAGCGGCCGGTGGTAGCCGGCGCGCCGGGCGACCAGGTCGAAGTGGGGCGAGCCCCAGTCCTCGACGAGCGCGGAGCGCCCGTTCCAGCGCACGCGCCGGTCGAGCTCCTTGAGATAGCTCCCGCACGCGTCGCAGCCGATGACGAGGTAGCCCTGGTCGCGTGCCTCCGGCTCCAGGCGGACCAGGTCCTGCGTGCGCTCGGTGCCGCAGAAGGGGCAGCGCGTGCGCGAGAAGAGCCAGCCGCCGCCGCAGAGGTGGCAGGCCAGGCGCCGGCGGCCGTCCTCGATCACGTCCGCGAAGCCCGGCGGCGCGCCGCAGAACGGGCAGACGCCGAGCGCCCAGGCGAAGTCGTCCAGGTGCGCGCGGCACGGGGCGCAGTAGGCCTCGAGCGCGGGGCGCAGGCTCCCGCACGCGAGGAACTCGAGGGCGCCGGCGGGCAGCCCGGTCAGCTCGGCGAGCGCAGGCGAGCCGATGCGTCCCGGCGCCGGCAGGAGCGCCGCCGGCCCGAGGCGCCCCGCGTCCCAGGCCTGGGCGAGGCGCTGGAGGCCGGGGAGCACGCCGTCGCCGAGCGCCGCCAGATGATCCATCGCGGCGGCCAGGAGGTCCTCGATCTGGTCGGCGCGGATCGCGGGCGGGGCCGCGGCGACGAGCGGGACGCCGCGCGCCCAGCGCTCCCGGCACTCGGCGGCGGTCCAGCCGAGGGCGAGCGGCCGGCCCGGCTCCCAGCGGGCCCAGCGCTCGACGAGGTCGCCGTACGGCGCCAGCGTCGCCGCGAACTCGGGCCGCCGCGACAGCAGGTCCGCCCACTCCTCCCTGAGGTCCGGGCTCGACATGGGACGAGGCTCCCCCGCGCCGCCCGACAAAGCAAGGGGCCCGAACGGGCCCCTTGCGGCGACGGTCACGAGGCGGCGCGGCTCAGGCCTGAACCGACATGAGCACCACGTAGCGGAGGACGAAGCCGCCGATCAGCACCAGGACCGCGGCGACGGCCGGGAGGACCTTGGCCCGCCGGCCCACGAAGTCCAGCACGAGCGGGATCACGAGGCCGAGGCCGACGAGCCCGCCCCAGAAGAGCGGCGCGAACTGTCCCGCCACGAGCGGCCGCGCCGCGGAGCCGAGCAGCGCGAGAAAGATCGCGAGGATGACCAGCTCGAAGATCATCGAGTACCGGTCGGCCTTCTTGACCTTGCCGAACCCCTCCCCCGCGGCGCCGCCGGTGAGGAAGAGGATCAGCGAGATCGCCGCCATGCCGGTCGAGGCGCCGGAGACCAGGAACAGGGCGCCCATCAGCCGGGCGTCGCCCCAGAACGGCTGCGCCGTGCCGCCCAGGAGCACCCCCGTGTAGCTCGCCAGGAAGAAGCCGAAGATCGAGCCGACGAGGCCGATCCGCTGGCGCAGCACGACCCGGCGCGCGCTCGACGAGAAGCTCAGCACCGAGGAGACGAGCGTGAACAGCCCGAACACGCCGATGCCCCACGCGCCGATCGACATGGGGTTCCAGAAGCTGAACTTGCCCAGCATGTTCAGGAACCGCAAGGGCACGCCGAGGTCGACGACGAGCAGGATCCCGCAGATCGCGGTGAGCGGCAGCGACAGGAGGTAGCCCACCCGGGCGACCGCCCGGTCCCGCGGGCCGCCGAAGCTGTCGGCGATCGCGGCGGTGAAGTACGCGCCCCCGGCGATGCCGCCGAGGAAGAAGTACCAGACGATCATCAGCTCCCACTCCGGGCTCTTAAGCATCGCCGGCCCCCTTCCCGCGCTCGCGGAACGCGAGCAGCGCGCCGAGCCCGACGACGAGCGCCGAGCCGATCGAGAACAGCGAGTCGACGACCACGTTGCGCTGCGGCAGCTTCGGGCTGTCCGGCAGGTTGTAGGTGGACGGCCTGGCGAGCAGCAGGAAGAACGCGTTCAGGCCGCCGAGGAACCCCTTGCTGTCGGCGCCGTAGAGCTGCGCGTCCTTGAAGCCCATACCCTTGAGGGTCTCCACCCGCTTCTGCGCCTTCGTGACCAGGTCGTCGCGGAACCCGAACTGGATCGAGTCCGTGGGGCAGGCCTTGGCGCACGCGGGCCCGAGGCCGTTGTGGATCCGGTCGTTGCAGAACGTGCACTTCTTCGCCGTGCCGGTGCTCTCGTTGAACGCGACCACGCCGAAGGGGCAGGAGGCCACGCAGTAGCGGCAGCCGTTGCAGACGTCCGGGTTGATGTTGACCGTGCCGAACTCCGTCCGGTAGATCGCGCCCGTCGGGCACGCCTCCAGGCAGCCCGCCTCGGCGCAGTGCTTGCAGACGTCGGACATGAGCAGCCAGGCCAGGTCGCCCGTCGGCTTGGGCTCCTCGACGAACCGCACGAGCCGGTACGTCTGGTCGGTGAAGTGGGCGTGGTTCTGGTAGGTGCCGGTCCACTCCGGCACCTCCATGCCGAGCTCGTTCCACTGCTTGCACGCCACCTGGCAGGCGCGGCAGCCGATGCACAGGGAGGTGTCCGTGAACATCGCCAGCGTGCGGGCCATGGCTACACCACCCCCTTCTTCACGTTGCAGACGAAGGCTTTCGTCTCCTGG
>MGCF01000133.1 GCA_001788495.1 Candidatus Rokubacteria bacterium RIFCSPLOWO2_02_FULL_73_56
TGATCACCCTCGTGAGGATCGGATAGTGCTCGAACCGCCGCCCACCGAAGGAGGCACGGCGATGAGGAACTGGTCGACGATCGGCGCACTCGCCATCGCGGTTCTGCTCGTGGCCGTGGTTCTGCGGGGAATGGCGGCCGAGAAGGCGGCGCCCGAGATCCGCGCCACGCGCTTCGTCCTCATCGACCGGGAGGGGAAGAGCCGTGCCGAGCTGGGCACGGGCCCCGACGGGTCGGTGGCGCTCCAGCTCGCAGACGCTCGCGGCGTCAACCGGGCCACCCTCAGTGTGGCCGCCGACGGCGTGTCGCGCCTGGCGCTTCACGGCGCTGACGGGCGGCCACGGGCTCAGGTGACCACGGGCCCCGACGACTGGCCCAACATGGTCTTCTTCGACAGGCAGGGCACGCGGCGGGCGGCGCTCGATGTCGGCCTGGGCGGATGGCCGGTGTTCGCTCTGGCGGACGACCGCGGCGACGACCGCGCCGTCCTCCAGGTGGTCCCGGACGGCACGCCGGTGCTGGTGCTGTTCGACAAGACCGGCCGGGTGATCTGGAAGACACCCTGAGGTGAGGCGCCCGCCCGCGCTCCTCGCGGTCTAGGACACCTCGATGCCGAAGAGCTGGGCCGCGAGCCGGCCGAGCGCGAAGCTCACGAGCGCCGAGGCCGCGCCGAGGCCGACGACCTCGAGACCTCCGCGGAGGGCCGAGAGGTGCGCGACGCGGCCCTTCACCGCGCCCACCAGGAACAGCGCGACGAGCGTGAGCGTGCCGGAGACGGCGAGCGCGGCCATCGCCTGCGGCCAGACGAACGGGACCAGCGGCACCAGCGACGCCGCGGCGAACGCCACGCCCATCACGAACGCGTCCCGCGCGGGCCGGCCGAGCTGCTGCGGCGCAAGCCCCAGCTCGAAGACGGCGAGCGTCGAGAGCAGGAGGTCGTGGCTCCGCGCGATCCGGCGCGCGACCTCGACGGCGTCGCCGCGTCCGAGCCCGCGCGCCGTGAGCGCGGCGATCAGCTCGGCGACCTCCTCGCCCGGGTGCTCGCGGATCTCGCGCCCCTCGCGCGCCAGCTCGGCCTCGTACACCTGGCGCTGCGCCCGCGACGAGAGATAGGTCCCGATGGACATCGAGAGGATCCCGGCGACCGCCGACACCGCTCCGCCGAGCAGCACGACCAGGTGCCCCACGCCCGCCGCGGCGAGCCCCGCGACGACGGCGAGCGTCGAGACGAGCCCGTCCTGGGCGCCGAACACGATCTCGCGGATCGAGCCCAGGCGCTCCACGCGCCCGGCCTCGGTCTCGAGCTCGCCCATGTGGTGCTCGCGCCCGGGGGGCGCGGCGGGCGCCGCCGCCGGCGCGCCGCGGTCGAAGGTCGCGAGCGCCTCGCGGAACATGTCGCGGTGGTGCCGTTCGCGGTCGAGGGCGAGGCGGAACGAGGCGGCGGCGTCGGGCCGCCCCTCCTCCGCGGCGTCACGGATCATCCGCGGCAGGATGACGTCGATCTCCTCCATCTCGCCGGTGGCGGCGCGCTCGAGGTTCTCGCGCGTCGTGGCGATGGCGCCCATCGTCTTCAGGTGGTTGAGCGCGTGGATGGTCTCGGCGCCCGCGGCCTCGAAGAAGAGCTGCGCGATGTCGGGCCGGTTCTCCTCGAGCGCCCGGAAGCCGTAGGCGATGTAGCGGCGGTTCGCGTCGGCCTCGCCGGCGAGCGCTACCTGAAGGTTCGCCTCGGTCCTCGACAGGCTCCGCTCGGGCATCGCGCGCCATTGTACCCGACGCGCGCTCCGTGGTACGTTCCGAGGCCATGAGAGCCTCGATCGCCGGGCTCCTCCTCGCGGGCGCCGCGTTCGCCGGCGCCCGGGACGCCGCCGCCCTCACCGTGCAGGAAGCCATCCTCCGGGCCAAGCCCGCCGTCGCGCTGATCACGGCCGAGGTGCGCGCCGAGGTGACGATGAACTGCGGCCAGGGGCCCGTCACGGTGAGCCCGGCGCCGTTCGTGGAGACCGGGACCGGCTGGTTCGTGGACGGGCGCGGGTGGGTCGTCACCAACGCCCACGTCGTGGACCCCGCCCACCGCCTGCCCGCGTGGGTCACGCACGAGCTGAAGAAGAAGGCGATCGAGCAGGCGTGCGTGGCGCCGGTGCTCAAGGCCCGCGGCCTCATGCGCGGGCAGCGGCCGGACCTCGAGGACCAGATCCGGCGCCAGGCCTCCGACCTCGCGCTGGCGAGCGCCAAGATCACGCCCCAGCCGCAGATCACCGTGCTGCTGTCGAACGGCACCAAGCTGCCCGCGGAGGTCAAGAAGTTCAGCCCGCCGCTCCTGCTCGACAACAGCGGGGAGCCGCTCAAGGACTCGGGGCGCGACCTCGCGCTCCTGCGCGTGAAGGACGGCGTCTATCCGGCGATCGCCCTCTCGAATCGCGACAGCCAGATCGGCGACCCGGTGCACATCCTGGGCTTCCCGGGCGTCGTGCTCACCCACGAGCTGCTCAACCGGAGCGTCACGCTCGAGGCCTCGGTCACGAACGGCGCGGTGTCCGGCTTCAAGCAGGACACGATCGGCCAGGACGTCGTCCAGACCGACGCGCCGGCCGCGCACGGCAACAGCGGCGGCCCGGCGGTCGGCGACGACTCGCGGCTGGTCGGCGTGATGACGTTCGTCTCGCTCTCGCCCTCCGGCGGCGCGATCGTGCAGGGCTTCAACTTCCTGATCCCGTCGAAGGACGTCGCGAAGTTCCTCACCGGCACCGAGGTCAGGCCCGGCGAGAGCCGCTTCAACCCGATCTGGGCGGCCGGCATCGACGCGCTGCTCGAGGGGCGCTACCGCTCGGCCGTGGCGAAGATCGGCGAGGCGAACAAGATCCTGCCCGGCCTCTCCGACGTCAAGCGGCTGCTCGCCGAGGCCGAGGACAAGGTGAAGAACCCGCCGCCGCGGCCGTTCCCGTGGGCGTGGGCGACGCTCGGCGTGACGCTCCTGAGCGGCGGCGCGTACGGCGGGATGTGGGGCCGGCGCTGGTGGAAGAACCGCTTCCGCGTGCAGCCCACGCAGGTCATCGCCTTCATCGAGAACGGGCTCAACCCGGTGCTGCTCGACGTGCGCACCAAGGCGGAGTTCGAGACGAGCCCGCTCAAGCTCCCGGGCTCGATGCGGCTCGACCCCGACGAGGTCGAGCGCGCCCCGCTCAACCTCGAGCCCGAGCAGATGATCGTCGCCTACTGCACGAGCCCCGAGGAGGCGTGCGCGGCGCGCGTGAGCCACGCGCTCCGCGTGCGCGGCTTCAAGAACGTGCGGATCCTCAAGGGCGGGCTCGGCGGCTGGACCAACGCGCGGCTGCCGGTCGAGGCCAAGTCGTCGCTGCCCTCGATCGGCCTCGAGCTCTACAAGAACCTCACCGCGGGCGACAGCGAGCGCCGCCGCTTCAAGCCGGGCGACGTGATCTTCCGCGAGGGCGACGACCCGCGCGACGAGGCGTACCTGATCCACTCGGGCACGCTCGAGATCCGGCGCGCCTTCGACGGCGAGGAGAAGGTCCTCTCGCGCCTCGGCGAGGGCGAGCTGGTCGGCGAGATGGCGCTGTTCCGGAAGGGCGCCCGCTCGGCCGGCGCCGTGGCCACGAGCGACGTCGAGCTGATCGTGATCAGGGAGGAGCGGCTCGAGTGGCTCATCCGCAACCGGCCGCAGCTCACCCTCGAGGTGCTCAAGCGCCTCTCGAACCTCGTCGTCACCACCGACAAGGAGCGCGCGCAGGCGGGGATCGTCAGATGACGCCGCGCGCGGCGAGGCCCGCGAGCTCCGCGCGCGAGAGGCCGAGCCGCTCCCCGTAGACCTCCGCGTTGTGCTCCCCCGGCCGCAGCGGGCCCGCGGTCGCGACCCGTCCCGGCGTGCGCGTGAGGCGCGGCACGACGCCGGGCATCGCGAGGCGTCCGAGCAGCGGCACCGCGAGCGACAGGATGTTCTCCCGCGCGCGCACCTGGGGGTCCTCGGCGAGGTCGCGCACGCTCGCGACGAGCGCGGCCGGCACCTCGGCGGCCTCGAGCCGCGCCAGCGCGTCCGCGGCGTCGTGGGCGGCGACCCAGGCGGCGACGAGGCCGTCCACGAGCGCGCGATGGGCCAGGCGCGCCGCGGTCGTCGCCGCGCGCGGGTCCCGGGCGAGCTCGGGCCGCGCCATCGCCTGCGCGAGCCGCGCGAACATGCGGTCGTTCGTGCAGGCGATCGCGAGCCAGCGGCCGTCGCGGCTCCGGTAGTGGTTGTGCGGCACGGCGCTCTCCGTGGCGGAGCCGATGCGCTCGCGCACGTGGCCGGTGCCCGCGTGGACCGCGATCGCGTCGTCGAGGACGCGCAGCACCGGCTCGTAGAGGCCCACGTCCACCACCTGCCCCTTGCCCGTGCGCTCCGCGTGCCGGAGCGCGATCAGGGCGCCGACCGCCGCGAAGACGCCCGCGAGGTAGTCGGGCACGGTGGGCGTGCCGGGCGTCACCGGCGGCCGGTCGGGATCGCCGGAGAGGTACGCGAGGCCGCCCACGGCGGCGGCGATGCGGCCGAAGCCGGGGCGCGCGCGCCGCGGCCCGGTCTGGCCGAACGCCGACACGCGCACGAGCACGAGCGAGGGGCGCACGGCGGCGAGCGCGTCCCAGCCCAGGTGCCAGCGCTCGAGCGTGCCCGGGCGGAAGTTCTCGGTGACGACGTGCGCGCCCGCGACGAGGCGCCGGACCAGCGCCTGGCCCTCCGGGTCGCGCAGGTTGCAGGTGATCGACTTCTTGTTGCGCGCCTCCACGAGCCACCAGTACGAGCTACCGCTGTCGCCGGCGGCGCGGCCGAGGCGGCGCAGGTCGTCGCCGACGCCGGGCTGCTCGACCTTGATCACCTCGGCGCCGAACTCGCCCAGCAGCGTCGCGCAGAGCGGCGCGGCGAGGAACGTCGCGAGGTCGAGCACGGTGACGCCGGCGAGCGCGCCGCGGGGGTCGGTCACGGCGCCCATCTTACCGCGCCCGTGCTAGGATCGCGGCCGTGCCCCCGCCCGCGATCCGCGTGGCCGTCAAGCGGCTCGATCCCGCGGTGCCGCTCCCGGCCTACGCGCGCGAGGGCGACGCGGGGCTCGACCTGCACGCCGCCCACGACGTGACGCTCCCGCCCGGCGGCCGCGCGCTCGTGGGCACCGGGCTCGCCGTCGCGCTCCCCGCGGGCTGCGCCGGCTTCGTGCTGCCGCGCTCGGGGCTGGCCCTCCGGCACGGCGTCACGATCCTCAACGCGCCCGGCCTGATCGACGCCGGCTACCGGGGCGAGGTGCGCGTGCTGCTCGTCAACCAGGACCCGGCGCGCGCGGTCACGCTCCGGCGGGGCGAGCGCGTCGCGCAGCTCGTCGTCCAGCGCGTCGAGCGCGCGGCGCTCGTCGAGGTGGACGAGCTGCCGCCGAGCGAGCGCGGCGCGGGCGGCTTCGGCTCGACCGGCTGATGAGCCCCGGCCCGTCAGAGGACGAGAACGGATCGGGCACAGGGGATCCCGTCGGGGGCCGCCCCCGGGCCGATCGGCGGGCGATTGCAGGCCGTTCGCCTCATGCCGGCGCCCGGCCTCCGGTGTCAGACTCGGTCCCGGGAGGTGAGGCCGATGCTCGATCCTCGCGTGACGCTCGCCATCGTGCTCGCCCTCGGCTTCTCGCTCGCGCTCCTGGTGTGGGCCCTGTACACCCGCGGCGGGCGGATCACCCGGCCCGAGACGCTCCGCTTCCGGTGCCCGTTCAAGGACCGCGACGTGACCGCCGAGTTCCGGGAGGACGCGTGGGACGGGACGCTGCTCGACGTGCGGAGCTGCGATGCCTTCGCGCCGCCCACGGCGGTCGCGTGCGACAAGGGCTGCCTGCGCCTGCCGGCGCTGCGGCGCGCCGCCGCCTGACGGGCGTGCGGGCTACGGGCGCCCGATGTACTCCGCGACGGCGGGCGCCGACTCCGGCTCGAGCGCGGTGAACGTCACGCCCGCCTCGGCGCCGCGGCGCCAGGCGATCGCACCCGTCGCGACGATCGGCCGCGGCAGCTCGCCGCCCTCGAGCCGGATCTCGATGCGGCTGCCCACCGTCCACTCGTCGGGCACGTCCGCGAGCGCCAGACCGCCCTCGCTGATGTCGCGCGTGCGCACCCGGCACGCGCGCCCGGCGCCAGCCAGCGTGAGCGTCGCCGCGGCGTCGAGCACGGCGCGCGGGTGCTTGCGGATGTCCGAGGGCAGCACCGCGTAGATCTCGACCGGCTGGGTCTTGCCCTTCACGGTGACGGCGCCGAGCGCGCGCGTCGGGAACATCCCCTTCACGTGCGCGTACGTGGACTCGCTGATGACGATCGACGCGCCGTACTCCTTCGTGATCGACTCGAGCCGCGCCGCGAGGTTCACCGTGTCGCCGATCGCCGTGTACTCCAGGCGCTGCTCGGAGCCGAGCGTGCCCACGACCGCCTCACCGGTGTTGATGCCGACGCCGTTCTTGATGCTGACCCCGAACTTCGCCTCCCAGCGCGCCGCCGCCGCGAGCGTCCGCTCCTGGAACTCGAGCCCCGTGCGGACCGCCTTCACCGCGTGCTCCGGGTCCTCGAAGGGCACGTTGTAGAGCGCCATCACGCAGTCGCCGATGTACTTGTCCACGGTGCCGCCGTGCTTGAACACGATCTCGGTCATCTCGGTGAGGTACTCGCGCAGCATCTCGGCCACCTGCTCGGGCGCGAGCTTCTCGGAGATCGAGGTGAAGCCGCGCAGGTCCGAGAACAGCACCGTCACCATGCGGCGGCTCGAGCCGAGGCTCACCGCCTCGCGCCCGCGGACGACGGCGCGCAGCACGTCGGGCGAGAAGAAGCGCGACAGGCGCCGCTTCTCCCGCTGCTCGCGCACGAAGCTCTCGGCCATCGTCACGCCGTACCCGAGCACGAGGCCGAGGGTCGGCGCGACGCCGCGGAGCCACACGCCCCAGCCGAGGAAGAGCCCGACGGCGCCCGCGGCGAGCACGCCCCAGAGCAGCGCGGCGGCGGCGAGGCCGCGGAGCGCCTGGAAGCGGACGACGAGCGCCGCGCCGAGGAGCGCCGCGGCGACGGCCGCGAGCGTGCTCGCCCACGCGGGAACCTCGCGAATCCGGTCGCCCCGGAGCAGCGTGTCGAGCGCGTTGGCGTGGATCTCGACGCCGGGCATGTCGCCCGCGCGCGCGAACGGCGTCGGGAACAGGTCGTGGAGCACCGGGCTCGTCGGGCCGATCAGCACGATCGTGCCCGCGAAGACCTCGGGCCCGACCTCGCCGCGCACCACGCGGTAGTACGGGATCCACGGGTACGTGCTGGGCCCGCCGCGGTAGTTGATCAGGAACGCGGGCACGGCCGGCAGCGGCGCCGGCGGCAGCCCCGCGGCCTCCGCCACGCGACGGAGCGCGGCGTCGAAGCCCGGCCGCGCGTCCTCACCGACGCTGAGGGGCGCGCGCCGGACCTCGCCGTCGCGGTCGCCGAAGACGTTGACGGGCGCGACGGCCGCGGCGCCGCGGCGGATCACGGGCAGCGGCACGCCGAAGCTCGTGCGCGTGCCGAGCCCGTCCTCGACGGTCGTCAGGCTCGCCCCGAGCACGACGTTGCCCGCGCGCGCGACCGCGGCGCCGAGCGCCTCGTCGTCGGCGGGCCCCCGCGGCGACGGCTCCGGGAACAGGATGTCCACGCCGATCGCGAGCGCGCCGGCCGCGGCGAGCCGCTCGATCACCCGGCCGTGGAGCGCGCGCGGGAACGGCCACGGCAGGTCGAGCTCCTGGAACGAGTCCTCGCCGATCGTGACGATCACGATCGGCGCCGTGGGCTCGCGCGGGCCGCGCAGCTCGAAGAGCCGGCTGAGCGCGCCGAGCTCGAAGCGCTCGAGCGCGCCCGTCCCGAGGAGGGCGACGACGACCCCCGCCGCGGCGACGCCGCCCAGCAGTTTCCGGAAAGCCCCCATGCCGTCACTCTAGCCTGGTTGACAGCGAACGATAACAGGGAAACAATGCGCCGCTGGCTCATGCTCGGAACCCCAGCCGGAGGAAGGACCATGACGGGACGCCGGGCGCAGAAGCTGGTCTCCGCGGTTCTCCTGCTGATGTTCTGGCCCCAGCTCGCGCTCGCGCAGAACCTGGCGCCCGCGGGCGTCGTCACGACGATCACGGGCGCGGCCACCGTCGCGCGCGCGAGCCTGCCCGCGCAGCAGCTCCCGCTCCGGTTCAAGGACGCGGTGTACGGGCGCGACACGATCCGCACGGGCGAGCAGTCCGTCGTGCGCGTGCTGCTGGGCGGCAAGGCGCTCGTCACCGTCCGCGAGCAGTCGGTCTTCACCGTCAGCGAGGAGGCGGGGCGCTCGCGCGTCGGGCTCGAGTCGGGCAAGCTGGCGCTCGCCGTCGCCCGGCAGCGCATGCGCCCGGGCGAGGCCATCGAGGTGCGCACACCCAACGTCGTCGCCGGCGTCCGCGGCACGGTCGTGGTCTTCGAGGTCCTCCGCGCGACGGCGCAGGCGGCCCGCGGCCCCGTGCCCGCGACGTCGAACCTCTACGTGCTCCGCGGCTCGATCGAGGTGCTGCCGCGCCTGCCGGGCACGGCCGCCGCCGGGGACCGGCTCGCCGCGCTGCAGAGCCCGGTGATCGTCGGGCCGCTCCAGAGCCTGTCCGTCACGGGGACCATCTTCGGCCAGGTCAAGCCCATCCCGCCCACCCAGCTCGGCCAGATCCTCTCCGGGCTCAAGAGCGCGCAGCAGCACCAGGACACGCCCGAGGACGCGAAGAAGGAGGTCGCCAGCAAGCAGCAGGCGCAGGCGAGCGCGCTCGCCTCGCTCATCGCGCCCGACCCCGCGGCGACCGCCTCGAAGGACGAGGGCAAGGGCGACAGCAAGGACTCGGACAAGAGCGGGGACAGCGCGCTGCTCGGAGCCACCACCTCGGCGCCGCCGCCGCCGGAGCCGGTCATCACGACGACGACGCCGCCGATCCTGCCGCCGATCACGACGGGCGGGAGCACGACCGACCCGACGGCGCCGCCGGCTCCGATCGTCGGGCAAAACCCGTACAGCGTCGCCTCCACGGGCACGCTCTATCCGGGGCTCTCGACGCTCAGCGGGAAGTGGGAGCAGAAGGACACCAACTCGCTGGTCGTGGTCGAGAGCAGCACCGTCACGCAGGAGGGGGTGGGCAACCTGCTCCTGGTGCCCTCGACGGCCGACGTCACGCTCAAGGGCACGCTCCTCGACGTGACCGCCAGCACGCTCGACGCGGGCACGCGGGTCGTCCAGATCGACGGGACGCTCTCGACGAGCGCGACCCTGGTCGCGACCGACCCGACCACGGTCAACGCCTCGAACTTCCTCACCGTCGCGTCGGGCGCGAGCCTCACGCTCACCGGCGCCTCGCTGCTCGCGACCAGCGCAGGCGACGAATACACGATCACCGACGACTTCGTCACGGTCTTCGGCACGCTCACCAGCGGGCCGGCGCCGCTCGCCTCGTTCACGGACACCACCGTGAAGTCCGGCTCCTACGACGAGAGCACGCACTTCTTCCGCGTCAACGGCGCCGGCGCCACGGCGACGCTGAGCGGCCCGCTGCTGGTCACCTCGGGGGGCTTTTTCAAGCAGAAGGGCTCGGCGGTCTTCGAGGTGTCGGGCGGCGCCCACCTCACGGCCACGGGGACCGGGGCGTTCATCGACGTGAGCGGCGGCACGCTGAAGCTCAAGGAATACCCGAATCTGGCCCGGGTCGAGGGCGGCTCGACCGCGACGCTCGCCGGCACGCTCTTCAAGGCCTCGGGCGCCGCGATTCTCGACGTGTCGTGGGCAGGGACACACATGATCGAGGTGAGCGGCGCGTCCACCCTGACGGCCGGCGCGCTGCTCGAGCTCGACGGCGTCGCGCTCGACCTCGGCGGCGAGGCGCTGGCACGGATGTTCGACGGGAGCACGCTCAGGCTCACGGGCGCGGCGCCCGCCATCAAGCTCACGTCGTCCGAGCTCACCGCCGACGCGCTGATCAGCGGTGACGGCAGCGGCAACAGCTTCGAGCTGACCGGCATCGGCGTCTGGCTCATCGACTCGACCCTCACGGTGCGCACGCTCGGCGAGACCGACGAGGACACGGACAGCGACACGTTCATTCTCGCGCTGAACCAGCCCCTGCTGAAGCTCAGCGGCGCCAGCACGCTCACGGTGACCGAGGCCGAGCAGCACCTGGTCTCGCTCGGCGACTCCGAGGCGGCGGTCGCCCCGACCGAGTCGGGTGTCGCCCTGGTCTCCGTGGGCACGGACGCGGAAGACCATGCGAGCATCGGCATCAAGGGCGGCCTCTTCGAGCTCGAGGCCGGGACCTTCCAGGCGACCGACGCCCTCGTCCAGCTCACGTACACCACGGTCACCGCCACCGAGACGATCGATCCGCTCTTCGACGTGAACATCGGCACTGGCAAGTCGGCGACGATGACGGGGGCGCTCCTCTCGGCCACGGACAGCTCGGTCGACACGACCGGCGCCTTCTTCGAGATGCACGCGGGCACGCTCACGTCGAACACCACTGGCGCGTTCCTCTCGCTGCTCCGCACGGACGTCACGACGTCGCGGAACTTCGCGCTGTTCACCGACAGCGGCAGCATCAGTCTCAGGGGCTCGTTCCTCGACTCCACGGACTCCGCCCTCCAGGCGACCACCGACGCCTATTCGTTCTTCACCGTGATCAACGGCGCCAGCGTGACCACGACCGCGACGACCGCGCCGCTCCTCAAGTTCACCGGCACCGCCCTGCTCGAAGACACCACGAGCACGGTGACTGCGGCTCGGAACTTCCTGCCGCTCGCGATCAACGGGGTGGGCCAGCCTGCACCCACGATGAGCCTCTCGGGCCCGCTCCTCGCCGCCACGAACACCAGGTTCGAGACCGGCGACCCCGCGGCCGACACGCACACGTTCCTCTTCGTCGGCGACAGCGCCCAGCTCAGCAGCACCTCGGCCTCGGCGCTCCTGTCATTCACCGGCTCGTCGGTGGACACCGCAGGCAACGTGGTGACGCTGCGCCGCTCGACGACCGCGGAGACGCCGAGTCGGATCACGCTCGCGGGCCCGTTGTTCGAGGCGAGCGACAGCACCTTCGACACGAGCAGCCTCGGCCACGCGACGTCGGCGTGCTGCGCGGGCTTCTTCGTCGGCCAGGCCGCCCAGCTCACGAGCGGCGCGAGCGCCCCGCTGATCGCGCTGACGCGCTCGACCTTCAACGCCGGCCCGGACGCCCAGTCGGGCGGCTCGTTCTTCGCGATCACGGACACCAGCAGCGTCTTCACCGGAGAGCTGACCGCTGCCGCCAGCGTGAGTTTGACGAGCCCCGGCGGCTCGCTCCTCCGCGCGACCGACGGCTCGATCAGCTCGCTGTTCAGCCTCCTCTCGGTCACCCGCTCGAGCCTCACCTCGAGTGGCACCGGGGCGCTGATCGTCCTCGACGGCGTCGAAGGCCCGACGCTGACCCTCGGCGGCACGGATCCGCTGGCGACGGGCGGCCCCGCCACCACGAACGGCCGGTTGCTCAGCCTCGTGTCCTCGGCGTCGAGCGGCACGGCCGGGACGCCCGCGTCCGTGTCGCTCGCCGGTCCCCTGCTCGTCTCCACCAAGGCCGCGGTCACCGCCACCGGCCACCTCGTCGGCGTCTTCAACGGTGCCACGCTCTCGAGCACGACGACCGATGCGCTCGTCCAGCTCGAGAACACTTCCGTCACCTTGAACGGCGAAGCCGCTACGCTCAACCGCGATCAGGGCGATCTCCTCCGCATCGCCGGCTCCGGCTCCACGTCGGGGAGCACGTTCGCGAGCGTCAGCCTCCACGGTCCGGTGCTCGCGGCGACCAGCGGCAGCACGCTCGAGACGACCGGAGGGCTGCTCTACGTGGGCGCCGGCAGCCAGCTCGACACGCACGGCAGCACGGACCCACTGTTCGCGATCACGGGCGGTACGCACACGCTCGCGACCGCCGCGGGCACGGCGATGGGGCGCCTCTTCGGACGCGCGAGCGCGATCACGACCGAGGTGCTCGACGGCGTGACCGTGACGGCGACCGCCGACGCGCCGGTCCTGCACGAGGGCGTGGGGCTCGAGGTCACCGGCGCGACGGTGAGCGGCCAGCAGTTCCTGAAGGTCGAGAGCGCGGTCGTCGCCGCGACCGCCGCGCTCCTCTCCCTCAAGGCGGGTGCCGACTTCACGACCGCCCTGGACGCGATCGACCTGTCCAAGAGCGTGCGCCTGACCTCGACGGTGCCGCTGGTCAAGCTCGACGCCTCCACCCTGACGGTCACGAGCCGCTCCCTGTTCAGCGTGGGCACGGCGGCCGGCGGGAACTACCTCGCCGTCACGGGCGGCGCGAGCCTCGTGTCGCTCCTCAACGGCAGCACCCTCGACATCCAGAACGGCGTGCTCGTCAGCCTCTCCGGCAGCTCGCTCTTCAAGATCGAGACCGGCGGCTCCTTCGTGTCCTTCGGCGCGGGCGCCAACACCCTGAAGCTCGCCAACGCCGGGTGCGTGGGCTGCGCGCTCGACGCCACGCTCGGGTTCCCCGTGCTGCTGACCGGGGGCGCCTCGATCGATCAGATCCTCGCGGCGCCGGACTTCATGCCGGCCAGCGGCGCGGGCACGGTGGACTTCGGCACGAACGGCGCCTACCTGAAGCTCACGGGCCCGGACGCCCGGGTGGTCCTCGGCAACACGCTCGTGCAGAACGGCAGCTTCGAGGCCGACCTCGACCACTGGACCGTGAGCGGCGCCGCGACCGTCCTGACCTCCTTCGGGTCGTTCGCGCCGACCCAGGGGGCGAAGTTCGCCCTCGTCCACACCGGCACGGACGCGGTGCAGCTCGGCACCTCGGACTGCCACCCCTGCCGCCGGAGCGTCCTGAGTCAGACCTTCGACGCGAACTCACTCCTGGTCGTGAAGTTCCGGGGCGTGCTGCTGACGAACGAGTATCCGTTCTTCACCAACCCGAACTACCAGAACAGCGGGCACGCTTCGGACTTCAACGACACCTTCAAGGTCGTGTTGACCGACGCAGCGGGCACGACACACACGATTCTGGCGACCGACGTGAACTCCCAGCACGCGAACTTCTCGCTCGTGGCGGCCCCGCTCAGCACCCCGGACGGGAAGTTCACTCTCGAGGCGGGCGAGGGACAGACGCAGCACTCGGGAACCTACGACCTCGGCGTGGTCACCAGCTCGACGATCGTCGCCGCGCCGGGGTCCGCGACGCTCAGCTTCGAGGTCGCTGACGTCCAGGACAATTCTCGCCCCTCCGGCATGCTGATCGACGCGGTCGTGGTCCAGGAGGACCCGCCGCTCTTCTTCGTCCGCGACGGCGCGACGCTGACGCGCCCGGCGGGCACGCCCCTGATCGAGCGCACGGGCGCTACCGAGAGCTTCGATTCGCTCCTCGTCGTCTGCTGCGGGTCGACCGTGACACTCGGCGGGGCGCTCCTGCGCGCGACCGACAGCACGCTCAGCGTGCCCTTCAGCCTGGCGAGCGTCGTACAGGACGGGCGCCTCGTCAGCACGTCGACCGAGCCGCTGGTCCAACTGAGCGGCGGCACCTACGCGCTCGGCCGCGAGGTGGCCATGCTCGACGTCGCCGGCGTCGGCACGGCGCCCGATCCCGTCACGGGGCTCACGCTCGGCACCGACCGCCCCCTGCAGCACGCCGGCGCCTTCCTCAACGCCGCGGACGGCACGACGGTGAGCACCCGGAGCGTGGTCAAGCTCGACCGCGCGCTCCTGGAGGCCTCGGCCCCGCTCATCGCGCTCCGGGGTGGCAGCACCCTGACGACGACGGGCCCGGCGGTGGACCTATCCTACCAGGCTCGCGTCACGGCCCTCGGGCCGCTCGTCCGCCTGGACGGCAGCACGCTCACCGTCGCCGGCGCCGTCGTCAACGTGAACGCGAGCGTGCTGAGCGGCGCCGGGTCGCTGCTCGCGCTCGCCAACGGCTCGACGCTCAACGCCGGGCTCCTGGTCAGCGTGAGCGGCGGCGGGCTCTTCGCCTGGTCGGGCCCGCTCGCCACCTTCACCGGCACGGGCAACAGCATCACCCTGGCGAACTCGCTCTGCGCCGGCGCCGACTGCGTCAGCGCGGGCGGCCTGCGCTTCGCGCTCCGGAACGGCGCCGTCGCCGCGAACGTCACGGTCACCAACCCGACGCCCTTCGTCGGCGCCGGCGGCACGGTCACCGCGGTGCCGACGGCGGCGCACTTCCTGCTGAGCGGGAGCGCGAGCAAGGTGACGCTCGCCCCCTGAGGGGGCGCCGCCGCCTCAGTACTGCCAGGAGAGCGTCAGCGAGTAGACGTTCCGGTTGAAGGAGAAGACCGGGAGGTTCGAGCGCGCGATCGACGCCTGCCACTCCAGGGCGAGCGTGAGGCTCTGCGGCAGCGGCTGCTCGATCCGGAACACGTGGGTCTGCTCCGTGTCGGCGCGCTCGCGCGTGCGGGGGTTCACCTCGGGCAGGACCGTGTGCGCGTGGGCGTAGTTGCGGAAGTGGACGTCGTAGTCGTACTTGAGCCGCGTGTCCCACCACGGCAGCGTGTACTGGCCGCCGACGAGCAGCCGGTGGCCGAGGTACTTGAAGTTGCGGCCGTCGGCGTCCTCGACGTCCACCTGGTAGCCCGCGCGCACCAGGTGCCGGTCGCCGGCGAAGCGGAGCACGTGCAGGAAGCCCCCCATCCAGTTCTTCGCGTCGCGCCGCTCCTCGGGCGCGATGTTCGAGTCGCCCGAGAACTCCTTGGTCTGCAGCCGGAGCTGGCCGGTCGTGAGGTTCAGCTGGTCCTCGACGAGCGAGGCGTACACGACGCCCGTGTTGCGCTGCGTGAACTCGTCGTTGTCGAGCGTGAGGAAGTCGAACGCGTACTGGGCGCCCGCCTGGAACGGCAGGTCGAACAGCGCCGCGCGCCACGTGGCGCCGACCGCGCCCAGGTGGTCCTGCACGTTGAACTTCGGCAGGTCGTTGTTGATCGTCTGGAAGACCGAGTAGCTGACCGTCGCCTCCCACGGCCCGGTGCGGAGGAAGGTGTAGTCGAAGCGGGCGGCCAGCAGCTCCGCCGGGCTCCGGGTGTCGCGGTACCGCACGGATTCGGCCGTCGGGTCGTGGCTCGGCTCGGGGTTCACGGCGACGTTGGTGTCGTACAGGAACCCGACGCGCAGCTCCGCGCGGAAGCGCTGCTCGCCCGCGCGCGCCGCGAGCAGCGTGTTGCGCAGGCGCTCGGCGGGCCCCGTGAGCGCCGAGGTCGGCTGGGCGCGCAGGGCCGCGTCCACCTCGGCCGCCGCGCGCTCGGGCAGGCCGAGCACCGCCAGCGCGAGCCCCGCGTAGAAGCGCGTGAGCTGCTGGATGCTCGGGTCCGAGGAGGTCCCCGTGTTGAAGGCGCGCAGCGCCCCCTGGTAGTCCTTGCGCCGGTAGCGCATGAACCCCACGTAGTAGCCCACGCTGTCCGCGCGCGGCCGCTCGGCGAACACGCGCGTGAGCAGCGGCTCGGCGCGGTCGTAGCGCTCCTGCGTGAAGAAGACGACGCCGAGCTGGAACGCGATGGACAGGTCGTCCGGCGCGAGCGCGCGGGCCCGCTCGAGCGGCGCGATCGCGAGGTCGAAGCGCTGGCGCGCGACGTGGACGAGGCCGGTGTAGTAGAGCCCGTCGATGTTGTCCGGATCCTGGCGGAGGGCGTCCTCGAGGAGCCCGAGCGCCTCGTCGTACTGCTTGCTCTCGTAGGCCAGGATCGCCTCGGCCACGAACACGTCGGCCTCGGACTGCTGGGCGCGCGCCGGCGCCGGCAGCGCCACCAGCAGCGTCGCCGCGAGAAGCAGCGCGGACACCTTTAGCCGGGCTGACACCGGTGGAAAAGATAGCAGAGCGCATGCCGTCCTGGTCGGATTTGACGCGCCCGTCTGTCAGGGTTGGCCAGGGCTGCCCCACCCCTTTCCGGAAACGGTGCAGCCGGCAGCGGGGAGCGTCGCGAAGAAACCGTCGTGCCGACGCCAATTTAGCGCGTGCCGCTCCGCGTCCGACGGCTCCCTGGCAGCGCGTTTGCTCTACGGGGAGGCATGGCACCCCGGCCGATCCGCACGGCGCTCCTCGGCGCGGCCCTGCTCCTCGCGGGCTGCGCGAGCGCCGACCCGCGCCTGGCGCCGCGCCTCGGCGAGCACCGGATCGGCCCGATGCGCGTCGTCATCCTCGACGAGGGCACGGTGGACCTCGCCTGCCAGGCGCGGCGCCCCGAGCCCGGCCGCCGCTACGAGGGCTGCTGGGTTCCGGGCGAGCGCACGATCATCAGCCGCAACGACGTCGGCGTGCTCCTGCACGAGCTGAAGCACGCGCTCGATCGCGAGTGGACCCACTGACCGGTTGATTCCCCCGGCGGGCTGGCGTAGGCTCGGCCCGCCATGCAGGACGTCAGGCTCGTGATCGAGCCCCACGCCTCCGGAGCGGCGCACCAGTTCGTCCGTGACCACCTCGACGCCTACAACATCGCGGCGACCGGGCAGGCGGACTACTCGCAGTTCGCGGTCTTCCTGCGCGGCGCGCACGACGAGATCATGGGCGGCCTGCTCGGCGCCGTCTGGGGCGGCTGGCTCCACGTCGCGATCATCTGGGTGACCGAGGCGCTGCGGGGGCGCGGCCACGGGCGCGCGCTCCTCGCCGTCGCCGAGCGCTGGGCGCTCGAGCGGGGCTGCCGCGACGCCTTCCTCGACACGTTCAGCTTCCAGGCGCCGGAGTTCTACCGGAAGCTCGGCTGGGAGGTGTTCGGCACGCTCGAGGACCACCCGCCGGGCCACACCCACTACTTCCTGCGCAAGCGCCTCGGCGGACCCACGCCCTAGTCGGCGCCCGCGGCGCGCGTCGACTGCGCGCGCGTCGGTTCGGAGGACCCCACCGCTCACGGCTAGAGTCTATCCAGCTTCGCCCCGGAGTGTCTGTCAGTTCTGTCGGCGCCGAATCTACCGGAAATTCCGTGCGCGGCGGAATGCACTGTGCTGGCGCTCGCTTAGGTGCGTTGGCACAGCCGGTGCTCTGTCGAGGGGCAGGAGGAAGCGAGCCATGCGTGAGAAGAGCACCCGCACACTCTTGCAGTCGACCGCCGTGATCTTCGCGCTCATGGCGGTCCTCCCGCTGCTCACGTTCGCGTACGTGCTCCAGCGGCTCGGGGCGATCCAGGAGCTCGAATACGAGGCGGCGCTCGCGTTCGCGCTGCTCGTGTCGCTCCTGGGCTTCGGGGTCTTCCGCGCCGTGATGCTGCGTGTGAGCCGCGTGCTCACCGCCCTCGGCGCGCCGGCACCGGACGGCGCGGCGCCGCGCCTGGACCCGCCCGAGCGCCGCACGGTGCCCGCGCTCGGCAAGATCCTCGAGCTCGAGGAGCTCCCGGCGCTCGTCGACCCGCTCAGCACGCTCTGGAAGGCCGAGGCCGAGCCCTACGTGGGCGGTCAGGTCGTGATCTCGGTCAGGAATTCGCCCCAGCCGATCCGCGGGCTGCTCTGCCAGGCGACGGACGACGGCCTCCTGGTGGAGACGGGCACGGCGCGCCGGGGCATCACCTATCAGCGCCTCCTGGCGATCGAGGCCGATCGCGCCCTGAGCCTGGCGAGCTGAGCGCACTCACGAGGGAGACGTGGACGTGACCACGATCACGAGCACACAGAGCCCGCGCGGCACGGGCGGCGGACGCGCCAAGCACATCCTGATCGTCGACGACGATCCGGAGGTGTGCCAGGTCCTCGCCGAGTACATCGGGGTGTTCCGCCATGCGCATCCCTACGAAGTGTCCGTGGCGCTCGATGGGACCGACGCGTTCATGCAGATCCTCCAGCGACGCCCGGATCTGCTCCTGATCGACCTGCGCATGCCGCGCATGGGGGGGCTGGCCCTGCTCCGGGAGCTCCGCGCGCGGGGCATCCGGATCCCGGCGATCGTCATCACGGGCTCGAACGACCTCGGCGAGATCACCAAGGTCCTCGACGCCGAGGTCTTCGCCTTCGCGCCGAAGCCTGTCAGCCTCGACTACCTGGAGCACCTCGTCGCGCTGGCGCTCTTCGCCGGGAAGGCGCAGCCGGCGCTCGTGCCGGCGTAGGCGATCGCGGTTCCTTCGCGCGCCGGATCATCCCGGCTTCGGCGGCGCCGGACGGGGAGGGTGCGGGCGGCGCGGCGGGCGTGCCGGCTTCGGCACCGGCGGGGCGGGCGCAGTCTTGCGGCGAACCCAGCCCTCCAGGTTCTGGCGTCCGGCACGCCCCTTCATTCGACGACCCGCTCCGCGAGCCCGAGCGTCTTCGCCGTCCTCATCGCGCGATACCCGCCTCCCGGAAGCGACGGTCGGACACCGCGACCCTAACGCCGAGGGCGCAGCGGGTCAAGAGTGGGAGACGCGAAGGGGGCGGCGCGATGCCGCCCCCTCGCCGTGCGTCGCATGCATGGCGGGCTCGACGGGACTTGAACCCGCGACCTCTGGATTGACAGTCCAGTGTGCTAACCAGGCTGCACCACGAGCCCGAGGCTCCCTACGATACACCGGCGGGCGGAGTCCCGTCCACCCGCCTGCTAGAACGTGCCGCCGCCCCCGCCCCCCCCGCCGCCGCCCGAGGAGCCGCCGCCGCCCCCGCCGCTCGAGCCCCCGCCGAAGCCGCCCCCGTCGCCCCGGCGCGTCGTGAGGATCGCCGCCTCCGTGCCGCGCGAGAAGGCCGTCAGGTCGCGCTCGAAGCCCCCGAGCGAGAAGCCGCCGTGCCCGCGGTACCAGGTGGGCTCGGCCACGCGCATCCCCTCGAAGCCGTGCACCCAGCGCTCGCTCACGCCGAGGGCCAGCGCCCACGGCAGGTACCGGTGCAGCGTGTCGGCGGGCATCCGCGCGAGGCGGTCCTTCTCGGCGCGCTCGAGGAACTCCTGGAAGCCGCGCACGTGGGCGAGCATCTTCACGCCCGCGAGCGTGCGCTTGGACATGAAGCGCGCCCAGAGGACGAAGATGACGCCGCTCGCGCCGACGCCGACCGGCACCATCCAGCCGTAGACGCCGAGCCAGGACGGGAGCAGGTCGCTCACGAAGAAGGCCGAGGCGGCGACCAGCCCGCCCGCCAGGGCCCAGCCCCGCCGGACGAGGTGGGGCGAGGCCGGGAAGAGCCCGTCCTGGACCATCGACTTGTAGATCTGGCCGCGGACCTTCGGGAAGACGTTGTCGTAGTCGCGCTTGACCTCCGACAGCAGGCGCTGGTTCGCGACCCAGTCCCGGCCGAAGATCGTGGCGAGCACCACCAGCTCGATCGGCGTGAGGTCGGGGTCCCCCAGGACCGGCTTGAGGCGGCGGAAGACGAAGTCCGAACCGTCGTCGCCGACCGGCTCGATCTCGAGGTAGCCGCGCACGCCGAGGTCCACGATCGTCGCGATCACGTCGCGCGGCTCGGCGCGCTCGTCCACGAGGGCGCCCGCCTGGGCGGGCCCGAGGCCCGCGGGTGGCTCGTACTCGGGCTTGACGGACCGGCCCGCGGCGGGATCGCGCCCGTACGCCCACCAGACGAGGCCGCCCCAGAGGAAGGCGAGCAGCGGCAGGCCGAGCGGCCAGTTGTCGCCGACGACCCAGAAGGCCTGGCGGAGCGCGGAGGGCCCCGCGACGTGCCCCGGCGGCCAGCCGACGACGATGGTGAGCCCCTCGCGCGGCCGCAGCGCGCGCGTCGTGCTGAACCGGAGGTAGCGCTCGATGTGCTCGAGCGTGAAGTCCTGGCCGACGCCGCCGCGCGGGCCCGTGAAGGCGAGCGTGCGCACCTGGTCCGACGGGACGCTCGGCGGCAGGTCCACGAAGGCCTCGGCCACACGGATCGGCACCTCCCACTCGTTGCCCGTCACGTTCCAGTAGAGCTCGTCGTGGTCCTCGAAATCGAGCAGCCCGCGCCGCACGCGGTAGACGATCGTCACGGCCTTCTTCGTGTCCACCGCGCCCGGCACCCACGCCTTGATCTTCACGTAGCGCCCCGGCCAGGTGACCTCGCTGCGCAGCGGCCGGTCGGCCTCGTCGTAGACGCCGATGCCGTCCAGGCGCAGCGCGAACTCGAGGCCGCCGCGCTCGTAGCGCACGGGGATCGTGCGGAAGATGCCGTTGTGGGCGCCGCGGAACTCGAACGTGATGTCCTCGCGGATGACCAGGCTCGCGTCCGGGTGCACCGTGAGCGTGACGCGGAAGACGTCGATCGCGAAGCGCCGCGCCTGGGCCGCGGCCGGCGCGGGGGCGAGCAGCAGGAGCGCCAGCGCGGCGAGGAGGCCGCGCCCCATCGGGCTCAGCTCCCGAAGGACACGCGCGGGACCTGCCGCTCCTCGGGGCGGTCGAGCTCGAAGTAGGCGCGCTTGACGAACCGGAAGAACGACGCGACGAAGTTCGACGGGAAGCTGTCGATCGTCGTGTTGAAGTCGCGCACGACGGCGTTGTAGTAGCGCCGCGAGTTCTGGATCGTCTCCTCGATCTCGCCGAGCGAGCCCTGCAGCTCGCGGAAGTGCTCGTTCGCCTTGAGGTCCGGGTACGCCTCGGCGAGGGCGAAGAGCTGGCGGAGGGCCCCGGTCAGCACGTTCTCGGCCTGGGCGCGCGCCTCGGGCGTCTGCGCCGCCACGGCCGCACCGCGCGCGCGGGTCACCTGGTCGAGCGTGGTGCGCTCGTGCCCGGCGTAGCCCTTGACGGTCTCGACGAGGTTGGGCACGAGGTCGGTGCGGCGCTTGAGCTGCACGTCGATGTCCGACCACGCCTCCTCGGAGCGCTGGCGCAGCGAGACGAGCCGGTTGTACGTCGCGACGAGGGCCACGACGAGCCCGACCAGCACGAGGACGAAGATGATCCCGCCGATCGACATGGGCGCCCTCCCGCGGGCTATCATAGCATCCGCGGCTCGACCCGCGGAAAACCCTGGAGGCGCGCATGACGGGCTGCACGCTGGGCGACTTCGTCGCAGAGCTCCGGAAAATCGCCGCCACGACCCCCGACCCGACGGCCGTCATCGGCCGCGTCCGGCCCCTCGCCCTGCGCCTCGCGCGCGAGGGCGACTGGCTCCGCCCCGAGCACTACCGGTGCGACGCGGCGCAGGGCTTCGGCGTGCACCTGCTGCACGAGGAGCCCGACCACACCCTCGCGGTCTTCGCGGTGGCGTGGCTCCCGGGGCGCGGCGCGCCCCCCCACGATCACGGCACGTGGGCCGTCGTCGCGGGCGTGGACGGGCCGGAAACCAACGTGTTCTGGGAGCGGCTCGACGACCGCTCGCGCGCGGGCTACGCCGAGTTGCGGAAGCGGGGCGAGACGGTCTTCGGCCCGGGTGACGTGGTGTCGTTCCTGCCCGACGCGATCCACAGCGTGGAGAACCGCACCGACCGCGTGACGGTCTCGCTCCACGTCTACGGCAAGCACCTCAACTACACGGGCCGCTCGCAGTTCGACCCGGCGGCGCGGACGGAGACGCCCTTCGTCGTCACGGTCGCGTAGCGGGCGCGCTCACGCTCGCCGCGGCGAGGAGCAGGGCGAGCGCGACCCGGATCATCGCGCGTCCTGGGCGGGGAGCACGAAGACGAAGTCGCCCTCGCCCTCGAGGGCGCTGAACTGCGGGTGCTGGCGGCCCTCGGAGTCGCGCGTCACGCGCGGCGTGAGCCACGCGGCGAGCTGCGTGACCGTGACGAAGCCGCGGCGGTCGCGGTCGGCGCGCCCCTCGATCCCGTCGAGGAGCCGCCGCGTGAAGAGCCCGTGCCCCTCGGTCTCCACCGCCTTCTGCCCCTTGCGGCCGGCGGTGAGGACCTGGACCACGGGCTCCTCGAGCGCCGAGAGCAGCGCGGCGTCGGGCGTGGGCTCGAGCGTCGCGTCGCGCGTGAGCGCGAAACCCGAGAAGCACGAGTCGATGGCGAAGAAGATGTGCTTGGCGGGCACGCGCTTGCCCATCTTCTTGATCTCGTCCATCGGGATCGCGGTGAGCTCGGGGCGCTCCGGGTCGCCGTCCACGGGGATCAGGTAGCCCTCCTCGCCGCCGCGCGGCAGCGGCACGCTGATGCCGTGGCCCGCGAAGAAGACGAAGAGCCGGTCGCTCGGCCCCATCTTGTCCTTCAGGTCGCCGTAGATCGTCTGCTCGATCGCGGCCTTCGTGGCCTGCTCGTCGAGCAGCGTGCGCACGTCGCTGAACCCGAGGCGTCCGAGCGCGGCGGCGACGGCGCGCGCGTCGTTGACCGCGTAGTTGAGCGGCTCGGCGTGGCGGTAGCGGTTGATGCCGACGACGAGCGCCCAGGCGCGCCCGGGCAGGGCGCGCACGCGGCCGGCGAGGGCCGCGGGGTCGGCGGGCGCGGCGGGGCGCGCGGCGGTCTTGCGCCCGGCGCCGCGCGCGGCGACGAGCTCGCGGAGCTTCCCCGCACCGTCGAGGCCCTTCTCGAACTCGGCGAAGGCCTGCTTGAACGCCTCGGGGAAGCTCGGGATGAACGCCGGCCACGGCACGGTCGAGCTGCCCTTGCCCGTCACGGTCTCGATCGGCTGCTGCGCCTCGTCCGTGAAGATGCCGGCCAGCTCGATGGTGTTCTGGGTGAACGACACGGTCCCGATCGTCACGCGGGCGTCGAAGATCATCGTCACATCGGCGCGCGGCGCGCCGGGCGCCGCCGTGTCCGTCACGATCGTCACGCTCCGGAACCGGCGCTCGAGCAGCTCCTTGAGCCGGTCCGTGAGCTGCCGCGGCTCGTAGTCGGGGCGCCCGCCCCAGGCGACCGACATCCGGTTGGTCGAGTCCATGTGGCCCATGGACTTCTGCGTGTTCTCGGACAGGACCACGCGCAGGGCGAGCCCCGCGTACGGCCCCTCCTTCGGGGCCTGGGCCTGCTTGAAGGCCGCGAGCGGGTCCTTGTACTCGGGCGCCGTGACGCAGCCGGCCAGGAGGACCGCCGCCAGCGCCACACCCGCCGCGTTCCGGAAAGCGATGCCGCTCACGTCAAGGAATCTATAGACTGTCGCCGGGTGCTGTCAAACCACGTGATAATGCCGGCCAAGGAGGATCCCCCATGCCGCTCCAGACGCCGTATCTCTTCAGCGCCGCGATGGACGTCGAGCCCGCGCAGGAGGCGCTCTTCAACGAGGTGTACGACCAGGAGCACGTGCCGCTGCTGCTCCGGGTCCCCGGCGTCATCGCGGTCGCGCGCTTCCGCGCCGAGCCCGTGACGATGATCATCGGCGGCGAGCGCAAGACGATCGTCGCCGAGCGCGAGCCGCGCTACAACGCGCTCTACGAGCTCGAGGGCCCCGAGGTGCTCACCAGCGAGGCGTGGGCGCGCGCCGTGGACCACGGACGCTGGCCCGGGCAGGTGCGCCCGTTCACGAAGAACCGGCGTCACGTCCTCTACCGGCGCCTGCCGTGACGGCGCCGTGGCGGCGACCTATCGCCTGAGCGCCACGCGCCGCCTGCTGAACCGGCTCCTGCGCGCCCTGCTACGCCTGGGCCTCGGGCCGCCGCGCACCTGGCTGCTCACGGTCCGCGGCCGCACGAGCGGGCGCGCGTACTCCACGCCCGTGGAGCTGGTCGAGGACGCCGGCCGGCGCTGGCTCGTCGCGCCCTACGGCGACGTCGCCTGGGTGAAGAACGCGCGCGCCGCCGGCCGCGTGACGCTCGCGCGCGGCCGGCGCGTCGAGCGCGTGGCGCTCGCCGAGGTGGGCCCCGAGGAGAGCGCGCCCGTGCTCCGACGCTACGTGACCGAGGTCCCGATCACGCGGCCCTACTTCGACGCCGGGCCCGCCTCCGACCTGGCGGCGTTCCGGGCCGAGGCGCACCGCCACCCGGTGTTCCGCGTCGTGGGGTCCGCGCCGTGACGGCGCTCGCACGGCCGCCGGCGCCCACGGGCGACGGGCTCGTGCTCACGCACGGCGCGGGCACGGATGCCGACGCGCCCCTGCTCGTCGCGCTCGCCGAGGCCTTCGCGGCGGTCGGCCTCGCGGTGCTGCGCTACGAGCTGCCCTTCCGCCGGGCGCGCCCGACCGGGCCGCCGGCGCCCGCGAGCGCGGCGGCCGACCGCGAGGGGCTGCGCCATGCGGTCGGCTCGCTGCGCGCGAGCCTGGTGGGCCGCGTCTATCTCGGCGGCCACTCCTACGGCGGCCGCCAGGCGAGCATCCTCGCCGCGAGCGAGCCGGGGCTGGTGGAGGCACTGCTGCTGCTCGCCTACCCGCTGCACCCGCCGCGCCGCCCGAGCGCGCTCCGGACCGCGCACTTCGCCGAGCTCCGGACGCCCGCGCTCTTCGTCCACGGCTCGCGCGACCCGTTCGGCTCGCTGGACGAGCTGGAGGCGGCCCGGCAGCTCATCCCGGCGCGCACGGCGCTCCTGGCCGTCGAGGGCGCCGGGCACGACCTGCGCGGCGGCAGGGCGGGGCGCGCCGGCTCCGTCGCGGTCACGGTCGCCGAGGCGTTCGTCCGCTTCGTCGGCGCCTGACGCAGACGGCGCTTGACGAGGCCGGGGCCGCCGGGCGACACTCAGGCCCCGTCCGGTGACCCGACGAGCCATGAGGGAATTTGCGGAGGAGGACCAGGGTATGGCGCCACGACACGTGCTGCTCGCCGCTCTCGCGCTCCTGATGGTCGCGCTGCCGGTCGGGGCTCCTCCCCAGGCGCAGGAGACCATCAAGATCGGCTACATCGACCCGCTCTCGGGACCGTTCGCCGCGACCGGCGAGAACGGCCTCAACCAGTTCCGCATGGCCGCCGAGCGCATCAACAAGGCGGGCGGCGTGCTGGGCAAGAAGCTCGAGATCGTGGGCTTCGACAACAAGGTGAGCCCGCAGGAGAGCCTGGTCCAGCTCAAGAAGGTGATCAGCGAGGGCATCCACTTCGTCTTCCAGGGCAACAGCTCGGGCGTCGCCCACGCGATCTCGGACGCGGTCCGCAAGCACAACGAGCGCAACCCCAAGGACCGGATCCTCTATCTCAACTACTCGGCCGTCGATCCCGCGCTCACGAACGAGAAGTGCCAGTACTGGCACTTCCGCTTCGACGCGAACGCCGACATGAAGATGGCCGCGC
The DNA here is from genome assembly GCA_001788495.1 of Candidatus Rokubacteria bacterium RIFCSPLOWO2_02_FULL_73_56. Classification (GTDB taxonomy): domain Bacteria; phylum Methylomirabilota; class Methylomirabilia; order Rokubacteriales; family CSP1-6; genus GWA2-73-35. Next base: position 25,006 of record MGCF01000133.1, read on the forward strand.
TCACGGACGTCATCAAGCAGAACAAGAAGCTCACGAAGATCTACGTCATCGGCCAGGACTACTCGTTCGGGAAGGCGGTGGCGGACGCGGCCGTCGCGATGCTCGGCCAGAAGCG
>MGCF01000134.1 GCA_001788495.1 Candidatus Rokubacteria bacterium RIFCSPLOWO2_02_FULL_73_56
GACTGCCAGCCGGCGGCCCGGAACCCCCGGGTGGCGCAGCTGGCGCAACAGATCGAGGCCGGGTTCGTTGCGCTGCTCGAGCAGCCGTCCGAGGACGGGCGGGGAATCAACGCGCGGGCGCTCCGCCAGACGTGGCAGCAGATCCGGCGGCGCCAGGTGGTCCAGGGCGCGGACTGCAGCGCCTGACGCTCGCCACGGGGACCTGGTGAAGTTTACATAATGCCCCTTATCAGAAGTCTCATCGCGCCGCCTACGAGGCCCCAAGGGCCAGGAGCCGCGCCCGCACCTGGTCGGCCTGGCGTGCCTGCGGCACCTCCGCCAGCACCCGCCGGTAGGTCGCCACGGCCTCGGCCTTCTGTCCCGTGACCTCCTGCACCCGCCCGAGGCTCACCAGCAACTGCTCGTAGAGGAAGTCCTTCGGCTGGAGCCCCGCCAGCGCGGCCCGATAGGCTTCGGCCGCACTCCCGTACTTGCGCTCGGCCTCCCAGGCATAGCCGATCGAGGCCCGCGCCAGGGTCCGGAGCGTCGGCGCGCCCGCCGCGCGCGCCAGGGCGATCTCCCAGGCCCCGCGGGCGCCCGCGTAGGCGCCGGCGGCGTAGCGGAGGTTGCCGAGGGTGTAGGCGGCTTGTGCCGCACCCGCCCCCGAGGGATACCGGGCCAGCACCGACTCGAGCTCACGGATCGCGGCGGCGCGCGCCTCGGGCGTCGCCTGGGCGGCTGCCGCCGTGACGAGCGCAGCGGCGTAGGCGGTCTGCGCCTGGCGCTCGGTCGCGGCCTGCCAGAACCAGCCCCCCGTGACGAGCAGGCCCAGGACCAACCCCGCGCCGCCCGCGAGCAGCAGCGTGCGCCGTGACGGGCGCCTCACGCCGGCCGCTCGGCCGGCGGCGGCGCCTGGCGCGCCACCCAGATCTCGCCCTTCACCGTGGCGCCGTCGGCCGCCGCGAAGCTCCCGCTCTTGACGGTCCCGGTGAGCGAGCCGCTCGGCAGGATGTCCACGCGGGTGTCGGCCGAGAGGTTGCCGCGCACGACGCCGGCCACCACGATCGTGCGCGCGGAGATGTTGGCGTCCACGCGCGCGTCGGGCCCGACGTGCAGGTCGCCGTCGAGGACGATGTCGCCCTCGAAGCGGCCGAGCACGGTCATCGTGCCCTGCCCCTGCAGCTCGCCCTTGATCGCGATGCCCGGCCCCACGACGGTGGCCGCGTCGGCGGGCGGAACCACCCCGTTCGCCTCGGGCGCGTCGGCGTCGGCCAGGCCCAGCAGCCGCAGTAGCGCTCTCATCGTACGCGGAGCCCTCGTCGGTATTGACGGCCGCAGGCGCGGCAGCGGCGCCAGCCCTGCGTGACGCGACGGGCGAGCCGCCCGCAGTGTGGACACCGCTGCCAGGTGTGCCAGCTCAGGAGAAGACCCAGCCCTGTCGCGAGCACCACACCGACCACCATCGGTGGGACGGAGAGGACGGCCTCCAGGGCCTCCACGACCTTCATGCTAGGCAACGAGCCCGGAGGGTGTCAAGCACGCCCGGCGCGCCGCGGGCGCGCGCCGGGCACGGGCGGAGCGAGCGCGCGCTACTTCACGCCGAGCTGCGCGAGCCCTTCCTTCGCGAGCTTCACGGCGTCCGCGTGCTTGGCGGCCTTGTGCAGCGCTTCGGCCCCGGCGGCCTTCGCGCGGGCGTCGGCGGCGGCGGCGTCGAACCGGTTGCCTGCGGTCGCGGTGATCTGGCCGATCAGCTTCGGGCACTGGAAGGCGAGCGCCGGACCGGCCGAGAGCAGGGTCGCCGTGACGAGGGCGGACGCGAGGATGAGACGCGCCATGACGTAGACCTCCTGTGGGGTGGAGAGTTGGACTGCGCTGGCTGTGTAACCCACGAGCCGGCCCGCGCGTTCCCGGCCCGCCCTCAGCCCACCTCCACCAGCACGGCCCCGCCCTCCACGCGCACCGGGTAGCAGGCCACCCGCACCGCCGGGTTGTTGGCGTTGGCGCCGGTCGTGACGTCCCAGCGCCAGGCGTGCCACGGGCACGTCACCACCCGCCCCTCGAGCTCGCCCTCGCCGAGCGGACCCCCGCGGTGCGCGCAGCGGTTGTCGATCGCATAGAACGCCCCCTCCACGTTGAACAGCGCGAGGGTCACGCCCTCGGCCTCCACCACCCGCCCCTCGCCCGCGGGAATCTCCGTCACCGCGGCGACGCGGACCCGTCGCTTGTCGTTCATCGTCGGCCTCCCCGCCGGCCCGCGCGCCGCAGCGCCGCGTGGCGGAAGCAGTCGCGGACGTGATCGTTCACCATGCCGACCGCCTGCATGAACGCGTAGACGATCGTCGGCCCCACGAAGCGGAAGCCGCGCCGCGCGAGGTCGGCGGCGAGCGCCCGCGCCGTCGGCGTCTGGGTCGGCACGCGGCGGAGCGTGCGCCAGCCGTTCTGCACCGGCCGCCCGCCGACGAAGTCCCACGCGTAACGCGCGAAGGTCCCGTGCGCGCGTCGCACGGCGAGGAACGCGCGCGCGTTCGCGATCGTCGCCTCGAGCTTCGCCCGGTTGCGCACGATGCCCGGATCGCGCAGGAGCCGGCGCACGTCGGCGGCGCCGAGGCGCGCGACCTTCACCGGGTCGAGGCCGGCGAGCGCCCGGCGGTAGCCCGCGCGCTTGTGCAGGATCGTCGCCCAGCTCAGGCCGGCCTGCGCGCCCTCCAGGATCAGGAACTCGAACAGCCGGCGGTCGCGGCGGACCGGCACGCCCCACTCGCGGTCGTGGTAGCGCACCATCGCCGGATCGCTCCCCGCCCACGCGCACCGCCGCGGCGGCGGCGCCGCGCGGCGCCGGCTCAGCTCCCGGCGGCGGGCGGCCACGGGATGCGCAGGGCGTCCAGGCGCCGCAGACGGTCCTGGCCGAGCACGCGGTCGTAGACGTCGGCGAGGGCCTCGGGCGTCCAGCCCCCGTCGCGGACGGCGGTGCGCAGCGGCGCCGGGTGCGACCAGACGCCCACGCGGTCGCCCCGCACGTGGAGGATCTGCCCCGTCACGTGCGCCGCGCGGTCGCTCGCGAGGAACACGACGACCGGCGCGACGGCCTCCGGCGGCGCCGCCGCGCCGGCGACCTGCGCGCGCCGCGTGTCCGGCAGGCGCTCGGTCATGCGCGTCTCCGCCTCGGGCGAGATCGTGTTGACCGTGACGCCGTACTTGGCCATCGCGAGCGCGGTCGAGCGCGTGAGGCCGACGATCCCCGCCTTCGCCGCCGAGTAGTTGGGCTGCCCGGGGCTCCCCTCGAGGCCCGCCGTGGAGGTGAACGTGACGATGCGCCCGTAGCGCCGCTCGCGCATGTGGCGCGTGGCCGGGCGCATGACGGCGAAGTGGCCCTTGAGGTGCACGGCGAGGACCGCGTCCCACTCCTCCTCGCTCATGTTGAAGATCATCCGCTCCCGCAGGATGCCCGCGCAGCAGACCAGGATGTGCAGGTCGCCGAAGGCCGCGAGCGCGGCGTCGATGACCGCCTGGCCGCCCGCCATCGTGGCGACGCTCTCGACGCTCGCCACCGCCCGGCCGCCGCGCGCCGCGATCTCCCCGACGACGGCCTCCGCCGGGCCGCGCGAGGGCTGCCGCCCGTCCACGCCCACCCCGTAGTCGTTGACGACCACCGCCGCCCCGGCCGCGGCGAGCGCCAGGGCCACGCCGCGCCCGATCCCGTTGCCCGCGCCCGTGACTGCCGCCACCCGGCCGTCGAGCAGTCCCATGGCTCCGCGTCCCTCCGGTCAGCGCGCGCCGCGCGCGAGCGCGGCGACGATCGCGTCCACGTCGTACACGCAGCCGCCCCACGTGCCGCCGCCGGCCTGCTGGAGCGCCGCCCAGAGCCGCGTGTCGGCCGGCAGCTCGGGGTCGGGCGCGAGGTCCGCGCGCGGCGGCCGCGCCGCGAGCACGCGCGCGCCCTCCTCGGGCCCGTACTGGCGGCCGTCGTGGCCGACCAGGTCCACGCTCCCCTCGAGGCGGTTGCGGTCCACGACGATCCGGATCAGGTCGCCCTCGCGCACCCGGCCGATCGGCCCGCCCGCGAGCGCCTCCGGACCCACGTGGCCGATGCACGCGCCCGTGGACACGCCGGAGAAGCGCGCGTCGGTCAGCACGGCCACGTGCTTGCCCCACGTGAGGTGCTTGAGCGCGGCGGTGATCTGGTAGATCTCCTCCATGCCGGCGCCGAGCGGGCCGCGGCAGATCAGCACGAGGACGTCGCCGGCCCGGAGCCGGTCCGGACCCTGGCTCTTGATCGCGGCGATCGCCGCCCGCTCGCGCGTGAACACGCGCGCGGGGCCGGTCTTGCGGTAGACGCCGTCCGGGTCCACGACCGCGGGGTCGATCGCCGTGCTCTTGATCACCGAGCCCTCGGGCGCCAGGTTGCCCCGCGGGAACGTCACGGTGGACGTGAGCCCGCGGGCGCGCGCGCGCTCGGGGTCCATGATCACGTCGTCCGGGTCCACGCCGTCCGCCGCCCGGAGCCGCTCGCGCAGCGTGCGCCGCCGCGCGCTCCCCTCCCACCAGTCGAGGAGCCGGCCGAGCGGCTCGCCCGCCACGCTCAGGCAGCGCTCGTCGAGCAGCCCCAGCCGGCGCAGGTGCAGCATGACCTCGGGGACGCCGCCCGCGAGGAAGGCGCGCACGGTCGGGTGCGGACCGTTCGGCAGCGTGTCCACGAGCCGCGGCACGCGGCGGTTCACGTCGATCCAGTCCTCGACGCTCGGCCGGCGGAGCCCGGCCGCGTGGGCGATCGCCGGCAGGTGCAGCAGGAGGTTCGTCGAGCCGCCGAAGGCCGCGTGGACGGTCATCGCGTTCCGCACCGCGCCGTCGGTGAGGACGTCGCGGACGCTGAGCCCGCGCGCGGCGAGGGCGACGAGTGCGCGGGCCGAGCGCCGCGCCATGTCGGTCCACACGGGCTGCCCCGAGGGCGCCAGCGCCGCGTGCGGGAGCGCGAGCCCGAGCGCCTCGCCGACCACCTGCGAGGTCGCGGCCGTGCCGAGGAACTGGCAGCCGCCCCCGGGCGAGCCGCACGCGCGGCAGCCGAGCTCGGCCGCCTCGTCGAGCGTCAGCTCGCCGTGCGCGAAGCGGGCGCCGATCGACTGGATCTTGCCCGCGTCCTCTCCCTCGCGCGGCGGCAGCGTCACGCCGCCCGGCACGAGCACGGAGGGCAGCTCGTGCATCGCCGCGAGCGCCAGCATCATCGCCGGCAGGCCCTTGTCACACGTCGCGACGCCGAGGACACCCCGGCGCGTCGGCAGCGAGCGGATCAGGCGCCGGAAGACCTGCGCCGCATCGTTGCGGTACGCGAGGCTGTCGAGCATGCCGATCGTGCCCTGTGTGCGCCCGTCGCACGGGTCCGAGCAGTAGCCGGCGAACGGCAGGCACTCGAGCCGGTCGAGCTCCTCGGCCGCGGCCTGCATCAGCAGGCCGACCTCCCAGTGGCCCGTGTGGTAGCCGAGGGCGACCGGACGGCCGTCGGGGGCGCGGAGGCCGCCCTGCGTGCTCAGGATGAGGTACTGCGGGCGGCCGAGCTCGCGCGGGTCCCACCCCATGCCCGCGTTCTGCGTGAGCCCGAAGACGTCGCCGCTCGGCTGCTCGCGTAGCATCTCGGCCGTGAGCGGCAGGCGCCCGCGCGGGCCCGCGCCGGCGGTCTCGACCTCCCACAGCGAGCCGTCCGAGCCCACGATCTCCTCGAACCCCGGGCGCGCGCGCTCTCCGCCGATCGTCTGGGCCATGGTGGGACCTCCCTGTGCGCGCGCCGCTCGGGGCGCGGCTCGTGGCGCGCGCCCTATTGTACGTGACCCCGGGGTGCTCGGAGGCGCGGGCGGGACCGACGCGAGGAGCTTCGCGGCGTGGCGCGCCGGCGAACGCCCGGCGGCGCGGGAGGCCTCAGCTCACGCGGGAACGCGCTCGAGGTCCTGCTCGAGGTACGCCCGCCGCGTCGTGTCCGGCCACTCGACGAGAATCCACGAGCCGTCGTCGTCGTCGAAGCGGCCGACGACCCGGCCCGCCTGCGCCGCGTCCCCTTCCCGCAGCCGTACCTGGTCGCCGACCCCGAGCGCCTGCATGCCGCCCACAGCCAATCACGCCGGCGAGGCAAAAGTCAAAAAGCCCCGGCCCGGCCCGACGCGCCCGGAGGGCCGGGCGGCGGGCGGCCGCCCACACGGAGGCCGGGGCGCGGGCCCCCCGGCGGGCGCGGCTCAGCGCGCGAGCAGCGCGGCGGCGCCCCCGGCCGCGGCCCCCGCCAGCACGAGCCACGCGGAGTTGACGCGGAAGCGGACGAGGAGGATCGCCGCGCCGAGCGCGAGCCCCGCCGTCAGCGGATCGACGATCGCGGCGCGCCCGAGCTCCCAGGTGACCACGGCCATGAGCCCGAGCGCCGCCACGTTCACGCCGTCGAGGAACGCGCCGGCCCACGCCGAGCCGCGCACGCGCGGGAGCAGCGGATGGCTCAGCGCCACGAATACGAACGAGGGCAGGAAGATCGCGAGCGTCGCGAGCAGGGCGCCCGGGACGCCGCCCAGGACGTAGCCGATGAACGTCGCGGTCGTGAAGACGGGCCCCGGCGTGAACTGGCCCACCGCGACGGCGTCGAGAAGCTGCCGGTCCGTGAGCCACCCCAGCCGCTCGACGAAGTCGCCGCGCAGGAACGCGAGCAGGACGTAGCCGCTCCCGTAGAGGACGGCGCCGATCTTGAGGAACACGAGGAACAGCGTGCCGAGCGCCCCCGAGCTCGCGCCGCCGCCCGCGTGCGCCAGCGCGCCCGGCGCAGCGGCGCCCGCGGCGACCACGAGCGCGCCAGCGAGCCGCCGCCCGGCGCGCAGTAGCGCCACGACGACGCCCCCGCCGAGGAGCAGCGCGACCTCGTTGCCGCCGGCGAGGGAGAGCGCGACGACGCCCGCGCCGATCGCGGCCAGCAGCGGGCCCTTCACCGCCGTGCGGAGCAGGCTCCACACGGCCTGGACGACGACGGCGATGATGACGGGCTTGACGCCGTAGAGGAGCCACGTGGCCTGCGGCGCGGCGCCCCAGCGCACGTAGAGCCAGGCGCACCCGAGCACGATCAGCGTCGCCGGGACGATGAAGCAGGCGCCGCCCACCAGGAGTCCCGGCCAGCCGGCACGCCCGTAGCCCAGGTGGATCGCCATCTCGGTCGAGTTCGGGCCCGGGATCAGGTTGGTCATCCCGAGCAGGTCGAGGAAGCGCTCCTCGCTCACCCAGCGCCGGCGGCGGACGACCTCGTCGCGCATGAGCGCGATGTGCGCCGCCGGGCCGCCGAAGCCGATCGTACCGAGCTTCAGGAAGAGCGACGCGACCTCGCCGAGCGGCCGGCCGGATGGCATGCCCGCCAGCGTAGACGCGGCCCCTCCGGCGGTCAAGCGGCCCCGCGCTTTTTGTTGCGCAGCGGCGCCCTTCTGGCCCTAGCATCGACAGAGATGGCGTCGCCGTCCGACCCTCCGGGAGAAGCGCGACCGACGGGGGCGAGGGCACGGCCGCTCCGACAGGCCGCGGCGGCCGTCTTCGCCGTCACCGCGATCGTGCCGCTGCTCATCTTCGTCTGGACGCTCCACCGCCTCGATGCGCTCTCCCGGGGGCAGGCCCAGGTGGGGCTCGGCCTGGCCCTGGCGATCGCGCTTCTCGGTTTTCAGATCTTCCGCGTGCTGATGCGGCGGATGTCGGACCAGATCCAGGCGCTCGGCAAGGCCGCCGAGCAGGCCGCGCGCTCCGCCCGGCGGCCCACCCCAGCCGCCGCGCCGCCGCTCGCCGCGCCGCCGGCGGCCTCACCGCCCGCCACGCTCCCTCAGCCGCCGGGGGTGCCCCTGCAGCCGCTGGTGGCGCCCCCGCCCGGGGGCGAGGCGCGCGCGAGCGTCTTCGCGCGCCCGCCGCAGGATGCGGCGCAGCCCAAGCCCCAGGCCGCCGCGCCCGCCGCGCCGCCGTCCCGGGCTGCGCCGCCGACGGCGCCGCCAGTGGCGGGCAGGGCGCTCGTGCTTCCCGCGGCCACGACACCGCCCGCGGTCACGGGCCAGTGGCGGTCGCAGGCGGCCGCCGGCCTGACCGTCCCCGGGATCGGCGACATCCAGGAGGTCCACGACCTGAACCGTGCGATGGCGCTGCTCTGGATGTCCGAGGCGACCATGCTCAAGGGGCACCGCGTGAGCGTGTCCATCCTGAACTCCCCGCGTCCGGTCGCCGGCACGCTCCTCGACGTGACGGACGAGGGCCTCGTGCTGCAGCCGGACGGCGCCGCCGCGCCGCTCACGCTCCCCTACGGCCGCGTCTCGGCGATCGACGCGGAGCAGACCCCCGGCCCGGGCTGACGCGCGCCGCTACGCCTCCCGGCCGGGCTGTCGGCGCCGCGCCTCGAGCAGCCGCCGGGCGGCGTCCGAGACGCTCGTGAGGCCGACGCGCACGCCCTCGCCCCCGCCCTCCGGCCCCTCCCGCCGCGGCAACACCTTCGCGTACACCTCCGCCTCGCTCCCGGAGGCCGGGTCGAGCACGAGCTTCACGTTCGTGTGCGGCGCCACCGGCGTCTCGAGGACCAGCGCCGCCGCGGCGCCGGACGCGCGCAGGACGCGCCCCGCGATGGGCGTCGTGGCCACCACCTTGCCCTCGATCGGGAAGCACGCGGCCGGGATCGGCGGCTCGAGGGCCGCGAGCTCCTCGCCGGGCGGCGCGGGGAGCGCGAGCCGGTAGTCGCCGCCGAGCGCGGCGACCTCGTACAGCGTGAGGGGCCGGTCGAGCCCCTTGAACGCGGCCGTCACGGTGCCGCGGAGCTCCACGAGGTCGCGCACGCGGGCGTAGGTCTCGGGGGACAGGAGCACCTGTCCCCCGACCGTGTGCGACTCGATCCGGTAGGCCATGTTGATGGGGCTGCCGACGGCGCCGTACTTCGTGCGCTGCTCCGAGCCGATGTTGCCGACGATCACCTCACCGGTGTTGATGCCGACGCCCATCGCGAGCTCGGGCCGGCCGAGCCGCCCCTGCTCGCCGTTGAACGCCGCGAGCGCCTGCTGCATCTCGATCGCGCAGGCGACGGCACGGACGGGGTCGTCCGGGGCCGCGAGCGGCGCGCCGAAGAACGCGAGGATGCCGTCGCCCTGGATCTCGTCGATCGTGCCGCGATGCCGCCGGACGACCGCGACCATGCGCTCGAGGTAGCGGTTCAGGATCTCGAGCACCTCGCGGGGCGCGCGCGCGGCCGCCAGCGCCGTGAAGCCCCGCAGGTCGCTCACGAGGATCGTCACGACGCGCGCCTCGCCGCCGAGCCGCAGGCCGTCGGGCGAGCCGAGCAGCTCGTCCACCACCTCCCTGGTGACGTACCGGCCGAACGTGTCGCGGATGAAGTCGCGCTGGCGGAGTCCCTCGAGCATGCTGCCGAACGTCGCGGTGAGCCGCCCGACCTCGTCGTGGCTGCGCGGCGCCGGCGGCGTCACGCCGAGGTGGCCCGCCGCGACCTCGCCGGCCACGGCCGTCAGCTGCCGGAGCGGGCGCAGCATCCGCGCGGAGACGAGCGCGAACAGCGCGAGGCCGGCGACCAGCAGCCCGACGCTCAGCGCGACCACCTTGATCGTCTTGACGCGGACCGCCGCCGCGACCGGGTTGGCGAACTTGTTGAGCATCAGGATCGCGACGACCCGGCCGTTCTTCTTGAGCGGCGTGTTGATCTGGAGAAACTGGTCGTAGTCGGCGTCACCGACCTTGCCGCCGAAGAGCCGGCTGTGCATCATCTCGCCCGCGAGCCAGGTGTCGTTGGTCGCCGTGTACGTCGCGGGAAACAGCGTGTGGATCTCCGCGGGCGAGCGGACCTCGAAGCCGTCGTGGCCCGCGGCCAGGTACGTGTAGCGCCCGTCGTCCTCGCGGCGCATGAGGACCGCGTTGTCCACCCCGAACTCCCGCTCGATCCGCTGGAGCGCCGCGAGCACGGAGCGGTAGGCCGGCGTCCGCCGGTCCGCGGGGCGCAGGAGCCGGGTGGCGGCGTCCACGTCGACCCACGTGGCGCCGCGCTGGGCGAAGAACTCGAGCTTCGAGGCGAGGTTCTGGATCTCGTAGTCGCGGCTGTCCTGATAGTAGCGGAGCGCGAGCGGCACCACGGCCACCAGCAGGATCACCACGAAGAGCAGGACGTTCTTGGTGACGATGGAGCGGAAGAGCTGGGCCATGACGCCCTCGGGTCCCGGCGCGCTACGCGGCCGACACCACCAGCCCCCGGATCCTCACCTCGGTCGCGGCCGTCTCGACCCTGTCGCCCACGCCGCCTTCCCCTCTAGGCCTGCTGCCGGACGAACTCGGGGTAGAACGCCTCGAGCCGCTCGCGCACCGGGCCCCGCAGGAGCGCGAGCTCCTCCGGCGCGGGCGCCGGTGTCACGGGCACCGGTGCGGGGGCCACGAGCGGAAAGCCGGTGCAGGCCTGGACGCGGTCGAGCGTGACGCCCGGGTGCAGCGAGCCGACCTCGAGGCGCCCCGGCTCGCGGCGGAACTCGAGGACCGCGAGGTCCGTGATCACCGCCTCGAGCCCGCCGAGGCGGTAGACGCCCGGCGGCGTCGTGCCGGGTGCGGTCACGAAGTCCACGCGGGGGACGAAGACGCGCCGGCTGTGCTCGGTGCGGAACAGGAGCAGCCGGCGCGCCACGAACGCGAGCACCCCGTTGGCGCGCCCGCCCGGCAGGCGGACCCGCGGCCGCGCCGGGTCACCGATCACGCTCAGGTTGAAGTTGCCGTGCGCGTCGATCTGCGCGCCGCTCGCGAAGAACACGTCGAGCCCGCCCCGCACGGCGAAGTTATAGAACTCCTGCAGGCCGCCGTCGAACGGGAAGTGCTCGGGGCTGCCCAGCAGGATCAGGCGCGCGCTCGGCGCGTGGCGCGCCTGCGCGAGCAGACAGGCGCTCGCCGGGATCGGCGAGACCGAGCCCACCGCGATCGTCTCCCCGTCGCGAAGCCGGCGGGCGATCGCGACGGCCATCAGCTCGGCCGCCGTGAAGTCGCCGCTCACGCCCGGCCCGCCGCCGCCACCCGGGCCTCCGCCACAAGCGCGAGGTACGCGCGGTGATCGCGCGTCCCCAGGACGTAGCGCTCGAGGTAGGCGCGGAAGGTCTCGTCCGCCGCCGCGGCCCGCACGTACTCGCGGATGTGCGCCGCGTCGTCCGCGTAGTGGCCGGCGCACGCCGTCGGGTGGGCGCCGCGCGGCGCGTGGACCACGGCCGTCACGTGCATGCCGGACACCAGCGCGCCCGTGTGCGGCTCGCGTGCGAGGTCGCCGTCCACGACCTGCTCGACGCTCGCGAGGGTCACCCGCGAGGCCTGCGCGATGAGCTTGGCGTCGATGGTCCCGCTGGTCACGACGTTGCCGAAGCGGTCACCCCGGAAGCCGTGGAAGACGGCCACGTCGGGCGCGATCGCCGGGACCAGCGCGATCTCCTCGGCGGGATCGTACGGGTTGGCGATCGTCCGGAAGTCCGGCCGCACCTTCATGTAGTCGGTGTGGAGCAGGCCCCGCACGGGGGCGAAGGGCACGTTCATCACTCCAGCCTGGAGCGCGTTCATGATCGCCGGTCAGGAGTGCTCGAGGTACGCGAGGCTCCCGGCCTCGGCGCGGCGGCGGAAGTTCGGGGCGAAGCCATACTCCATGAACGACAGGCTGGAGAACTCGACGTCGGCCAGCGCCCCGGCGCCGATCATGAGGTCGGCGACGAACCCCGAGCTCGGCGCCAGGACCAGGTGCAGGTCCCGCCGCCCCTGGCGCAGCAGCTCGTGGAAGAGCGCGACCGGCTCGAGCTTCATGTAGCCGACGTAGGCGACGCGGTCCCCGTCGCGCACCAGGCCCGCGGCCTCGCGCATGCTGCAAAGCGCGCCCTGCATGGGAGCCTCCCTGCCCCAGGAGTCTACCAGCTTCCCGGAATCGGCAGGCCTCCCCGGCGCGTCGCAACGAGCGGGTCCTCCGGGGCATCCGGGGCGCCGTCCTGGCAGTGGCCGCAGGCGCCTCGGGGCTCTTCCTCGCCGAGGAGCTCTACGAGACGCGTGTGCTGACGGGCGTTCTCCGCGCCGGGCGCCGGCGCGACGCGGGCGCGCGCTGAGCGGCGCCGCCCGGGGCTACTCGGGCTGGCGGGCGGTCTGCGCCGCGCGGACGGAGGCCGTCCGCTTCCGCGGGCACTTCTGGTGCACGAGCCTCCGCTCGGGCGCGAGGTAGAAGACGGCGTGCCCGCTGAGGATCTCCTCGCCGCACCAGTCGCAGCGAAGGGGTTCCCTGGCGGCCGCGCGCGGTGTCTCGGTCAAAGTCTCCCTACGCAAGTCCGGCGGCCGCCCGCCGGCGTCAGGGCGCCTCCGAGTCGACGGCCGGCGCGCGCACGAGTGCACGAGCGGGCACGGCGCCGCAGGTCTCCGCGGCGCACGCCAGCCAGACGCCGCGTCCCGCGTCCGCCCGCCGCGCCTCGCTGACGTTGGCGACGACGAGGTAGCCGAGCAGGATCACGCCCGCCACGACCAGGCCCGCCACCGCGAGCGCGGTCATCGCGTCCGCCTCGGCCCTGGCCGGCGTCATCACGGTGACCAGAAGCAGCGTCGCAAGCGCGAGGGCGAGCACCCGGAGGGACGATCGCGTCACACGCGTAGTATACGGCCAGCACGCTCACCCGAGGAGGCCGAAATGGATGTCCACGACGCCGCGGCGCTCGAGCATTACCGGAAACGGGTGCCGGCGAGCATCGCCAACTACGGCGGCCGCCACCTGGGGCGGGGCGGCGCGACGGTCCGGAACGATCCTCGTCGAGGGTGCGGCCTGAGCTAGCGCGCCGGGCCGGGCGGCGGCGGCGGCGGCACCCCGGGCGGCGGCAGCGGCACCCCTGGCGGCAGGCCCGGCGGCGGGCCCGACGCAGGCGGCCTGGGCGGCGGCTGGGCCGTGTACGGCTGCACGGAGCCCCGCGCGACCGGGATCTGGTTCCCCTTCGCGTACATGCACTGCATGTAGGCGGTGTCGTAGCGCCGCTGCACCGAGCGTTCCGAGGCCTCGGCCCTGCCCGCTCCGACCGCGGTCCCGGCGAGGAGGCCGCCGCCGGCGCCCACGGCCGCGCCGATGCCGGGGTTGCCGGCGGCCGCGCCGACCGCGGCACCGACCGCGGCGCCGACGACTGTCCCCACGACGGCGCTGCCCACCGCGCTCTCCCTGGACGCCTGACCGGTCGTGATCCCGGTCTGCTGGGCCGCCCACTGGCGGCAGATGGCATCATCGAGCTGGAACTGGTCGAAGTTCTTGCCCGCGCCCGGCAGCACCATCACGCCCGGTCCCGACGGGACCGTGGCGCACGCGCCGAGCGCCAGCGCCGCAGCCATGGCGAGGCCGCACGAGCGCAGCATCACTCGGGCCTCGGCGGGACCTTGACCCAGGGCTCCGGGCAGGCCGGCACGCTCGGGTAGTAGCCCTGGGCGCTCTGGCAGTAATACCAGTACGCCGGCGGCGGCGCCGGAGGCGCCGGCGCCTGCTGGACGTAGACCGGCGGCTCCTGAACGATCACGGGCGGAGGCGAGTACACGTAGTAGGGCGGCGGGTAGTGCCAGTAAGGGTACGGCCGCCACCAGACCGATGGCCCGACGCCGATGACGACGTGCGTGCGGACGCCGCGATGCCCATGCCAGCCTCTGCGTCCCCAGGCGTGCGTCGGCGTCGCGACAGCCAGGAGCAACGCGAGCGCGAGGAACGAAGCCGCCGTCGCTCGTCTCATGGACCCCTCCGCCCTAGCGGCGGCCGCCGAGCAGGCTCCGCATCTCCGTGCGGAGCTCGGCGAGCCGCTGCCGCATCTGGGCGGCCCTCGCCAGCTGCTCGGGCGTCAGGATGCCGCGGATCTCCAGCGCGACCTGCATGCTCTGCTGAGTGAGCTCGCCCCGCAGCCGGCCGATCTGCTCGACGAGCGGCACGAGATCCACCGCGGCGACGGGGTCGGTCCCGTAGAGCTTCGCATCGAGCGCCGCGCGCGCCGCGCGCAGCTCGCCGCCGAGCCGCTGGAACTCCGCGCGATGGTTCGCCACGATCTGCCGCACCTGCGCCTCCTGCGCCTCCGTCAGCCCTGCGCCGCGCAGCAGGACCCCGAAGCCGCCGGCGCCCCAGTGGCCGGAGCCCTCGAACCCGCGCGGGCGCTCGGCGTGGGCCGCGCCCACGACGACCAGCCCGACGATCGCGACCGCTCCGAGCACCCTCGACAGGCGTTTCATCGTCCCGCTCCTCCCGGATTCGTCCCCGTGATCGAGTCGAACAGCTCCGACCTCTCGCCGCGGATCGCGAGGTCGACCGCGTCGAGCCGCGACCCGCTCCCGTCGCCCTCCGCCGCCAGCACGGCGGCGACGTCCTCGAGGAAGGTGACGGTCTCGACGTCGAGGCCCGCGCGGGGCGCCGCCACCCAGCCGGACACGCGCCAGAGCCCGGCCTGGCCCGCCGCGAGCAGCGCCAGCCCGAGCAGCACGGCCGCCACGGCGGCGACGCGGCGCGGCCGGGCCGGGGCGTGGCCGCGCGGCGCCTGCCCGAGGGCGTCGCCGAGCGCCGCCAGATCGCGGCGCAGGTCCTGGGCGCGCGCCGCGCACCCCAGGCAGCTCGCCAGATGGTCGCGCTCGGGCGGCGCCCCTTCCCCGTAGTGGAGCAACACGAGCGCTTCGTCGCTGAGACACGTCCTCATCGCCGCTCCCCCAGCGCGGCCCGCAACCGCCCCACCGCGCGGAACAGATGACGCTTCACGCTGCCGGGGCCCACGCCGAGGCTCTCGGCGATCTGCCCGGTCGACCACCCCTCGAAGTGGCGGAGCGCGAAGACCTCGCGCTGGCGCGCCGGCAGGCGCCGGACGACCGCCCACACGCGCTCGCGGGTCTCGGCCGAGGCGGCTTCCCGGTCCGGCGTCGGCCCGAGGTCCACGGCGTCCAGCGCCTCGAGCGGCACCCGGCGCTTGCCGGCGAAACGCCACCAGCTGGAGCGGTGGCGGTCCCGGCAGCCGTTGACCGTCACCCGCGTGAGCCACGGGCTCCAGGCTTGCGGTCTGCCGGGGCCATCCGCCGCGCGGATCGCCTTCACGAAGACGTCCTGCATGACCTCCCGGGCCTCCTCGGGATCGCGCAGGAGCAGGCGCGCCAGTCGCGTCAGTCGGGCTGCGTGCACTCGATAGAGGGCCTCGACCTCGCGTTCCCGAGACCCCCTGCCACCGTCCGACGCAGGGTCCATCGAGGTATAGACGGAGGTGGGCGTGCATCGGTTGACACGTGGATCCCTGTCACCCGCGAACGGCCGGGCCCGCGTGGCGCTGGCGGCCACCGGCCAGGCCGCCGGATTCCCTGCCCAATCCGACCGCTCGGCACGTGGCACAGGCGTTGCCGCCGCGGGGACCTGGCGGAGGCCCCGCCCGCAGACCAGCTCAGGCGCTCCCCCGCCGTGGGCGGCGGCGACGCCCTCAACGACGCGGCCCACGCCCTCGAGCACCCGGTCACGCGTCGCCTCGGAGACGGTCCGCACCTGCCGAGCAGGCTCACCGTCTCCGGGATCATGTTGCATACCCCGCCCGTGTAGGCGCGCGGGGACTCTCCGAGCTCATGTCTCGTGATACGCTCGAGGCCTCGAGTTCCACGACACCCGTCGGAAGAGGGGATAGCGCGATGGCCTGGAGCAACGGCTCGGGTCGTGCGACCCGCGCCCTGCTGGCCTCGATCCTCCTTGCATCGCTCGCGGGGACGGACCTTCACGCCCAGCCGCCACCGAAAGGTCCCCTCGCGATACCGCTGCGGCCCGGGACGGAACGCAAGGGAGCGTCGCAGCCTCCCGCGCTCGAGAAGCGGGGTCCCGCGACGCGAAGCCGCGAGGTCATCGGCGTCGACTTTCTCGCGACAGCGGGCCGGAGGAGCCGCGAGGTCACCGGCGTGGATTTCCTCGCCACGGCGGGGCGTCAGAGCCGCGAGGTCACCGGCGTGGATTTCCTCGCCACGGCGGGACGCCAGAGCCGCGAGGTCACCGGCGTGGATTTCCTCGCCACGGCCGTACAACAGCAACGGTAGGCGCGGCCGGACCGCGCCGGCACGAGGAGGACGCGATGCGGACGGGCAGCCTGGCTCCTGTTCTCGGCGCGCTCGTGGGGACGCTTCTCGCCGCCAGCGTGTCGTCGACCACGCACGCCCACGACGGCCCCGGTGCCCACATCCACCTCAAGGGCCGGGTCGCCAGCTCCGACGGCCAGCCCGTGAGAGACGCCCGCGTCCGGGCGATCGAACCCGGGGTGTTCCCCGGCGTCCCCAACTGCCAGATCCGGAGCCAGTTCGAGTTCAAGATGGCCCCCGACGGCTCCTATGAGCTCGTCCTCTATCTCGAGGGCACGGACGCGCGGGGTCGCCGGGTTCCCGACTGCCCGGCAGCCTTCACGGCCCCAGCGATCACGGTGGACAAGACCAAGATCCGGTGGGAGTCCTCCGGGGCCACGGTCGTGCCCCGCTGAGGTGCCCAGAGCGAAGGCTCGCGGGCGACGCGACCCCGCGAACTGGAGGCCCCCATGCTGACGTTCAAGCAACGACACCTGATCATCATGCTGAGGCGCAGCTCGAAGCGGCTCCTGGCGTGCCGGTGCGGCGGGCTCGTCGAGGCCAGGCGACTCACGGCCCTGCCGGTCATCTCCAGGGACCAGGCGAAGAAGAAGGCGTTGATCAAGAAACTGAGGAGCGTCGAGACACAAGTCCGCGCCTCGTCACGGAGACTTCGGGCGGCCGCCGATGCTCTCGCGCGTCTGACTGTGCAGCGTGAGCCGTGGTCCGGCTGACCGGTCCACTCGCGACCTCGGAAGAGCAGGCTGCCCGCTGAGCTGGCGTTGTGTAAGTGGTGCCCCCGGGGTGACTCGAACACCCGGCACGCAGTTTAGGAAACTGCTGCTCTATCCACCTGAGCTACG
>MGCF01000135.1:0-17810 GCA_001788495.1 Candidatus Rokubacteria bacterium RIFCSPLOWO2_02_FULL_73_56
CACGATGTCGTGCACGGCGAGGCCGGCCCGGTTCACCGACCGGACCACGTTCTGGACCGCCGTCACGGCGCCGGTGACGATGTGCACCTCGACCTCGAGCCGCACGCCCGACATCCCGACGGGCTCGCGCACGCCGTCGCCGTCGTCCACGCTGAACGACTGCGGGAGCACGTGGATGATCTCGCGGTCCTGCGGCAGGTTGAGCGCGCGCGCGGCCTCGACGACCCGCGCGACGTCGGCCGCGCTGACCTCGCGGTCCTTGCCCGACACGGCGACGACGCCGCGGCTGTTGGTGCCCTTGATGTGGCCGCCCGCGACGCCCGCGTAGACGCCGCCCACCTCGACGCCGGCCATCTGCTCGGCCTCGGCGACGGCGACCTTGATCGCCTCGACCGTGGAGTCGATGTTGACGACCACGCCGCGCCGCAGGCCCCGCGACGGGGCCGTGCCGACGCCCACCACGTCGAGGCGGCCGTCCGCCGCCGGCCGGGCGATGACCGCGCAGATCTTCGTCGTCCCGACGTCCAGCCCGACGATGGCGTCCGACCCCTTCGCGCGTCTTATCGCGCACCTCCGCGCTGGAAGACCACCTGGTCCCGGAAGCGCAGGTCCACGGTCCGCACGTCCTGCGTCGCGACCTGCGCGAGCACGCCCTCGAGTCGGGCGAGCCGCTCTTCCCAGTCCTCGGCGCCCAGGCGCACCTCGACGCCGTCCACCGTGTAGAGGACCGGCCCCTCGCGCCGGCTCATGTCGATCTCCGAGATCTCGGCCGCGAGCACGCTCCCGCTGCGCAGCAGCGCGCGGATCAGCGCGATCGCGGCGCGCGCCTTCGGGCCCGGCGCGGTGCGCATCGAGGCCAGCTCGTCCTCGCTGAGCCCGCTCACCACGGGGACCGACGGCGCGACCGCCTCGGACGACGGGCCGAGGAGCCGCCCCTCCTCGTCGAGCCAGTGCAGGCGGCCGGCGTGGACGAGCGTGAACGGCCGGCGCTCCTCGACGCTGATCACGACGCGGTCGGGCAGCTCGCGCACGATCTCGGCGCGGCGGACCTCGGGAATCGTCACGATGCGGCCGACGACCGCGCCCGTGTCCAGCCGGAAGATGCTCGTGCCGGGCGCGATCGCGGCCGCCGCGAGGATGCGCTCGGGGGGCACGCGCGAGGCGCCGCGGACGTCCACGCGCGCGATCGCGAAGCGCGGCGTGGTGAGGAGCCAGCGCGCGCCGAGGCCGAGCGCCAGCGGCAGCGCGGCGAGCAGGACCAGGAGCAGGAGCACGCGCAGCGCGCGCGCGACGGACCGCGGGCGGCGGCGGCGCACGCGGCCGATCCGTTGGCCGCCGACGAACGCCGAGCGCTCCCCGAGGTCGGGCAGGCCCGGCGGCCGGCTGCGCGGCGAGCTGAGACCACTCGGCATGCGGGCCTACTCGCCGAGGAGCCGGATCTCGGGCTCGAGCGTGACGCCGAAGTGCGCGTGCACCCGCTCCCGCGTGAGGTCCATGAGCGCCAGGATGTCGGCCGCCGTGGCTCCGCCGCGGTTGACGATGAAGTTGGCGTGCTTGGTCGAGATCTCGGCGCCGTTGAGCCGCTTGCCCTTGAGGCCGCACTTCTCGACGAGCCGCGCGGCGGCGTCGCCGGGCGGATTCTTCCACACGCACCCCGCCGAGGCGAGCGCGAGCGGCTGCGTGGACTTCTTCTGCTTGAGGCGCTGCCGGATCTCCTTCTGGATGTCGGCGAGCGGCCGGCGCTGCAGCCGGAGCCGGCAGCCGACGAGCACGGCGCCCTCGGGCGCGTGGAACGCGCGGTACGTGAACGAGCCGGTGCTCGGCTTGAACTCGCCGATCGTGCCGTCCGGGTGCAGGAAGTAGACCGCGCTGACGAAGTCGCCGATCCAGCCGTCGGGCGTCCCGGCGTTCATCGCGAGCGCCCCGCCGATCGTCGCCGGGATGCCCACCAGGCACTCGATGCCGCCCAGGTTGACGGCCGCCGCCTCGCGGATGAGCGCGGAGAGGCTCACGCCCGCGCCGGCGAGGGCCTCCTCGCCGTGGTACTCGGCGCGCCCGAGGCAGCCCTCGAGCCGCAGCACCACGCCGCGCACGCCGCGGTCGCGCACGAGCAGGTTGTTGCCGCCCCCGATCACCGCCACCGGCAGCTGCTCGCGCTCGGCGAACTTCAGCGCGTGGCGGATGTCGTCCACGTCCTGGGGCACCACGAAGATGTCCGCCGGCCCGCCGATGCGGAGCGACGTATGGAAGCTCAGCGGTTCCTTGAACCGCACTTCTCCCCGGATCTCTCCTAGCATTGAGGCCTCCCGTCCAGAGAGTCGGCTTCGAGGCGTTTCAGCAGCGCCGGGCCGAGCTGGCCCACGTCGCCGGCGCCGAGCGTGAGCACGAGATCGCCGCTGCGGACGATCCCGGCGAGATGCTCGACGGCCCGCGCCCGGTCGTTGCCGAGATAGGTGACGTTGCGGTGGCCGTGCGCCCGGATCCCCTCGGCGAGGGCCTCGGCGGTGACCCCGGGAATCGGCGCCTCACCCGCGGCGTAGACGTCCAGCACGACGAGGACGTCCGCCTGGTTGAACGCGGTCAGGAACTCCTGGTGCAGGTGCTGCGTCCGCGTGTAGCGGTGGGGCTGGAACACCGTCACGACCCGGCAGTCGAACCCGGCCTTGGCGGCGGCGAGGGTCGCCCGGATCTCGGCGCGGCCGCGGACCTGGAAGCGGCGCTGCACGCCGGCGAACCCGGCGAGCGCCTTCTGGATCGTGACGAAGGGGATCTGCAGGTCGAGGCCCACGCCGACGGCCGCGAGGGCGTTCAGCGCGTTGTGCCGGCCCGGGATCGCGAGCGTGCACTCGCCGAGCAGGCTGCCCCGGTGGACGACCTCGAAGCGGCTCGTCATCCCCGCGAGGTGCAGCCGGCGCGCGACGAGGTCGGCGCCCGACTCGAGGCCGTACGTGATGATCCGCTTCTCGATCCGCGGGATCAGCATCTGGATGTTCGGCTGGTCGAGGCAGAGCACGGCCGAGCCGTAGAACGGCACCTTGTTGACGAACGCGACGAACGCCTCCCGGATGGCCTCGAGCGAGCCGTAGTGGTCGAGGTGCTCGGCGTCGATCGTGGTCACGACCGCGATCGTCGGCGCGAGCTTGAGGAACGAGCCGTCCGACTCGTCGGCCTCGGCCACGAGGTAGTCGCCCTGGCCGAGCCGCGCGCTCGAGCCCAGGTTCGTCACGCGCCCGCCGACCACGATGGTCGGGTCGTACCGGCCCTCGGCGAGCACGGCGCCGACCATCGACGTCGTCGTGGTCTTGCCGTGCGTGCCCGCCACCGCGATCCCGTACTTGAGCCGCATCAGCTCCGCGAGCATCTCGGCCCGCGGGATCGTCGGGATCTGCCGCTGGCGCGCCACCTGCACCTCGATGTTGTCGCGCGAGACCGCCGAGGAGTAGACGACGACGTGCGCGCCCTCGACGTGCGCGGCCGCGTGGCCGACGAACACCTTGGCGCCCAGCTCCGCGAGGCGCTCGACGACGTCGCTGCGCCGCTGGTCCGAGCCCGTCACGCGGTAGCCGAGGTTCAGGAGGATCTCGGCGATGCCGGACATGCCGCTGCCGCCGATCCCCACGAAGTGGATCTGCTGGTAGCGCTTATACATTGGCGTGCTGCGAGATGTTCAAGAGCACTCCCGTCGCGAGCATCGTCACGAGCAGCGCCGAGCCGCCGAACGAGACGAACGGCAGCGGCAGGCCCTTCGTCGGCAAGAGCCCGGTGACGACGCCCAGGTTCACGACCGTCTGGGTGGCGATGAGGACCGTGATCCCCAGCGCCAGGTACGCGCCGAAGGGCTCGGGGGCGCGGAGCCCGATCCGCAGGCCGCGCCACGCGAGCACGACGAACAGGCCGACGATCGCCAGGGCGCCGACGAGCCCGAGCTCCTCGCCGACGATCGCGAAGATGAAGTCGGTGTGCGCCTCGGGCAGGTAGAAGAGCTTCTGGCGCGAGCCGCCGATGCCCTGCCCGAGGAGGCCCCCGTTGCCGAACGCGAGCCACGACTGGATGATCTGGAAGCCGCTGCCGCGCGGGTCCGACCACGGGTCGAGGAACGCGGTGATGCGGCGGAGCCGGTACGGCGCCACCCAGATCGCGAGCGCGAGCACGGGCAGCGCCGGCGCGAGCACGAGCGCCAGGTGCCGCACGCGGCCGCCCGCCAGGTACAGCAGCGCGAACGTCAGCGCCACGAGCGTCAGGCAGCTGCCGAGGTCGGGCTGCGCGAGCACGAGCCCCGCGAGCACGCCCGCCACCGCCAGCGGCGGCAGCAGGCCCTGCCGGAAGTCCCCGAGCACGTCGCGCCGGCGCGCGAGGAACGCCGCGAGGTAGACGACGAGCGCCAGCTTCGCGAGCTCGGCGGGCTGGAACGACACGGGGCCGAGCCGGATCCAGCGGCGGGTGCCGTTGATGGCCTGGCCGATCGGCGGGACCAGCACGAGCACGAGCAGCACGCCCGCGACGAGCAGGAGCGGCACCACCAGCCCCTCGAGCCGCCGGTAGTCCAGCCGGAGCGCGAGCCAGAGGCAGAGGGCGCCCAGCAGCGCCCAGAAGACCTGCTTCTTGAGGAAGAAGTACGGGTCGTGGAACCGCTCCGACGCGACGATCGCGCTCGCCGAGTAGACCATGACGACGCCGACCGAGAGCAGCACGATGGCGGCGCCGAACAGCCAGGTGTCGGGCCGGAGCTTGCGTGGCATGGGCTAGTCGAGGCGCTCCACGAGCTTCTTGAAGACGTCGCCGCGGTGCTCGTAGTTGTCGAACATGTCGAACGAGGCGCACGCGGGCGAGAGCAGGACGACGTCGCCCGGGCCCGCGAGCCCCGGCGCCGCCTCGACCGCCGCGCGCAGCGAGGCGGCCTCGGTCACCGGGACGCCCGCGCTCCGGAGCGCCGCCGCGAGCTGCGGCCCGTCCTGGCCGAGGACGAGCGCGTGCCCGACCCGGCCGCGCGCCGCGGCCGCGAGCGGGGCGAAGTCCTGCCCCTTGCCGAGGCCGCCCGCGATCAGCACGATGCGCTCGCCGAAGCTCTCGAGCGCCTTGAGCGTCGAGGCGACGTTCGTGCCCTTCGAGTCGTTGTAGTACTGCACGCCGCGCAGGTCGCGCACGAACTCGATCCGGTGCGCGACGCCGCGGAACCGCCCCACCGCGCGGCGGACCGTCGCGGGCGCGATGCCGGTCCAGAGCGCACACGCCGTCGCGGCGAGCACGTTCTCCACGTTGTGCCCGCCGCGCAGGAAGATCTCGGCGACCGGGCAGATCTCCTCGACGTGGCCGTTGAGCCTGGCCGCGACCCAGCCGTCGCGGACGAACACGCCGTGGCCGAGGGGCTGCCGCCGGCTGAACCACACGACGTGCGCGCGCGTGCGCGCGGCGAGCGCCGCCGTGGGCTCGTCGTCGGCGTTCAGCACCGCGCAGTCCGCCTCGGTCTGGTTCGCGAAGATGCGCGCCTTCGCCTCGACGTAGGCGGTGAACGTGCGGTGCCGGTCGAGGTGGTCGGGCGTGAGGTTCAGCACGACCGCCACGCGGGGCCGGAACGCGTCGACCGTCTCGAGCTGGAAGCTCGACACCTCGCACACGACGAGGCCGTCGGCCGGGAACGTGAGCGCGCCCGCCGCGAGCGGCGTGCCGATGTTGCCGGCGACCAGCACGGGGCGCGGCTGCTCGGCGAGCAGCGCGCCGGTCAGCGCCGTCGTCGTCGTCTTGCCGTTCGTCCCGGTGATCGCGATCGTCTCGGCCTCCATCGCGCGCCAGCCCAGCTCGAGCTCGCCGATGATCGGCACCGCCCGCGCGCGCGGCCCCGCGAGCGCGGGCGCGTCGAGCGGCACGCCCGGGCTCACGACGACCAGCTCGGCGCCCGCGAAGGCGTCCGCGGCGTCGGGGCCCGCGCGGAGCCGCACGCCGGCGGCGGCCAGCGCCTGGGCCTCGCGCCCGAGGGCGCCGAGGGGCCTGGCGTCCGTGCCCGTGACCTCGGCCCCCGCGGCGCGCAGCAGCCGCGCGGCGGCGACGCCGCTCCGCGCCAGGCCCACCACGGTCACGCGGCGGCCGGCCAGGGAGTCCAGGTACGCCCGTCCCCGGGTCACCACGTCCACCTCCTCGAAGGCGTCCAGCATCACGCCGCTCGCTCGGCCATCAGCGCAGCTTCAACGTGGTCAGGGCCAGCAGGGCGAGCGCGAACGACACGATCCAGAAGCGCACGACGATCTTCGGCTCCGCCCAGCCGGAGAGCTCGTAGTGGTGGTGCAGCGGCGCCATCCGGAACACGCGCCGGCCCGTCAGCTTGAAGCTCGCGACCTGCAGGATGACCGAGGCCGCCTCGACCACGTAGAGGCCGCCGATCAGCGGCAGCAGCAGCTCGGCCTTCGTCAGCACCGCCAGCGTCCCGATCGCGCCGCCGAGGGCCAGCGAGCCCGCGTCGCCCATGAAGACCTCGGCCGGGTGGCAGTTGAACCAGAGGAACCCGATCGCCGCGCCGATCAGCGCGCCGCAGAACACGGTCAGCTCCCCCGCGCCCTTGACGTTCAGGATCTTCAGATAGTCGGCCGCCCTGAAGTTGCCCGTCAGGTAGGCGATCACCCCGAAGGCGCCGCCGGCCATGATCACCGGGCCGATCGCCAGCCCGTCGAGGCCGTCGGTCAGGTTCACCGCGTTCGAGGCGCCGACGACCACCAGCATCGCGAACGGGATCCAGAGCCAGCCCAGGTTGATCAGCCAGCCCTTGAAGAAGGGGATCGCGAGGACCGGGAGCCAGGTCGCGGGCGGCTGCCAGAACACGATCTGCAGCAGCAGGAACGCGAGCAGGAGCTGCGCGCCGAGCTTCACGCGCATCGAGAGCCCCCGGCGCCGCCGCAGCTTCGTGAGGTCGTCCCAGACGCCGAGCAGGCCGAACCCCGCGGTCGCGAGCATCGCGACCCACACGTAGCGGTTGCGGAGGTTGGCCCACAGCAGGGTCGTCGCCAGGATCGCGACGAGGATCAGCACGCCGCCCATCGTGGGCGTGCCCCGTTTCGTGCGGTGCCGCTCCGGCGTGTCCTCGCGGATCGTCTCGCCGCCGTGCTGCGCGCGCCGGAGCCGCCGGATCAGCGGCGGGCCGATCAGCAGCGAGAGCACGAGCGCCGTGATCAGGGCCATGAAGGAGCGGAACGTCAGGTAGCGGAAGACGTTGAAGAGGATGTGCTCCGTGGCCAGCGGGACGAGGAAGTGGTAGAGCATCCGCCGTCCTCATTCGCGGGCCAGGCGCGCCACCAGGGCGTCCACCACCCGCTCCATGCGCATCCCGCGGGAGCCCTTCACGAGCACGGTGTCGCCCGGGGCCAGCCGCTTCAGCAAGTGGGCCACGGTGTCCTCGAACGTCGTCACGTGGTGCGCGTCGGCGAGCCCCTCGGCGCGCGCCGCCTCCACCGCGAGGAGCATGTGCCGGCCGAACCCCACGAACCCCGCGGCGCCCGCCGCGACGACCGCCCGCCCGGCCTCGCGGTGCGCCTCCTCGGTGAGCGGGCCGAGCTCGAGCATGTCGCCCAGCGCCACGACGAGGCGGCCGTCCGGCGGGCAGCCGGCGGCGACCGCGTCGAGCGCGGCGCGCAGCGAGGCGGGGTTGGCGTTGTACGTGTCGTCCAGGACGCGGACCGCGCCCGCGGTGCGCCAGACGCAGCGGCCCGCGACGGGCCGCGCGCTCGCGAGCCCGCGCGCGATCTCGGCGAGCGGCCAGCCGAGGGCGACGCCGACCGCGGCGGCGGCGAGCGCGTTGACGACGTTGTGGCGGCCGGCGAACGCGAGCGTCACGGGCTCCCGGGCGCCCTCCGCCTCGAGCACGAAGCCGAGGGCCTGCGGGCCGGCCGCCGCCTCCCCGCTCGCGCGCACCTGCGCGCCGGCCGCGCGCCCGAAGGTGACGACCCGGCCGTGCGCCTCGCGCGCCATGCCGGCCACCCGCGGGTCGTCGGCGTTCAGCACCACCCGGCCCTCCGGCCCGACGGCGCGCACGAGCGCGGCCTTCTCCTCGCGGACCGCGTCGAGCGAGCCGAGGAACTCCGTGTGCACGGCGGCCACGTTCGTCACGACGCCGATGGTCGGCCGGGCGATCTCGGCCAGGTACGCGATCTCGCCCGGCCGGTTGGTGCCGATCTCGACCACGAGGGCCTGGTGCTCGGGCGCGAGCCGCAGCAGCGTGAGCGGCAGGCCCCACTGGTTGTTGAAGCTCGAGGCCGGCTTGAGCACGTGCCAGCGCGCGCCGAGCACGCCCGCGATCAGCTCCTTGGTCGTGGTCTTGCCGTTCGAGCCCGTCACCGCGACGACCGGGATCGCGAACCGGGCCCGGTGCCAGGCGGCGAGCCGCCCGAGCGCCTTCGTCGTGTCCTCGACGAGGACGAGCGGCACGTTGGCGGGCACGTCGTCGCTGAGCGCGTGGACGACCAGGCACGAGGCGCCGCGCCCGGCCGCGTCGGCGAGGAAGGCGTGGCCGTCGAGCCGATGCCCCTGGATCGCGAAGAACGCCTCGCCCACGCCGAGCGTGCGGGAGTCGATGGACACGCCGGTGACGGGGACCGCGAGGTCCCCGATCACGAGCGCCCCGTGCGTGGCGCGGACGATGTCCTGGACCGTGAACGGCGGCATGGGCCTCCCTATGGCGAACGCTCCGACAGGACGCGCCTGGCGACTTCCCGGTCGTCGAAGGGGAGCACTTCGGACCCCACGATCTGGTACGACTCGTGGCCCTTCCCTGCGATCACCACGGTATCACCGCTCGCCGCCCAGTCCAGTGCGCCCCGGATCGCGCGCGCCCGGTCGGCCTCGCGCACGCACCGGCCCTCGGCCGCCGCCACCCGCCGGACGCCGGCGAGGATCTCGTCGATGATCGCCTCCGGCCGCTCGGAGCGCGGGTTGTCCGAGGTCACCCAGACCCGCTCCGCGAGCCGCGCCGCGATCTCGCCCATGATCGGCCGCTTGCCCCGGTCGCGGTCGCCGCCGCAGCCGAAGACGACGCCCAGGCGCCCGCGCGTGAGCTTGCGCGCGGTGCCCAGCACGCGCTCGAGCGCGTCCGGGGTGTGGGCGTAGTCCACGACGACGAGGAACGGCTGGCCCGCCCGCACCTCCTCGAAGCGCCCGGGCACCGCGGTCACGGGCGCGAGCGCCGCGGCGATGCGCTCGGGCGGCAGGCCGAGCGCCAGGCCCGTCGCGACCGCGCCGAGCAGGTTCAGCACGTTGTGCTCGCCGATGAGCGGCGAGACGAGCGGCGTGCGCCCGCGCGGCGTGGCCACCACCATGCGGATCCCGTCGAGCGAGGAGGCGTGCTCGAGGGCGCGGACCTGGGCGCCGGCGCCGAGCCCGAACGTGAGCACGGGCAGGTCGAGCCCCGCCACCATCGTGGCGCCCGCGGGGTCGTCCGCGTTGACGACGGCCGCGCGGCCCGGCTTGGGCGACGCCGCGGTGAGCTCGAAGAGGCGGCGCTTCGCGAGCCGGTAGCTCTCGAGGGTGCCGTGGAAGTCCAGGTGGTCCTGGGTGAGGTTGGTGAACACCGCGACGTCGAACGCCAGGCCGTCCACGCGCGCGAGCGCAAGGGCGTGCGAGGAGACCTCCATCGCCACGCCGCGGACGCCCGCCTCCCGCATCTCGGCGAGCAGCGCCTGGAGCTCGAGGGCCTCCGGCGTCGTCTGGCCCGCCGGCCGGCGCTCGGCGCCGACGACGTACTGCACGGTGCCGATCACGCCCGTCGCGAAGCCGCGCGCGCGCAGCAGCGCCTCGACCAGGTACGAGGTCGTCGTCTTGCCGTTCGTCCCCGTGATGCCGACCAGCGTGAGCGCGCGCGAGGGGTGCCCGTGCCAGGCGCCCGCGAGCCGCGCGAGCGCCGCGCGCGCGGAGGGCACGAGCACCTGCGCCACCGCCACGTCGCCGAGCGGCTCGCCCTCGGTGACGACCAGCGCCGCGCCCCGCGCCACGGCCTCGGGCACGAAGCGGCGCGCGTCCTGCCGCAGGCCCGGCACCGCGACGAAGCAGCCGCCGGGCTCGACGCGCCGCGAGTCGGCCGTCAGCGACGTGACCGCGCGCGGCGGGTCGCCGAGCACCCGCCGGGCCGGCAGGGCCTCGAGCAGCTCCGTCACGGGCATGGGTTGTCGAGCCATCTCATCGCGGGGCGTCGTTTCTCAGAACCAGGTGGGCGACGACGCCGGGCGCGAGCGGGGTGTCCGGCGCCGGCGTCTGCGCGACGACCCGCCCCTGCCCGGCGAGGCGGACCTCGAGGTGGAGCGCCGCGAGCGCGGCGAGCGCCTGGCGGAGCGTCGTGCCGACGAGGTCGGGCATGACGCGCGCCGGCTCGCCGCCCGCGAGGGCCGTGCTCACCAGCCGCACCGCCGGCAGGCGCCTGGGCGCCGCCGGCTGGCCGGCGACGATCTGCACCGGCTGGGCGTCGCGCGCCGGGACCTCGAGGTAGCGCAGGATCTCGCGGCCGATCGCGGCGAAGATGGGCGCCGCCGCCTCGCTGCCCCACTTCTCGTGGGCCGGCTCGTCGAGCAGCACCAGCATCACGAAGCGCGGGTCGTCGGCCGGCGCGAAGCCGGCGAACGAGAGCACGCCCGGCGCGTGCGAGTAGCGCCGGGTCGCCGGATCGAGCTTCTGCGCCGTGCCCGTCTTGCCGGCGACCGCGTACCCCGGAATCGCGCCGTTGCGCCCGGTCCCCTCCTCCACCACGCGCACGAGCAGGCGCGTCAGCGTGCGCGCGGTCTCGGGCGAGACCGCCTGCCGCACGGGGCGCGGCGCGAACCGCCGGAGCTCGCGGCCCTCGGCGTCGAACGTGGCGCGCACCAGGCGCGGCTGCACGAGCGTGCCGCCGTTGGCGATCGCGCCGACGGCCGTCACGAGCTGCAGCGCCGTGACCGAGATCTCCTGGCCGATCGACATCGTCGGCAGCGAGAGCGCCGACCACCGCCGCGGCTCGCGCAGGAGCCCGCGGCTCTCGCCGGGGAGGCCCACGCCGGTCGGCGCGCCGAAGCCGAACGCGGTGATGTAGCGGTAGTAGCGGTCGCGGCCGAGTGCGAGCCCCACCTTGATCGCCCCGACGTTCGACGAGTTCTGGAGCACCTCGGCGAAGGTGAGCCAGCCGTACTTCTTCCAGTCGCGGATCGTCGTCCGCGCGATCGTGATCGAGCCGCCCTCGCCGTTGATCCGATCCTCGGGTCGCACGACGCCCTCCTCGAGGGCCGCCGCGGCCAGGATCACCTTGAACGTCGAGCCGGGCTCGAACGGGTCCGTGACCGCGCGGTTGCGCCAGTGGTCCGGCGAGGCGACGTCGAGGAACGCGTTCGGGTTGAAGGTCGGGCGGATCGCCAGCGCGAGGATGTCGCCCGTGCGGGGCTCGAGCACGACCGCCATCGCGCTCTTCGCGCCGGTCCGGCGCTGGGCCGCGTCGATCTCCCGCTCGGCGACGTACTGGATCGTCCGGTCGAGCGTGAGCATGACGCCGTGCCCGGGGGCGGGCGCCTTCAGGACGTGCGGCGTGGCCACCTCCCGGCCGAGCGCGTCGCGGCCGACGATCGCCTTGCCCGGCGTGCCCGCGAGCTCCTCCTCCCAGGCCCGCTCGACGCCCGCGAGCCCGCCCTCCACGCCCTCGAAGCCGAGCACCTGCGCGGCCAGCTCGCGGTTCGGGTAGAGGCGCAGCGGCTCCTCGACGAAGCCGAGCCCGGGCTCGCGCAGCGCGCGCACCCGCGCGGCGACGGCGGGCGGCAGCCTGCGCCGGACCCAGACGAAGCTCCGCGAGCTGGTGAGCGCGGCGTGGACCTCGGCCTCGGGCACGCCGACGAGCGGCGCCACGCGCGCGGCGACGCGCACGGGGTCGCCGACGCTGCGGGGCTGGGCGAAGAGCGACTCCGTCTCGGTCGAGGTGGCGAGCGGCCCGCCCTGGCGGTCCACGATGGGGCCGCGCTGCGCGTGCAGCACGACGGTGCGCGAGTACTGCCGCTCGGCGAGCTGCGCGAGCGCGCCGCGCTCGACGACCATCAGCCAGGCGAGGCGGCCGGTGAGGGTCCCGAAGGCCACGGCCAGGACCGCCGCGAGGATCAGGACCCGCGTCCGGGCGCCCTGGTCCGTCACCGGGTCCTGGGCGTCCTCGAGCCCGGCGCGCCGCCCGCGTCGGCGCGCAGGCTCAGGTCGGCCGCCAGCCCGGTCCCGCCGGGCACGTACTCGCGGGCGAGGCGGATCTGGTCGCGCCGCGGGCTCACCAGGCCGAGCCGCCGGGCCCCGGACTCGAGCCGGCCCGGCGCCCGGAGCGTCGCGACCTCGATCTCGAGCTGGCGGATCACGCCCCCGAGGCGGTCGTGCTCGCCGGAGAGCGCGTCGAGCCGGTACGCGAGCTGGACCTGCTGCACGCGCACGCCGGCGGCGGCGAGCGCGCTCAGCACGATCAGGGCCGCGCAGCCGAGCGCCGCGGCGAGCGAGCGCCGGACGCGGGGGTCGGGGTCACGATGGAGTCGCTGTGGGTTCGTCAACGGAGCCGCTCCAGCACGCGCAGCTTCGCGCTCCGGGCGCGGGGGTTGGCCCGCACCTCGTCGTCCGTGGGCCCGAGGGGCGACGGCTCGAGCGCGGCGAAGCCCGCCGGCGCCAGAGCTCGGAACGTCCGCTTCACGATGCGATCTTCGCCCGAGTGGAAGGAGATCACGCCGAGCCGGCCGCCGGGGGCCAGGAGCTCGGGCGCGTCGTGAAGCGCCTGGCGGAGCGCTCCGGGTTCGTCGTTGACGGCCATCCGCAGCGCCTGGAACGTGCGCGTCGCGACGTGGATCCGCCTGGGCCAGGCCGCGCGCGGCACCGCGCGCCGGACCGCGGCGACGAGGTCGCCCGTGGTCGCGAGCGGGCGGCGCCGGACGATCGCGCGGGCGATGCGCCGCGCGTGCGGCTCCTCGCCGTACTCGAACAGGATCCGCGCGAGCTCGGCCTCCGGGAGGTGGTTCACGAGCGCGGCCGCGGTCGTCTCCGCGTCGGGATCGAGGCGCATGTCGAGGGGCTCGTCGGCCTGGAAGGAGAAGCCGCGGCCGGAGGCCTCGAGCTGCCAGGAGGACAGGCCGAGGTCGAGCAGGATCGCGCGCGCCCCGGCGACGCCGTGGGCGGCCGCCGCACGCCGGAGATTCCGGAAGCTCTCGCGGGCCAGGCGCACGCGGTCGCCGAACGCGGCCAGGCGCGCGCCCGCGCGCCGGAGCGCCTCCGGGTCCACGTCGAGCCCGAGCAGCCGCACGTCCGGGCCGCTCCCGCTCAGCATCGCCGCCGCGTGTCCGCCCATCCCCACCGTCCCGTCGATCACCCAGCCCCCGCCGCGCGGTCGCAGGACAAACGCGACCTCGTCGACGAGCACCGGGGCGTGAGTTACTTCACTCCCAGTTGCGACAATCGCTCGAAGCCCGACTCGATCCCGTCGCCGTGCGCGCGCTCGTACTCGACGAAGCGCGCGCGGTCCCAGATCTCGAAGAACTCGCGCCCGATGCCGACCAGCGTCACGTCCTTCACGAGGCCCGCCTGCTCGCGCGTGTCGGGCGGCAGCAGCACGCGCCCGGCGCCGTCGAGCTCGACCTCCTTGGCCCGCGAGACGTAGAGGCGGCCCAGCGTGCGCACCTCGGCGTCGAAGCGCGACTGGTCGTTGATCGCCGCCACGAGCCGCTCCCACTCCGGGAACGGGTACACCTCGAGCGACTGGCCGTTGGGCACCACGATCAGGTTGCCCTCGTACTGGGCCAGGGCATTCCGGTAGCGCGCCGGGATGCTCAACCGGCCCTTCGGGTCCACCGTGTGCTGATAGCGCCCTATGAACATGTCTGTCTTTGGGGCTGGATGACACTTCATCCCACTTCGCCCCACTTAGCTGGGGAGATTAGCGTCACCCCAAACCTCGTGTCAAGGAAAAACATAGGATTTTTCGTAGGATTCGAGTCACTGGGGAACCGGGCGACCCGTGGGGGACGAGGCCCCCCGGTGACCCCCTGGATGGTGTCCCCGGCACCGCCGGCCGGGGTGTCAGCGGGGCTGGTAGTAGCGGAGCGCCTCCGGCATCCAGGCCTCGATCTGTCTGATCCGCGTCGCCTCGGCGGGGTGGGTCGAGAGGAACTCGGGCGGCCGCGCGCGGCCGCGCGCCGCCCCGGCCATCCTCACCCATAGGTCTCGCGCCGCCGACGGGTGATAGCCGGCCCTGGCCATGTAGATCAGGCCGAGGTGGTCCGCCTCCGACTCCTGGCCGCGGCTCCACGGCAGCAGGAGCCCGACCGTCACGCCCGCGCCGAGCAGCGCGGTCACCGTCTGGACCGTCCGCGGGTCCCGGCGGGCCAGCGCCGCCTGGGTGGCGACGAGCCCCGTCTGGACCAGCAGGGTCTGGCTCACCCGCTCGCCCCCGTGCCGGGCGATCGCGTGCGCCGCCTCGTGGCCCAGGACGGCGGCGAGGCCGGCGTCGTCACGGGTGATGGGCAGGATGCCCGTGTAGACGGCCACCTTGCCGCCCGGCAGGCAGAAGGCGTTCGCCTGCTTGTCGTCGATGACGTTGAACTCCCAGCGGTAGTCGCTGCGGCCCGTCGCCTGGGCGATCCGCAGGCCCACGCGCCGCACCTGCTCGGTCTGGGCCGGGTCGCGCGAGAGCCTCGCCTTCTGGAGGATCTGCTGGTAGGAGTCGAGCCCCATCTGCCACTCGGCGGTCTCGGGCAGGAGCATGATCTGGGTGCGGCCCGTGTAGGGCACGGTCTCGCAGGCGACGACCACGCCCACGAGGAGGACGGCGAGGACGGAGCGGGCGCGGGGGCCCATGGCGCGAGTGTACCGCGGGGCTCAGCGGTTGCGCAGGCGCACCCGCGTGACGAAGCTCGCGCCCGCCCGCTCGGCGCCCCGGGCGGCCTCGGTCGCGAGCGTGATCACGACGGTGCGGACCTCGGCCGGCGCCCGCGCGGGCCGGCCGGCGGCGTCGAGGTACTCGAGGACGAACCGCGTCACGCCCGGCGCCACCGGCTGGGCGCCCCCGCCCGCGTCGCGGCGGAGCACCGTGCCCGCGAGCCGCCACGTGACCGTCCCGCCGCGCGCCGGCCTGGTCCCGTCGCCGTCGAGGCCGCGGTGGAGCACGATGCGCTCGCGCTCGGCCACCGAGATCGCCGTGGGCGCGCGCGGGCCCGCGCCCGCGCCGCGGATCTCGCGTGCCAGGCGCTCGACCGCCACGCGCGCGGCCTGCTGGGACTCGGCGCGCGCCGCGCCGAGCGCGTAGGCCCGCCGGCCGGACTCGAGGGCGGTCAGCGTGCCGGCGAGGACCGGACCCAGGAGCGCGACCGCGACGAGAAGCTCGACGAGGTGCACGTCCCGAGCCTGGGCGCGAGCCGGCCGCGCGTCAACGTCCCGCGTCGGATACGCCCCCCGACGTCGATCGACTCAGCAGCCGGTCGCGTCGGGGCCGGGGGGCGCCGGCCGGGCGTCGAGCCCGACGAGGTCGATGAGGGCGACGCCGGGGGGCCGCGCGCGCACGACCCCGCGGTAGAGCGCCGTGTCCTGGGTCACGACCAGCGCCTCGACCGTGGCGGCCAGGGCCGCGGCGTCCGCAGCGACCAGCCGCTCGAGGTCGGGCACGCACTGCTCGAGGAACGCCCGGTTGGCTCCGAGCAGGCGGCCCGCCGCGACCTCCACGTCGTGCACGCGGATCGCGTAGCCCTCCGCGCGCAGGCGCACGAGGAGCGCGAGCGCGGGGCTGCCGCGCACGTCGTCCGTGCCCGGCTTGAACGCGAGGCCCAGGAAGCCCAGGCGCCGCGCGCCCGCCGCGCGCACGCGCGCGAGGGCGCGCTCGAGGTGCGCGTCGTTGCTCGGCAGGATGGCGTCGAGCACCGGGAGCGACAGCCCCGTCGAGCGCCCGAGCTCGCCGAGGGCCCGCACGTCCTTGGGCAGGCACGAGCCGCCGAAGGGGAGCCCGGGAGTGAGGTACGCCCCGGAGAGATTGAGCCGCGTGTCGCGCCGGAGCAGGTCCAGCAGGGCGGCGCCGTCGACGCCGAGGCGCGTCGCGAGGCTGCCCAGCTCGTTGGCGAAGCAGACCTTCAGCGCGTGCCAGGCGTTGTCCGCGTACTTGAGGAGCTCGGCGGCCTCGAGCCCGGTGCGGATCGTGGGCGTGGCCAGGCCCCGGTAGAGGGCGACGAGGGGCTCGCCGCTGGCCGCGTCGAGCTCGCCGACGACCGCGCGCGCGGCCCGGCGCACGTCCTCGACCGCGGAGCCCTCGCGGAGGAACTCGGGATGGACGCACACGCCGAACCCGCGGCCCGCCGTGCGGCCGCTCGCGCCCTCGACGCTCGGGAGCACGAGCCCGCGGCTCGTCCCCGGCGGCACGGTGCTGCGCACCACGACGACGTGATACCCCGCCTTGGCCCGCAGGGCGCCGCCGATCTCCTCCGCCGCGGCCCGGACGGCGCGGAGGTCGACCCCGGCGGCGTCGCGCGGCGTGCCGACGCAGATCAGCGACAGGTCGCTCGCCAGGACGGCCTCGTGGCCGCTCGACGTGGAGGTCAGCCGCCCGGCGGCGACGGCGGCCGCGACCAGGGCGTCGAGGCCGGGCTCCACGACCGGGGCCTCGCCGCGGCCGACCGCCGCGACCTTTTCCGCGCGGATGTCGACGCCGATCACGCGGTGGCCGGCCTCGGCCAGGCACGCCGCCGAGACGCTGCCGACGTATCCCAGGCCGAAGACGCTGACGCGCGCGCTCACCCGCCCGCCCGGCCGCTGAGCACCGCGGCGACGCTCCGCGCGATGACCTCCAGGTCGAGCCCGAGCGAGGCGCGACGCACGTACTCCTT
This sequence comes from Candidatus Rokubacteria bacterium RIFCSPLOWO2_02_FULL_73_56, assembly GCA_001788495.1. Lineage (GTDB taxonomy): Bacteria > Methylomirabilota > Methylomirabilia > Rokubacteriales > CSP1-6 > GWA2-73-35. The sequence continues at coordinate 16,812 of MGCF01000135.1, forward strand.
GCCGAGCCGGACCTTGTCCGGCAGGATCCGCCGGACGTACTCCGTCTCCGCGTCGCGCGCGCGGGCCAGCGCCGCGGGCTCGTCGGGGTACGCGAGCCCCGCGAGATCGAAGGCCCCCGGCCGCACGGCCAGGATCTCGGTGTAGTCCTCCGGGAACATCGCGACGTAGCGCGCGAGCTCCGGGCGCGGGCCCACCAGGCTCATGTCGCCCCGGAGCACGTTCCAGAGCTGGGGCAGCTCGTCCAGGTGGAAGCGGCGCAGGAGCCGGCCGAGCCGCGTCACGCGCGGATCGCCCCCGCCGGTGATCGGCCCTCCCGTCAGGGCGGCCTCGACGACCATCGAGCGGAACTTGTAGATGACGAACGGCCGGAAGCCGCGGCCCACGCGCACCTGGCGGAACAGCGCCGGGCCCGGCGACTCCAGCGGGACCAGGATCCCGACCAGGACGAGCAGCGGCAGGAGCGCCGCCAGCGCGAGGCCGGCCAGCAGGACGTCGAGCGCGCGCTTCACGGCGCGGGCGCCTCCGCGCCCGGGCCGGGGCGCCAGCCGGCCGCGCGGTAGGCCGCGAGCGTGCCGGCCACGAGCCGGCCGGGGGCGAACTCGCGCTCGGCGCGGGCGCGGCCCGCCCCGCCCATCCGCCGGCAGAGCGGGCGGTCGGCCAGGAGCGTCCCGATGCGGTCCCGCAGCGCGGTGGCGTCGTCGCCCGGCACCACGAAGCCGGTCGTGCCGTCCTCGACGAGCGCGGAGACGTCCCCCGTGTCGGCCGCGACGACGGGGCGCGCGCAGGCCATCGCCTCCAGGACCACGTTCGGCGTGCCCTCGACGTCGCCGGTGTGGACGAGGAGGGTGGCGTCCGCGTAGAGCCGCGCCAGGCACGCGTCGTCCGCGACGGCGCCGAGCAGCCGGACGCGGTCGGCGACGCCGCGCGCGCGGGCCCGTCGCTCGAGCAGCGGGCGCAGCGGCCCCTCGCCCACGATCGTCGCCTCGACGTCGAACCCG
>MGCF01000135.1:17874-29311 GCA_001788495.1 Candidatus Rokubacteria bacterium RIFCSPLOWO2_02_FULL_73_56
CCACGCCGAGCAGCCGCGCGCGCGCGGCGTCCGCCGGCGCCGCCGGGGCGAAGCGGACCGGGTCCACGGCGTTGCGCACCACGAAGGCCCGGGCCGGCGCGAACGGCCCGCCGGCGCGGCGGGCCCGCGCCGCGGCGCTCGCGCTGTTGAAGATCTGGTCGCGCGGCCAGCGCGCGCAGAGCGGCCCGAGCACGCGCCCCGTCGAGCGCTGGTCGTGGACGAAGTCGCTCTGCACCGAGCCCACGGCGATGGCGCCCGCGCCGGGCGCCGCCGCCCAGGCCGCGACGTTGGTGAAGAAGCTGAAGGAGTGGATCACCTCCGGGCGGAGCTGCGCCGCCAGGCGACGGAAGGCGGCCAGGCGGCCGAGCCGTGTCGGTCGCCGGGGCACCGCGTGCAGCGGCACGTCGAGCGCGCGGACGGCGCGCACGAACGGGTCCGCCCCGTCGAAGTCCCACACGGCGACGGCCGGCCGGTAGCGGGTGCGGTCCATGGCCTGGAGCAGGAGCACGAGCTGGCGCTCGAGCCCGCCCAGCACGAGACTGCCGACGAGGTAGAGCAGCCGGCAGGTCACGCGGTCTCTCCGGAGGCGCGCGCGTCGGGCCAGATCCAGAGGCGCGCGGCGGCGGCGAGCCCGAGGAACAGCGCGAACGGCTTCGCGTAGACGGCGTGGGCCATCAGCGCGTAGAGGAGCGTCGCGACGGCGTAGCCGAACATCGCGAGCGCCAGGGGCCCGGCGCCCGGCGGGCGGGGCAGGCAGCGGGCCGCGGTCCACACGAGCGCCAGGAGCGCCAGCAGGCCCGCGAGCCCCCAGTAGACCGTGACCTCGATGAACACGTTCTGCGGCCCCCAGGAGTACTGCTCGTTGCCGAATCCGTGGCGCCAGCCCCAGCCCGCCCAGAAGTGGCCGGCGCCCACGCCGCGCAGGAGGTACGCGGGCGCGTGCCGGACGGCCACCTCGTAGAGGTGCGCGCGCGCCTCGAGCGGCGCGCGCGCGGCCGGCCGCCCCTCGGCGGAGTCCGCGCGCGCGCGGTCCGCCCGGCCGGCGGGCGGCGACGCGGCGAGCCCGAGCCGCAGCGCGCGCAGGCCGGCGAACTCCAGGCGCGAGAAGACGACGCCCGGCACGAGGAGCGGCACGGCCACCAGGAAGACGAGGGCGAGGCCGAGCGCGCGGCGCCAGGCGGACCGCGCGGCGAGCATCACGGCGGCCGCGCCCCCGAGGGCGTTGACCACGGCGCCGCGCGACATCGGCAGGAAGGTCGCGACGCCGCAGAAGGTCGCGACGCCGAGCCACCCCGCGAACGCCGCCCGCGAGCGGGCCCACAGCGCCAGCGCGACGGCGAGCGTGGTGCCGAGCGCCGTGGTCAGCCCGAGCACGTTCAGGTCCCCCTGCATCCGGAGGACCTGGGCGAAGGCTGCCTCGCGCACCGTGCTCGCGGCGTCGAAGTCGAGGGCGCTCGCCACCCAGAGCCGCCGGTAGGCCACGAGCGTCAGCCCGGCCGACATGAGCACCCCGACGCCGACGAAGGCCCGGACGCAGTGGAGCAGCGCGCGCGCGTCCCGGCAGAGCGCCGCCACCACGACGCCGCCGCCGACCATGCGGGCCATGCGCAGGACCTCGACGTAGCTCGCGTGGGGATGCATGCTCTCGACGATCGCGGCCACCACGAGCAGTGCGTAGGCCGGCACGAATGCCGGATGGACCAGGACGGCTCGCAGCACGCGCCCGCGGCGGACGCCCGCGTACAGCGCGAGCGCGGTGAAGACCAGGAAGAGCGTCGAGAAGGGCCCGACGTCGGGCAGGAAGTAGTCGAAGGGCACCAGGACGATCGCCCCGGCGAGCAGCGCGCGCTCGACGCCCGTCGTGGGGGGCGTCCGGCTCATGCCGCCCCCGCCGGGGCGCCCGCCGGCCGGCCCGCGCCGTGGAGCGCGGCGACCTGCGCGAGCCAGGCGTCCACGAGCGCCGGCCACGCGAAGGCGCGCTCGGCGAGCGCGCGCCCGCGGCGCCCCATCGCGCGCCGCCGCTCGGGGTCGTCCACGAGCCGCGCGATCGCGTCCGCCAGCAGGTCCGGGCGCCCGGGCGGGACCCGCACGCCGCAGCCCTCGCGCTCGATGAGCGCGGCCATCTCGTCGTCGCCGGCGTAGACCACGGGCACGCCGCAGGCGAGCGGCGGCACCGCCTTCGACAGGCGCATGCCGCGCGCGGACGGGAAGTCGCGCAGCGTGGCCACGAAGAGGTCGCTCACGGACATGAGGCGCGGCATGTCGGCGAAGGGCACGTCGCGGAACAGGACGTTGTCGAGCGCGGCCGTCCGCGCCGCGGCGACCAGGCGCTCGCGCTCGGGCCCCCGTCCCACGATGAGCACGGCGACGTCGCGGCGGTGGCGCAGGCGGGCCGCCGCCTGCACGAGCACCTCGAGCCCCTGGTAGGGGGCGTGGGTCCCGGCGTAGGTCACGACCCGGCGCCCGTCCACGCCGAGGCGCGCGGCCAGCGCGGCGTCGCGCGGGAGCGGGCGCAGCCACGCCACGTCGGCGCCGTTCGGGAGGAAGCAGAGGCGCTCGGCGGGGACGCCGCGCGTGCGGGCGAAATGGTCGACGAACGCCCGCGTCACCGTCGTGACCGCCAGCGCGCGCCCCATCAGGAACGCCTCGAGCCGCCGCGCGAGCGCCAGGAGGGGCCGCGCGGCGATCCACCCCGCCTCGCCGGCCAGCTCCACCTGGAGGTCCGGCGTGTTGTAGATCCAGGGCACCCCGCGGAGCACGCCGAGGAGCCACGCCGGCAGGGCGAGCGTGAGCGGCTGGGCCTCGACGAAGACCAGGTCCGGGCGGCGGCCGAGGAGCAGGGCCGGCGCGGCGGCGAGCGTGAACGAGAGGTAGCCGAGCAGGCGGTGGAGGCTCCCCCGCCCCGCCGCCGCGTAGAGCCAGACGCGGCGCACGGGCACGCCGGCCACGTCCTCGCGCATGGTGAGGCGGCCCCGGTAGCCGGGCTGGATGCGGCCGTCCGGGTAGTTCGGCATGCCGGTGATCACCCGCACCCGCGCGCCGCGCCGTGCGAGCTCGCGCGCCAGCGCGGCCAGGCGCACCTGGGGCGCGCCCGGCTCCGGGGCGTAGAACTGCGTCAGGATCACCACGTCACGGAACGGCGGCACGCCGGGCCCGCTCAGCGCCATCCGACCAGGCGCGCGGGGCCGTCGAACACGCCGGCCAGCTCGGCCGCCAGCACCGCCGCGGAGAAGCCGCCACCCGCGCGCGAGAACGTGTACAGGCCCTTGCGCGGCAGGCGCAGCGGGTCGTCGGCGCGCGCGGCGGCGTCGGCGAGGAACGCGGCGCGGTAGCCGGCGGCGGCCACCAGGCGCCGTGCGCGCGCGTCCGCGGCGCCGTCCGGGTACGCGAAGTACCGCACCGGGACGCCGGCGCCGCGCGCGAGCCGGCCGCGCGCGCCGGCGATCTCGCGCCGGCGCACGGCCTCGGACGCCGTCGGCAGGACGGGGTGCGTGAGCGAGTGCGCGCCGAGCGTGACGCCGGCGGTGGCGAGGCGCCGGACCTCGGCCCAGTCGAGCATCCGGTACGGGGCGAGCTCCGCGTCGTCCCCGGGCGCGCCGCCCGCGCGCCGCCCGCGCGCGTCGAGCGCGAGGCGGCGCTCGAGCGCGCGCACGACCCGGCGGCGGGCGCGGTCGGGGGCGCGCTTGAGCGCCGCGACGAGCCCCCCGACGCCCGCCGGCCCGGGCGCCGGCCCCGCGCCCGGCGCGCCGGCGAGCACGCGCCCGGCGAGGTCGAGGACCGCGGGCGCGCCCAGGCGGCGCGCCGCGCAGGCGAGCAGGTCCCACCAGAGCAGGCGCCGGGTCCCGACGTACGCGACGGGGAGGAACACGGCCCACGGCAGCCCCGCCTGCGCGAGCACGGGCGCGGCGACGCGGAGCGTCTCGCGGTAGCCGTCGTCGAACGTGATCGCGACGGCGCGCGCCGGCAGCGCGGCGCGCGGCAGGCTCACCGCCGCGTCGAGCGGCACCACGCGACACTCGCGCCGGAGGAAGGCGACGATCTCCCGGAAGGCCTCGAGCGGCGTGTCGAGCGCGCTGCCGGGCGGGCCCGCCGCGCCGACGCGGTGGAACACGAGCACCGTCGCGCCGGCCGGGCGCCCCGCCCACGCGCGCACGCGCCGGTGCAGGCCGAGGCAGCCGCTCCGCACCAGGACCGGCGCCACGCCGCGCTTGACGCGATCCACCACGCGCATGGGGCCGGGGTCCGGGGCGCTCGTCGCCGTCCCCTAGCGCAGGCCCCGGACCAGCACGAAGGGCTCGGCCGCGGCGACGCCGGCGACGCTGCCCCAGCGGACGGCGCTCGCCCGGACGACCTCGGGCGAGCGCGGATGCGGAAACGCGCGCGCCTCGTCCCGGTAGCGGGCGAGCGCCGCCAGCTTGCGCTCGAGCGTCACCGCGATGTCCACGAACACGTTCGGCTGGAACGCGGGCCCGGCCTGGCCGAACGCCCACTCCGTCGCCGAGGCGACCTCGTAGGCGTAGACCTCGCGCACGGGGCAGCCGGACACGGGGCGCGTCGCCGTCAGCGTCGCCCGGTGCGCGATCGCGTGGTCGGCGTTGAGATCGCCCGCGTGATGCGTGTAGACGACCTCGGGGCGCAGCCGCGCGATCAGCTCCTCGAGCGCCCGCGTGACCTCGAGGAGCGGCACCGTGTCCAGACGCTGGTCCGGAAAGCCACAGAGGAGCACGTCCTCGACGCCGAGGTCGCCGGCCGCCGCGCGGCACTGCGCGTGCCGCACGCGCAGCGTGTCGGGATCGACGTCCGCCGGCTTCTCGTAGCGCCCGGCCACCCCGTCGGCCAGGAACGCGACCCAGACGCGATGGTCCTCGGCCGCCAGGCGGGCGATCGTTCCGCCGCAGCCGAGCACCTCGTCGTCGGGATGGGCGGCGACGACCAGCGCCCTCACGCCGCCTCCCTGCACCCGAGCGCGGCGGCGTAGACGGCGCGGATCCTCCGCGCGCTGGCGGCCGCCGAGTGGCGCTGCATGAGCGCGGCCGGCGCCTCGGAGCGCGGCCGCGCGAGGACCTCGAGCACGGCGGCGCCGAGCCGCGCGGGCTCGCGCGGGACCACGAGCCCGCAGGCCGGGTGCGCGCCGACGAGGTCCGTGACGTCGCCGACCGGCACGGCGACGACCGGCAGATTGCACGCGAGCGCCTCGCGCACGACGTTCGGCGAGCCCTCCCGCTCGGAGGTGAGCAGCAGGCAGTCGGCCGCGCTCAGCGCCAGCGGCATGCGCGCGGGCTCGAGCCCGCGCAGGACGACGAGCCGCAGGTCGGGGCACCGGCGCCGCGCGACGCCGACCGCCGCCGCCGCGAGGTCGGCGCGCTTCTGCGCGGTGCCGCCCGGGTGGCAGAAGACGACGATCGGCTCCGGGCCCCACCCGAGCGCGGCCCGCGCGGCGTCCCGTCCCCGCGGGCGGAACAGCGTGGTGTCCACGCCCATCGGCTCCACCCAGGTCTTCCGCTGCACGGCCGGCGGCAGGCGGCGGCGCATCGCCTCCGTCATCACGATCACCGCGCGGGCGAATCGCGCGAGCTGGCGGGTGAGCGCCGCCGCGCCCGACCAGGCCAGGGCGCGCCCGACCTCCCGCCACGCGCAGAAGGGATAGCCGTTGACGTCGGTGCCGTGGTAGGTCGCCACGAACGGCAGGGGCTGGAGCAGGGCGAGGCCGGTGGCGCTCAGGCCGTAGTGGACGTGCACCAGGTCGTAGCGGCCGCGCGCGGCCGCCCGCCGCAGGGCCTCGAGCGTGCGCCGGCGCTGCCAGACGCCGGCCGGCGAGCCGTGGAGCACGTCGATCTCGACGCCCGCGGCGCGCAGCGCCTCGCACTGGCGCGCGACCGCGGCCCCCTCGTGGAGACGGCCGGGCGTCGGGTAGAGCCCCGTCAGCAGCAGCACCCGCATGGGGGACCCGGCGAGCCTCCTCGGCTCAGCGGGTCAGTGGCCGGGCTTGCGCTCGGGGACCTCGCGACCCGGGGCCGTCACCTGGGGCTCGGAGGCCGTGAACCCGGGCGCCGGCACCTGAACCTGCGGCCGGTCAGTCGGGCTGACCGGCTGGGCGGCCAGCGTCGAGTAGAGGGCGAAGAGGAACGCGCCCACGATCAGCGCCGTCGCGACCTTGCCGAGTGTCATCGCCTGTGCCCTCCTCACGTTCGGGCCGAGGACCGGCGCCGACGCCTCCACCCTATCCCGGCCCGGGCTCCCCTGGCAACCACCTCATGCCCGCCCGTGCACGACGTCCCCGACCGCACGGATGACGTCCCGCACGTCGCTGTCGGTCATCCGGCTGTAGAGCGGCAGCGAGACCTCCCGGCGCCACTCCCGCTCCGCGACCGGGCAGTCCCCCGGCCGGCAGCCGTGGCGCTCGCGGTAGTACCGGTGCAGGTGCAAGGGCTTGAAGTGCACGCTGGCGCCGATGTTGCGCCGGGCGAGAGCCTCGACGAACGCGTCCCGGGCCTGCTCCGGGTCGCTCCCGCCCGCGCGCGCGCCGGCGCGCAGCCGCAGCAGGTAGAGCTGCCAGGCATGCTCGACGTCGGGCCGGGCCACCGGCGGGTCCAGGGCGGCCTCGGCGGCGAACGCCTCGGCGTAGCGGGCGGCGATCTGGGAGCGGCGCTTCCACATCAGGTCGGCGCGGCGGAGCTGGGCGAGCCCGAGCGCGGCGGCGAGGTCCGGCAGGTTGGCCTTGTAGCCGGGCGCGACGACTTCGTAGCGCCACGAGGCCCGGCTCCCGCCCCGCCGCCACACGTCGCGGTCGATCCCGTGCAGCGTCAGCATCCGGCATCGCTCGGCCACGGCGGCGTCGGCCGTGGTGATCATGCCGCCCTCCCCGGTGGTGAGCGCCTTCGTCGCGTAGAAGGAGAAGCAGGCCACCGAGGCCTCGGCGGTGCCGACCGGGCGCCCCCGATAGGTGGCCGGGAAGGCGTGCGCGGCGTCCTCGACCACCGCCAGGCCGTGGCGCCCGGCGACGGCCGTGAGCCCGTCCATGTCGCACGGATGCCCCGCCAGGTGAACGGCGATCACCGCCCGGAGCCGATCGCCGTGCACGCGTCGCGCCCGCGCCGCGGCGTCGTCGAGCGCGGCGGGGCTCAGGTTGAGGGTGTCGGGCTCCACGTCCACGAAGAGCGGGCGCGCGTCGAGGTAGCGCACCGCCTCCGCGGTGGCGGCGAACGTGTAGGGCGTCGTCAGCACCACGTCGTCCCGCCCCACGCCGAGCGCGACCAGCGCCAGGTGGAGCGCGGCCGTCCCCGAGGCGACCGCGACGGCGTGGGGCGCGCCGACGCGGGCCGCGAACTCGCTCTCGAAGCGCGCGGCCTTCGGGCCGGTGGTCAGCCACCCGGACTCGAGCACCTCGCGGACCTCGTCGAGCTCGTCCGCCCCGACGTCGGGCCGCGCGAAGGGCAGGAACGTGGCGCGCATGGTGGCGCGATCCTACCGCCAACCACGGGGCGCGCTCAAGCCGGGCGGCGGAGCACCACGGTGGCGCGCCGGGTGCGCCGCTCGGCGTCGTCGAGCCCGCGGAAGGGCGCCGCGAGCCTCTCCGCAGGCAGCGCGCCGGGCGCCGCCTCGCGCACGACGCGCACGACCTCGAGCCCGGCCCGCGCCGCCAGCGCGAGGTGCTCGCCGAGGGGCGCGCGGTTCAACAGGTACGGGCGCCGGCCGCGGACCACCCGCCACTGCCGCTCGGTGTAGGCCCAGTGGCCGTTCCACCACGGGGCCGTGCCCGCCGCGCCGAGGTCGAGGACGTGCGAGCCGAGCCCCCCGGGCCGGAGCCAGGCACGCATCGCCCGATACGCCCCGCCCGGGTCGTCCACGGACTGGAGCACGGCCTGCGAGAGCACGAGGTCGAGGGAGCCGGGCGCCAGGTCGTCGAGCCGCCACGGCGCGTGGTAGGCGACGAGCCCCTCCTGGACCGCCGCCGTGCGCGCGGCGATCCGACTCCGGTCCACGAGGCCGTCCGGGAAGGCGTAGCCGTCGAGCCGCGGCCGGAGCAGCGGGAACTCGCGCTCGTCCGGGATCGGCTCGCCGCGCGCCAGGAGCGCGGCCAGCGCCTCGAGCGTCGCGGCGAGGTCCTGCCGCGCGGCATGGGCCACGAGGTCGAGGCCCGTGTAGCTCGCGGCCCCGCAGAGGAGCGCCGCGAGCCCGACGCCCAGGCTCTGCCCGGGTCCGAGCTCGGCCACGCGCGCGCCGGCCGGGCGGAAGCCATGCCCGGCGAGCAGCACGAGGTGCCGGAGCCACACCGCGTAGCAGTAGCGCGCCGGCGCCGCGTGCTCCCCGCGGCGCGCGCGCCACGCCGCGAGCGGGGGCACCCACGTCAGGAGCCCCTTCGCCAGGTGCGGAAGCTTCCACGCCTGCGGCATCGCTCACCCGGCCCTCGAGGGCGCCAGCGCGTGGCGCAGCACGAGCGCCGCGCCCGCGACGTGGACGAGGCCGGCGAGGGCCAGCGCGGCCGCGACGCCCCCGAGGCCGGCGGCCGGCGCGAGCCAGGCCGAGCCCGTGCCCGCCGTCAGGGCGACCGCGGCGAGCAGCGGCACCTGCACGCGGAAGTACCAGGCCGCGGTGATCGCGGTGCTCAGGAATGCCGCCACGTGGCGGGCCCCGGCGGCGAGCATCAGCCACGTGAGCAGGCCGGCGCTCGCGCCGTAGCCCGGGCCGTAGAGCCGGGCGAGGATCGGGCCGCCCGCGACGGCCGCCACCAGGAGCCCCGCGCCGCCGGCCAGCCCGCCGGCCCACACCAGGCGCGCGGTGAGCGACGCCCAGGCGCGCCGCTCGCCCCGGGCCCACAGCCGGGCCAGGCGCGGGCTCGCGGCCTCCGCGAGCGCCCGCACCGCGAGGTCGGCGACCATCGCGGGATAGGCGACGGCCGCGAAGACGCCGAGCGCGGCCTCCCCGAGGGCCGTGTGCACGACCCAGCGGGGCGCGCTCTCGGCGAGCGCCCCGAGGAGCATCACGAGGCCGAGCGGCAGCCCGGCGGCGGCGAGCCCCGCGAGCGCGCGCCCGTTCCAGAGGGGACGCAGGGTCGCGGCCGACGGCGCCGGCGCCTCGGCCCGGAGGACGCTCGCGGCCCCGGGCAGGTCCCACGCGACCAGCGTCACGGCGCGGCCGGCCACCAGGCCGAGCGCGGCCCATTCGAGGGGCCCGGCGAGGGCGAGGCCCGCCGAGAACGCCACGAGCGAGAGCACCCCCCGGAGGGCCAGCCCCGCGCCCGCGCGCGCCATGCGCTCGCGCTGCCGCAGCAGGCCGTGCGCGAGGCTGCTGAGCGACTCGACCGCGCGCGTCACACCGACGAGCAGGACGACGACCGCCAGGCGGCGGTCGGCGGCGAGGGCCGCGGTCAGGCCGGCGATCACCGCGAGGCCCCCGGCCGTGGTGAGGAGCCGGAAGGCGAGGTACTCACCGAAGCGGTGGCGCCCCGCGGCGTCCACCGCGAGCACGCCCTCGAGGGACATGTCGGCGAGCATCATCACCGGCGCGCACACGGCCAGGGCCAGCGCGAGCCGGCCCGCGTCCCCGGGGCGCTCGAGGCGCACGAGCACGAGCACCATCGCCCAGGAGCAGGCCGCGTGGACCGCGTTGCCCCCGAGCAGCCAGAGGAAGCTCCGCGGCAGCGCCGGCGCGCTCAGGGCAGGCGGACGACCGTGAAGCCGCGCGCGCGGACCTCCGCGTCCTCGTGGGCGCGCGCGCGGCGGGCGAACCGGCGGCGCTCGGCGGCGGGCGGCTCGTCGCGGCCGCGGCGCTTCCGGACCCGGCGGTCGAGGATGACCTCGACGCCGCGCTCCGCCGCGAGCACCTGCCTGAGGGCCTCGTAGAGGTCGCGCCGCTCCGGGGCGACGACGAACAGCAGGCGATCCATGGCGCCCTCCTGGTTACGTGGGGGGCCCCGATATGGCCCCCCACACCCCCCACACGCTCGGAGCCCCCCGGCAAAGCCGGGGCGCTCCTCGATAGGCCGACAGGCTCCCAGTCTAGTCGAGCGGTGGCCGGTGCTGCGCCCAGGGCCGCGCGCGCTCGAACGCCGCCGCCGCGCGCAGCACGCTGGCGTCGTCGCCGCGGCGCCCGACGATCTGCAGCCCGATCGGCAGGCCGTCCTTCGTGAACCCGCAGGGCACCGAGGCCGCCGGCTGGCCGCTCAGGTTGAACGGGAACGTGAACGGGATCCAGGCGTACGGCGCGACGGCCGTGCCGGCGATCTCCGCCGGGTTGTCGAGCCCCACCGCGAAGGGCGGGCACGCGATCGTCGGCGTGAGCAGGAGGTCGTACTTCTCGAAGAGCCGGCGCGGGTGCTCCCACCACGCGAGCCGGTCGAACCACGCCTGGACGTACGCCGTCGGCGGGTGCGTGAGCTCGGCCTCGATGATCCGGTAAAGCCCGGGCTCGATCTCGCTGCGGCGGTCGAGGTAGGGCGCCAGGCGCGTCGCGATCCCGCCGCAGAAGATCTCGTACCAGCAGTCGTGCGGCGACGGCCAGCCCGGCTTCGCCTCCTCGACGCGGCAGCCCGTCTCGCGAAACGCCCTCGCCGCGCGGGCGCAGACCGCGCGGACCTCCGGGTCCACGGCCTCGGCGAAGCCGAGGTCGTCCGTGTACGCGGCGCGCAGGCCCTTGACGCCGCGCGCGAGCGCCCGGACGTAGTCCACGCGCTCGGCGGGCAGCGAGTACTGGTCGCGCTCGTCGGGCCCCGCCGAGACCTGCAGCATCAGCGCGGCGTCGGCGACGGTGCGGGTCATCGGGCCGATGTGCGAGAGGCTCCACGCGCCGCTCGGAGGGTAGGTCGGGATCCGCCCGTAGGAGGGCTTGTGGCCGAAGATGCCGGCGAACGACGCGGGGATGCGGATCGAGCCGCCGCCGTCGGTGCCGACGTGGAGCGGCCCGAGGCCCGCCGCCGCGGCGGCGGAGGCGCCGCCGCTCGAGCCGCCGGGGGTGCGCTCGAGGTTCCAGGGGTTGCGCGTCGGCCCGAACAGCAGGTTGTGGGTCGCGCCGATCCAGCCGAAGGTCGGCGTGTTGGTCTTGCCGAGCATGATCGCGCCCGCCGCCCGGAGGCGCTCGACCATCGGCGCGTCCTCGGCCGGCACGTTGTCGCGGTAGAGCGGGGTGCCGAAGGTCGTGCGGACGCCCCGCGTGATCACGAGGTCCTTCACCGAGAACGGCACGCCGTGGAGCGGGCCGGGCTTCGCGCTGCGCCGGGCGAGCGCGCGCTCGGCGGCCTTCGCCTCGCGCCGCGCCGTCTCGGCGGTGAGCGTGACGAACGCGTTGAGCCGCGGGTTGAGCCGCTCGATGCGGTCGAGGACGGCGTCGACGACCTCGACCGGCGAGACCTTCTTCCTCCTAATCAGCGCCGCCAGCTCGGTCGCCGGCAGCCAGCAGAGCCGCGCATCGGACATTGTCGCGTCCTTTCTAGGGCGCGGGC
>MGCF01000136.1 GCA_001788495.1 Candidatus Rokubacteria bacterium RIFCSPLOWO2_02_FULL_73_56
CTGGAGCTTGAGGAGGGCGAACCGGGCCGCCGCGCGGACGTCCTTGGCGCGGTCCTTCATGGCGCGCTGGAGCGCGGCGCGCGCCTCGGGCGCGCCGAGCTCGCCGAGCGCGCGGACGGCGGCCACGCGGGCCGCCTGCGGCAGGCCCTTGACGATCCCGAGCAGGCGCGGGCGGCGGTCCACGATCCCCACGAGCGCGGGCAGCGCCCGGGGGTCCCTGAGCCGCCCGAGCGTCTGGCAGGCGGCGGGCAGCACCGCCTTGCTGGGCGGGCTCTCCACGACGCGGATCACCCCGTTGAGCAGCTCCACCGCGTTCAGCGCGCTCGTCAGCTCGAGCGCGCCGAGCAGCATCTCCGGGCGCCGCTGCGCCAGGGCCTGGCCGACGAGCTTGAGCGCGTGCTCCCGCGGCACGCGCGTGAGCGTGCGCCCGAGCTCCGCCCGCACCGCGCGGTCGCGGTGGCCGACGAGGAAGACGAGGTTGGCGCCGAGGGTCGGGACCAGGGCGTCCAGGAGCGAGACGACGCGCCGCACGCGCGCCGCCGACGGCTCCTGGTCGAGCCCGTGCGTGAGCACCCGCGCGCCCGCCTCGCCCTGGCTCGCCAGGACCTCGGCCGCCGCGCGGGCGAGCGCGTCGTCCGGCGCGTCGTGCGCGAGGCCGGCGAGATACGCCTGCGCCCCCGCGCCGAAGCCGGCGAGCACGGCCTTGCCCCGCGCGCGCCGCGCCGGGTCGGCGTCCGTGAGACGGGCGAGCACCGGCTCGAGGCTCTGCGTCGTCCCCAGGTTGTCGACGACGCTCCGAACCGCCTCCGTGAACCGGGCGAGATCCGGCGCGTTCGGGATGGCGCCGCCCAGGGCCGCGCTGACCCGCGCCGCGCCCTCGAGGTCGCCGGCACGCAGGAGGTGCCCGAGCACGGACGTCGCCAGCCCGGTCTCCGCGTGGAACGCCTCCAGGTGCCCCTCCCGCGACGCGGCCTCGGCCACGGGGCGCGCGCACTTGTCGAGCACCCACGCGGTGGCCTCCGCGTCCACGCGCGCGAGCGCGATGCCGAGGCCGACCGCCGCGCGCGTGCGCAGCGCGCCGTCCCCCTCCCGGAGGCCTGACGCGGTCCGCTCCACGAGTTGCGCGGCGAGCTCCTCCCGTCCCATGCCGAGGAGCACGGGGAGCACCGGCGGGATCTGCTCCTGGACGCTCCGCTCGAGGAACCCGGCCAGCGACAGCGCGAGCCAGCGGGACACCTGCGCGAGCGTCTGCTCGGCCTCGGAGGTCGGCGCGCTCTCGGTCTCGGGCGGCGGCCCCGCGTCGGGCGCCTCCGCGCCCGGGATGTCCTCCGCCGCCAGCCGGCTCGCCGCCGCGTAGGCGCGGGTCCCCACCTCGATCGTGGTGATCCCGTCGCCGTCCAGGAGGCGCTGCCAGAAGCCCGGATCGCGCCCCGCCTCCTCGACGGGCTGCGCCAGGTGGGTGAGGAACGTGCGGAACTGCTCGCGGGTGACGCCGCGACGGATCGTGAGGCTCGTCAGCCCGCTGTCGTCCATGAGGCTCTGCAGCACTTCGATCGTGAGCCCGAACAGGCGCGGGTTGGGGCGGATGGCGTTGACGACGATGGTCCCGTCGGCGGAGGCCACCGTGAGGCTCGGGAGCCGCCCGAGCATCGTCTCGGCGTGGCGCTCGAGCTGGTCGAGCGTCTGCGCGATGATCTGGCTCTCGGCCGGGTACAGGCGCACGTTGTCCACGACGGCGGCCAGCGAGCGCAGCACGTCCCGCGCCAGGAGCTGGGTCGCGTCGTCCAGGAGCGCCTCGCCGTGCTCGCGGCGCCAGGTCGTCGCCCCCGCGCCGGACGCGAGGTAGATCACCGGGAACACGCGGACGTGCCCGATCCCCTCGGCCTGGAGCCGCCGGTCCCAGGCGGTGACGTCCTGCTGGCCCGTCTGGCCGGAACTGCTCAGGATCCTGAGCAGCTTGCGGACGTCGTCCTGGCCGAGGCCGCGCTCGAACGTGCACCGGCGGATGCCGTGGTCGGCGAAGACGCGGAGGAGGTCGTGCGCCGCCGGCAGGAGCCCCTTCTGCTCGATCGGCTGGCCGTTGACCTGCAGCGCCTTGCTGTCCTCGCCGAGCGTCAGCGTCTCGACGCGCCCCAGCAGGTCGAGGAGCGCGGCGCCGACGGCGGCGACGCCCTCGTCGACGAGCCGGCTCCCCGCGGGATAGACGCGGATGTTCTTCACCGCGATCGCGATGCCCCGCAGCACCCGGTCGGCGAGCGGCCAGGTCCCCGCGTCGAGCGGCGGCCCGCCGGCGTCGGCGGCGTCCACCTTGAGGCTGAGCTCCTCCGCGATCTCGGCGGCGGAGAAGAGCTGCACGGACCGCTCCTGCGCCCGCTGGCGGTAGAGCTCCGCCTTCACGGGATCGTCGGAGCGCTCGAAGTGGAAGGCGAGCGAGCCCAGCACCTCGTCCGCGCGGTCGCCGGCGAGCCGCTCGGTGACCTCGCCGACGGTGCGGTGCGTGCGGCGGCGGTCGCCGGGCTCGAGGCCCTCGTAGACGATCTGCTGGAAGCACTGCGAGAGGAAGTGGACCTCGTCCTCGTCGCTCATCACGCCCATCTCCTCGAAGACCCGCTGCTTCTTGCCCCGGTCCACGAGGTGCTGCGTCTCGCCCGGGTCCTTGCCGAGCACGCCGGCGAGCAGCTCGAGGTCCACGTGCGGGCCGACGACGGCGGCCTTGGCGATCATCTGGTGGAGCTCCTGGTCGAGGGCCTCCAGCCGCCCGCGGATGACCTCCTCGAGCGACGCGGCCATGGCGGGCTCGACGGCCTCGAGGTCCCACGTCCCCTCGACTGTCCGAAGGGCGCCCTCGTTGATCAGCGCCTTCAGCGTCTCCTCGACGAAGAGCGGGATGCCCTGGCTCGCCTCGTGGAGCTGCTGGAGGAAGGCCGGTGACGGGGTGTGCCGCTGCAGGATCTCCGTCACCATGCGGGCGACCTGCTCGGCCGAGAGGGTGGAGAGGGTCACCCGCTGGAAGTTGGGCGCCAGGCGCAGGAGGGCGCCGAGCCGGGCCAGCGGGAGCCGGGGACTCGTCTCCCGCTCGAGCGCCTCGGTCTGGACGGCCGCGAAGACGAGCACGCGGCCGTCCGCGCGAGCGATGAGGCGGCAGAGGACTTCCAGGCTCGCCTCGTCCACGTACTGGAGGTCGTCGAGGAAGAGCACGAGCGGGCTGTCGGTGGAGAGCAGGCCGAGGAGGTCCGTCACGCCGTGGAAGAGCAGGCTGCGGCGCTCCTCCGGCACGAGCGTCTCGCGCCGGCCGCCGGGCGGGGCCAGCATGGGCAGCAGCGTGGCGAGCTCGCCGAGCGACGCGGCGCCGAGTCGGCTCCGCACGAGCTCGAGCCGCTCGGGCTCGCGCTCGAGGCACGCGGCGAGGACGGTCCGCAGCGCGCTGTACGGGAGCGCGTGCTCCGCGGCCAGGCACCGGGCGAAGAACCAGCGGCGGCCCGCGCTCCCCGCGCGCCGCATCAGCTCGAGCAGGAGGCGGCTCTTGCCGAGGCCGCGGCTGGCCTCCACGAGGAGCAGGCGGCTGCCGCCGGCCTCGCCGAGCGCCCCCTCGAGCTCGGCGAGCTCCGCCTCGCGCGCCACGAGCCGCGGGCACGGGAAGCGCTTGAGGATCTCGACCTCGGCAGGCTGCCGCGCCTCGCCGGCGCGGCTCACGCGGTTCTTCCCGTCGCGCTTCGAGCGGTAGAGCGCCTGGTCGGCGGCCTCGACCAGCTCCGACGGCGAGGAGGCGTCGTCGGGATACGCCGCCACGCCGAGGCTCGCCGTGAGGGGAATCGGGGCGGGCGCCTTGTCGCTGACGAAGGGCTCGTGGCTCACGCGCTCGCGGATCTGCTCGGCCACGCGCATGCCGCCCGCGCCGTCCACGCCCTCCAGGAAGACGAAGAACTCGTCGCCGGCGAAGCGGATGGCGTAGCCGCCCTGCGGGAGGGCATCGCGGATCTGCTGGGCCAGGCTCTTCAGGAAGCGATCGCCGTCCAGGTGGCCGCACGTGTCGTTGATCTGCTTGAAGCCGTCCACGTCGAGCATGATCACGGCCAGCGGCGTGCCCTGCTGGCCGAGCAGCGCCAGGCGGTCGCGCAGGTACTGGCGCATGAACCGCCGGTTGTAGAGCCCGGTCAGCTCGTCGACGAAGATCAGGCGTGAGGCTTCACGAATCCCTGCGAGCGCCATTCCCAGCCCTGTCCGGGCTCACCCCCCTCCGGTTGCCTCCAGCTTAGCGCGAGCAGGCCCCGTCAGCCGAGCCTCCCGCGCAGCCATCCGGAAACGCCTCGCGAGGCGCGAGGGACGCCGGTCAGCGTCCGGCGTCGACCGTCTTGTCGCCGTACGCGAGGGGCCGGCCCCGGGCGTCACGCGCCGTCACCTCGATCTGGTAGCGGTGCGTGCCGGACGGCGGGCACGGGCCGAAGTAGCCGACGCCGGCCCCCGCGCGGATGACCGGGCCGGCGGCCCCGAGGGTCTGCGCCCAGTGATGGAAGCCCGGCACGTCGAGATCGGTCAGCCGGACATCGTAGGTCGTCACGCCGTCCGGCACCCCGAGCAGCCGGATCTCCGGGGAGATCCCCTGGCACGTGTTGGTCGGCGCGAAGGAGAACTCGACGACCATCCGGGGCAGCGTCGAGGTGTCCGCCGCCGCACAGCCGGCCGCCGCGGCCGTCAGGAGCATCGCGGCCACGAGCGTCCTCATCGTGCACCTCCCCCCGGGGCCTCCTGCTCTACACTGGCCCTGCATGCGCGAGTACCGTTACACCGTGGACCGCGAGGGGCGCGTCTTCCACGACGGCAGCGAGATCGTGGATCCGGCCACGCTCCGCTTCTTCCTGCTCGCGATGACGGCAACGCCCGAGGGCCGCCACCTCGTCGTCTGCCAGGGCGAGCGCAACTGGTTCGAGTCGGCCGACACGCCCTTCGTCGTCCAGCGCGTGGCGCTCCTGGGCCCGCCGGGCGGGCCCGAGGCGATCGAGCTGCGCTTCGCCGGCGACTACCGGGAGCGGCTCGACCCGGCCACGCTCGAGTCCCGGGCGGGCGCGCTCTCCTGCCGGGTGCGCCGGGGCGCCTTCCGCGCCCGCTTCGGTCGCATCGCCGTGCAGCAGCTCGCGCCGCTCCTGGTCGAGGGGCCGGACGGCCCGGCGCTCGTGCTCGGCGGCGTCCGCCACCCGATCCGCGTCCCGGGCGCATTCTAGCGTGAGCCCGGCGGCCGGGGCTCGTCGAGGGGGCTAGCGGGACTCGAGCTGCTTCATGCTGACGGCGAGGTCGATGCTGCGCAGCAGGCGCGCCTCGTTGACGGGCTTGAAGAAATAGTCGAACGCGCCCCGCGCGAAGGTCCGCATCCGCTGCACCGGCGTCGCCCCGCCGCTCACGATGATGATCTTCACCCGCGGCGCGACCTTGGCGAACGCCTGCATCAGCTCGTCGCCGCTCAGCCCCGGCAGGACGACGTCGAGGAGCACGACGTCCGTGGATTGGCGCGCCAGCTCCTGGAGCGCCAGGTCGCCGTTCGGAGCCGTGGCCACCTCGTAGCCGTGGGCGGTGAGCAGCTCCGCCAGGAACTCGCGCACGTCGGCGTCGTCGTCGACCACCAGCACGCGCGCGGCCGCCGGGCTCCGGTCGGCCGGCCCACCGAGTGCCTTCTCGAGCTGGGGCCACTCCACGGGCTTCTGGAGCACGGCGGCCGCACCCAGGTTGACCGCCCGCTGGTGCATCTCGGGGTCCGCGTAGCCGGTGACGACGATGGTGACGAGCGCCGGATCGAAGTCGCGGATCATCTTGAGCGTCTCGAGACCGCCGAGCCGCGGCATCGCGAGGTCGAGCAACACGGCCAACGGCGGGTTCTGCCGGATCTCGGTCCAGGCGCTCAGACCGTCGGCCGCCTCGCTGACGGCGAACCCGTGCAGGCGCAGCTGGTCGGCCAGCGCCTGGCGGACGTCGGCGTCGTCGTCGACCACCAGGACCCTGCGGCGCTCCGGCATGCCCCTACCTTACCCCAGCACGGGCTCACGCCGCCCGCGACGGCAGGAGCGCCACCAGGATCGCCACCAGGAGCCACTGGACGAGCCAGCCCACGATCACCACCGCCACGGCGCGCCCCGTGCTCCGGTAGTCGAGCGCCTGCCGGACGGCGATGACGCCGGCGATCAGCATCCAGACCGCGGCCACCAGGAACACGAGCGGCCGGAGCCCCGGGATCACGCCGAGGACGCGGATCAGCCCCGGCGTGGCCGCGAAGCCGATGGTCCGCAGCAGCTCGCCGTGATCGGCGCGCGTCGCGGGCTCGGGCAGGAGCCGGGTGCCGATCCAGTAGGTGAGGAAGGCCCACACGTACCAGCCGAGGAGCGAGACCACGATGCCGGCGACGCCGCCGCCGATGCCCTGCCCGAGCCCGAGGCCCGCGGCGATGCTCGACAGCACCACGACCCCGAGCGCCTGCGTCGTGGCGCCGCGATCGGCCTCGACTTCCTCGAAGAGCCTGACGTCGAGCCGGGCGGCCCTCAGCATCCGATCGGCGAACGTGCTGGCCATCGCGTCCTCCCCCACAGGAGGCCTCACGGTGCGCGCCCGCGCGCGGGGCGAGCGCTACCGCGCGTGGGGCGTCCTGCTTCAGCGCTTCCGGGGTCTGTCTGCCGGTTTGTCGAGATTCAACGGTGCCGGAGCGAGCTGCCTCACGAGCTCGCCCATCACGTCTTTCTGCGTGACGATGCCGAGTGGCCGCCGCTCGTCGTCGACGATCGGGATCGCCCCGACCCGCTCCCTCACCATCAGCTGGGCGATGTTCAAGAGCGGCGTGCCGACGCGAGCACTGAAGATCTTCGGCCCTTTCGTCATGATCTCCGACACTGTCATCTCACGGACGCGCGGTATCTTGCCATCTGCGTCGAGGAAGTCGACGAGCCGGCGGAAGTCCCTGTTGGAGAGGATGCCTTCGAGCTTGCCGTCGGCGCCGACGACCAGGAGGTGACGGATATCGTT
>MGCF01000137.1:0-4165 GCA_001788495.1 Candidatus Rokubacteria bacterium RIFCSPLOWO2_02_FULL_73_56
GTGCAGCACCTGCCACCAGAACAACGCCGCGTTCCAGGCGAGCTTCGCCAAGCCCTACCCCCACGCGGTCGCGATGGTGAGCGAGAAGGCCGGGATGAAGCAGATCCGCCTGGACGAGATGGTCCAGATCTGCATGGTGGTGCCGATGGCCGCGAAGCCGCTGCCCTGGGACTCGCGGGAGCTGGCCGCGCTGACCGCCTACACCGCCGAGGTGCAGAAGAAGTTCAAGCCGGCCGCCGCGGCGGCGAACCCCTGCGCCGCGAAGAACCCGTGCGCGGCGAAGAACCCCTGCGGCGCCAGGAAGTAGCCGCTGTCAGCGGGCGGCGAGCGCCTGGCCGACGATCGCCGCGACGACCGGGTCGAGCTCGGCCGCCACCGCGCGCACCTCCGGATGGGCGTACGGCGCGAAGACCGCCGACGGCCGGAGGTACGTGACGGTGGCGGTGCCGTCCGGGTTCTCGTAGAGGTAGATGCGGATCGGCGCCTCGAACCCCGCGGCCGGGTCGGCGGCCAGGAGCCGCACCGCGTAGTCGTTGCGGAAGACCATCAGCACCTGGTTGCCTTTGATCCTGACGCCCCGGGCCGCCGCGCCGCGCTGGGCGTTGGCGTGGCAGACGAGGCCCATCTTCTTGTCGGCGACCGCCTGCTCGAGCGCCCGGGCGACCGTCTGGAAGGGCGCCTTCGAGACGGCGGTGACCCGCCCTTCCTCGGCGCGGGCGGGCAAGGCGGCGAAGCAGACGACGGCGGTGAGTCCGAGCAGGGCGAATCGGCGCATGTGGGGGTCTCCTCCCTTCTCGTGCGAACCCCGAGGGCCGCCGCCTTATTCCCGCGGGGCAGGAATAGCGCAGGTCTGGCCGGGGTTTAGGTGAGTACCATGGAGGTGCGATGATCGGCTGGAGGCCGGGGCAGGACAGGAGCCGGGAGTTCGAGGCGGTGGCCCTCGTCCACCTCGACGCGCTCTACCGGAGCGCTCTCAGACTCACGCAGAATCGCGCGGAGGCCGAGGACGTCGTGCAGGACACCTGCCTGCGGGCGTTCCGGAGCTTCCACCGCTTCAACCCCGGCACGAACTGCCGGGCGTGGCTGTTCACCATCCTCCGGAACACCTTCCTCAACCGCGTCCGCGGCGCCGGCCGCGAGGTGCACGAGGGCGAGTCGGCCGAGGGCTGGGACGCGCTCCTCGAGCGCTCGGCCGAGCGCCGCCCCGGCGCCGGCAATCCCGAGGAGGAGCTCCTGCAGACCGCCCTGCACGGTGACGTGGACCGCGCGCTCCGGGCGCTGCCGCTCGCGTTCCGCGAGGCCGTCGTGCTCGTGGACCTCGAGGGCCTGAGCTACAAGGAGGTCGCCGAGATCGTCGGCTGCCCCGTGGGCACGGTCATGTCACGCCTCTCGCGCGGGCGCCGCCTGCTCCGCCGCGCGCTGGGCGACTTCGCCCGGGAGCACGGCTACGTGGGAGAACCGGAATGAACTGCGACACGTTCCTCGCCTGCCTGCACCCCTACGTCGACGGCGAGCTCGGCGTGAGCGACACGCTCGCCGCCGACACGCACGCGGCCGAGTGCCCGCGCTGCCGGAGCGTGACGGCCCGCGAGCGCAGCTTCCGCCAGCTCCTGAGCCAGGAGCCTCGCGAGACGGCGCCGCCCGAGCTCAGGCGCCGCATCGTCACGCGGATCCGGCGCTCCGCGCGCGCGCGCGCGCTGCGCCCCTGGCTCGCGTTGCCCGCGGCCGCCGCGGTGGCGGCGCTGCTGCTCGTGAGCGTGCTGCCGCTCGTGCACCGCGCGGCGCCGGGCGTGATCGCCGAGCTGGTGGACAAGCACATCGCCTTCGCCCAGCTCGAGCGGCCCGCCGAGTTCGTCTCCGCGGACCGCCGCGAGGTCGGCGAGTGGTTCCGGGAGCGCGCCGGGCTGCGCGTCACGATCCCCGATTACTCGCCGGCGGGCATCCGGCTGGTCGGCGCGCGGATCGCCGACGTCGGCGAGCACCGGGCGGCGTACATCGTGTACGAGAAGGGCCACACGCTGCTGTCCGTCTTCATCGCGCCCGCGCCGCGGGACGCCGCCGACGCCGGCGGCACGCGCGTCTCCTTCCGGGGGTACGCGTACCTCACGCGCGAGCAGAAGGGCTACCGCACCGTGTCCTGGACCGAGGGAGGCGTCGTCTTCGGCCTCGTCTCCATGCTCGACTACCAGGCGCTGCTCGAGTGCGCCGACCGGCTGCGCGAAGAGCGCTCCGCGCAGACGCGCCTCTAGCGCGCCGCCTGCGAGACCATGGTGACGCTCGCGGCCGGCGGGCGCGTGCGGCAGGGGGCGCGGGACCACGCGGCACGCGTGCGCTGCCCCGCGGCGGCTTCCCTCCATCCGGGCGCGCGAGGTCCGCGCCTCGCGCGGCGGGAACGCGTCCCGGCGCCCCCGGCCCCACCTGCCCGTCGGCCGCGCCTGCTCGCCGCGCTCGCCCTGACGCTCGCGTCGCTCGGCGCCGTCGCCGCCGCGGCCGCGCAGGGGCTCCGCACCGACACGACGAAGGCGCTCGTGCCGCTCGACGAGATCGTCTCCGGCGGCCCGCCGCCCGACGGCATCCCGGCGATCGACCGGCCGGTGTTCGTCGCGCCCGCGGCGGCCGACGCCTGGCTCCACGGCCGGGAGCCCGTCCTGGCCCTCGAGGTGAACGGCGACGCGCGCGCCTACCCGCTGCAGATCCTCATGTGGCACGAGATCGTCAACGACACGGTGGGCGGACGGGCCGTCGCGGTCACGTTCTGCCCCCTCTGCAACTCGGGGCTCGTGTTCGAGCGCACGGTCGGCGGCGTCACGCTCGACTTCGGCACCTCCGGCAAGCTCTACCGGAGCGACCTCGTGATGTACGACCGCCAGACCCACTCGCTCTGGGCGCAGATGGAGGGGCGGGCGATCGTGGGGGCGCGCGCGGGCACGCGCCTCGCGATGCTGCCGGCGAACACGCTCGCCTACGGCGACTGGAAGGCCACGCACCCGCGCGGCCGGGTGCTCTCGCGCGAGACCGGCCACGCCCGGCGCTACGGCGAGAACCCCTACGAGGCCTACGACACGCCGGGCTCGCTCCCGTTCCTCTACGACGGCCGGCCCGACCCGCGCCGGCCCCCGAAGGAGCGCGTGGTCGGGCTGGTGGTGGCGGGCGAGGCCCGCGCCTACCCGTGGCCGGTCCTCGCCGCGCGCGGCGTCGTGCACGACACGCTCGGCGGCGAGCCGCTCGTGATCTTCCACCGCCCGGGCGCGCTCTCCGCGCTCGACGCGGCGCGGACCGACCGCTCCCGCGCGGTCGGCGCCACGGCCGTGTGGAGCCGCCGCGTCGACGCCCGCGTCCTCACCTTCGAGCCGGCGGCCGGCGGCTTCCGCGACCGCGAGACCGGCACCGTGTGGGACCTGCTCGGCCACGCGCGGCGGGGCCCGCTCGCCGGCCGGCGCCTGCGCGCGATCCAGCACGTGGACGCGTTCTGGTTCGCCTGGGCGGCGTTCCACCCGGCGACGACCATCCACGCGCCGTGACCGCGGCCGCGCGCCTGGCGCGCCTGCTCGACGACCTCGAGCGCGCTGGCACGTCGGTGATGACGCTCGCGCGCGGGGGCCGCCCGCAGGAGCCGTGGACGCTCTATCCCGGCGAGGCGGGCGTCTTCGATCGCGCGACGCGCTGCCAGTTCTACTACCACGCCCACGCGGGCGCCACGCACGAGGCCGGGCACATCCACACGGTGCGCCTGTTCCCGGACCGCACGGCGCACCTCGTCGCGATCTCGCTGACGGACGGCGGGCGCCCGCAGCGCCTCTTCACGCTGAACCTCTGGGCGATCGGCGACGCCTACGCCCCGCCGGCGCAGCTCAAGCGCTGGGTGCGCGCGTGGGGACTCGCCGAGGCGCGCGGCGAGCCGCGCCTGGTCCGCTTCGTGAACCTGGTCTTCGCGGCGTTCGGGCCCCAGATCGCGCGGCTGCAGGACGAGAAGGACGCGGCGCTCCGGGCCTGGCGCGCGGCGCACCCCGGCCAGGATCCGTTCGCGGACCGCGCGCTCGAGGTCCTGAGCGCGGTCGCGGTCGACCTCGCCTAGCGCGCATGATTCGCGAACGGCGCTGGCGCGACCGGGCGGGTGGCGCAGGGTGCGGCCCCCGCGTGGCCGGCGCTGTGGGACCCCTTCGTC
>MGCF01000137.1:4186-9330 GCA_001788495.1 Candidatus Rokubacteria bacterium RIFCSPLOWO2_02_FULL_73_56
GGTCCCAGGGGATCCGCGCCGGCGCGACCCACTCGAGGGCGTCGTTCTCCGCGCAGGGCGTGAGCGTGCCGCCGCGCACGCGCGCCGTGTACACGATGATCACGGGCGCGCCGGGGTACGTGTACACGTTGTGCAGGCCCGTGAGGACCACCTCGAGCCCCGTCTCCTCGAGCGTCTCGCGCACCGCCGCGTCCGTCACGGTCTCGCCGAAGTCCACGAACCCGCCGGGAAACGTCCAGAGCCCGCGCCCCGGGTTGATCGAGCGCCGCGTGAGCAGCACCGTACCGTCCCGCTCCGGGAGCGTCGCGGCGACGACCTTCGGATTCAGGTAGAAGACGAAACGGCAGCGCGTGCACACCTGCTGCTCGCGCTGGTCGGGTGGCACCGCCTCCGCCGCGAGCGCCGCGCCGCACAGCGGGCAGAAGCGGATCGTGGACGGCGCCAGGACCCGGTGCGGGTGCTCGTCGCTCACGCTCCGAGTGTAACGCAGCCGGGCGCCTGTAACGCAGCCGGGCGCCTTGACACGTCCCGCGCCGCGGTGTACAAGGCGGACTACGCACCGTCGTCGCAGGCCGCGTCCACAACCCAGGAGGTCGCCCATGCAGCGTCGTATTCCCGTCGTCGCCGTCGCGGTCCTCACCCTGCTCGCCGCCCTGCCGGTCGCGACCGCCCAGGCCCAGCTCAAGGGCGAGTACAAGATCGGCGTCCTCGAGCCGCTCACCGGCCCGCTCTCCTCCGAGGGCAAGCGCCACCTCGCCGGGTACGAGATCATGCGCGACCTCATCAACGCCCGCGGGGGCGTCATGGGGAAGAAGCTCACCTTCGCGATCGCCGACATCCCGAACCCGACCGCCGCCGCCAGCGAGGCGAACCGTCTGATCGCCCGCGAGGGCGTCAAGATCCTCACGGGGAGCTTCTCGTCCACCCTCTGCGGCGCCGCGAGCGAGGCGGCCGCGCGCCACAACGTCATCTACTGGGAGTCGTCCTGCGTCGACCCGCGCTTCACGCGGCGTGGCCTCAAGACCACGTTCCGCACGGAGATCGACGGGATCGGCTTCGGCTGGTACCAGGTCGAGTTCGCGGTGAAGTACGTCGCGCCGCGGCTGGGCAAGAAGCCGAGCGAGCTGCGCGTGGTCTTCCTCTCGGAGGACTCCTCCTACGGCCAGGGCGCCACGGAGGCGGCGCGCGCGCGCGCGAAGAAGGAATTCGGCATGCAGGAGCTCGCCGCCGAGTACTACAACTTCCAGACGATCAACGACTTCACGCCCATCCTGATCAAGTTCAAGCAGCTCAACCCCGACATCCTGTTCGGCATCTCGCGGAACAACGACGCGATCCTCCTCTGGAAGCAGGCGAAGGAGCAGAGCTTCGTGCCGAAGGCGGTGATCACGGCGGGGGCCACGGGCTTCGGCTCGCCGGACTTCGGCAAGGCGCTCGGCAACGACGGCAACGGCCCGTTCGCGCTGCTCGAGCCCGGCCCCGGCTTCAAGGTGGACGGGCTCCGGCCCGAGGGGCGGGAGATCGAGGCGGCCTTCCGCGCGGCCGTGCAGAAGGCCACGGGCTCCTATCCGCTCGGCGGCCATCAGCTCGCCGCGGGCGGCCTCTGGCTCCTGAAGCTCGTGCTGGACAAGGCGGGCACCGACGAGCTCGGCGCCTTCCGCAAGGCGGTGTTCGCGCTCGACATGCCCGTGGGCTCGCTGGTCAACGGCTGGGGCGCCAAGTTCGACGAGACCGGCCAGAACTCGAACGACCGCGTCCAGCACTACATGCTCCAGTGGCAGAACGGGGAGCTGGTGACGGTGTGGCCGGAGCAGTTCACGACCAACCGCACCAAGTGGCTGCCGCTCCCGGCCTGGGACCAGCGGAAGTAGCGCGACCGCGACCTCGATGAGCGATCGCTCCCGGCGCCCCGGGCCGCCCCCGGGGCGCCGCGCACGCGCCGGGCGCTGACATGGCCGCGCTCCCCCAGCTCGTCGTCTCGACGCTGCTCCTGGGCGGCATCTACGCGCTGATCGCCGTCGGCCTCACGCTCATCTTCGGCATCATGCGCGTCGTGAACTTCGCGCACGGCGAGTTCCTGATGCTCGGGATGTACCTCGCCTTCTGGGCGTTCGCGCTCTGGCACCTCGACCCCTACGTGGTGCTGGTGATCGCGCTGCCGGTCTTCTTCGCGGTCGGGCTCCTCTCCTACTGGCTCGTCATGCAGGGGGTCATCAAGGCCTCGCACAACGTGCAGATCTTCACGACGGTGGGCCTCTCGATCGCGCTCCAGAACGCGGCGCTCGTCCTCTGGACGGGGGACTATCGCTTCGTCCGGCCCTGGCACGCCTCCGAGGTCGTGCGCCTGGGCGGCGCCGCGCTGAACCTCTCGCAGATCGTCGCCTTCGCGGTGGCCGTCGCGTTCACGGGCGGGCTCATGGCCTTCATGAAGTTCACCCA
Source organism: Candidatus Rokubacteria bacterium RIFCSPLOWO2_02_FULL_73_56 (assembly GCA_001788495.1). Lineage (GTDB taxonomy): Bacteria > Methylomirabilota > Methylomirabilia > Rokubacteriales > CSP1-6 > GWA2-73-35. The sequence goes on from MGCF01000137.1 coordinate 6,626, forward strand.
GGCCGGGCGGGTCATGCGCGCGACGGCCGAGGACCGCGAGGCGGCGACCCTCATGGGGATCGACACCGAGCGCGTCTACCGCCTGGCGTGGACGATCGGGATCGTCTGCGTGGGGGTGGCGGGCGTCCTCCTCTCGCCGGTCTACACCGTGTACCCGCAGGCCGGGCTCCAGTTCGTGCTGCTCGCCTACGTCGTCGTCGTGCTGGGCGGGCTCGGCGACATGCGCGGCGCGCTCTTCGGGAGCCTCATCGTCGCCGCCGTCGAGACCGTGGGCGCGTACACGCTCGGCATCGCCTGGAAGGAAGTGCTCTACTTCGTCCTGTTCATCCTCGTGCTCGTCTTCCGCCCGGCCGGCCTGTTCGGCCAGCGGGGGGCGGAGACGCTGGGGATGTGATGCGGCGGCACGCGGGCGCGATCGTCCTCTTCGGCCTCGCGGCCGTGGCGCCGCTCGCCACCCGCGACGCCTACTTCCTCGACACGATCGTGCTGATCCTCATGTGGGGCGCGATCTCGTCCGCCTGGAACGTCGCGGGCGGCTACGCCGGGCAGGTCTCGCTCGGGCACGCCGCCTTCTTCGGCATCGGCGCCTATTCCGCCGCCGTGCTGACGGTGCACTGGAGCCTCTCCCCCTGGATCGGGCTCGGCCTCGGCATGGCGCTCTCCGTCGTGGCCGGCCTGGTCATCGGCTACCTCAGCAACCGCCTGCGCGGCCCCTACTTCGTGCTCGCCACGATCGCCTTCGCCCAGGTGCTCCTCATCGCGGCGAGCCGCTGGCGCGAGATGACGATGGGCTCCGAGGGCATCCCGGTCCCGTTCAAGCAGGGCTTCTGGACCCTCGGCCTCGCCAGCAAGGTCTCCTGGCTCTACCTGACGCTCGCCTTCGCGCTGGTGCTCTACCTGGTGCAGGTCTACCTCGAGGTCTCGCGCATGGGCTACCAGCTCGCCGGCGTGCGCGAGGACGAGGACGCGGCCCAGGCCCTCGGCATCCCGGGCCGCCGGCTGAAGGTGATCGCGATCGCGATGAGCGCCGCGCTCACCTCCGCGGGCGGGACCTTCTGGGCGCAGTACGTCGGCTTCGTCGACCCGTTCTACGTCTTCTCGATCGACCTCTCCGTCCTCTTCGCCCTCAACGCGATCATCGGCGGCGCCGGCACCGCGCTCGGCCCCTTCCTCGGCTCGATCCTGATCACCTCGCTCGAGCACTACCTGCGCGCCACGCTCTCGGACATCGCCCCGGGCCTGATCGGCGTCCACCTGATCATCTACGGCTGCCTCCTCATCGTCATGGTCCGCTTCGTGCCCCAGGGGCTCATCGGGGCCCTCGGCGCCCTCTTCATCCGGCGCGCGCGCACCGCCCGGGGGGAGCGCCTTGCTCGCACTTGAGTCGGTGACGAAGCGCTTCGGCGGGCTCACCGCCGTGGGCGGGGTCTCGCTCGACGTGGACGAGGGGGACCTGCTCGGCATCATCGGCCCGAACGGCGCGGGCAAGACGACGCTCTTCAACGTGATCGCGGGCTACTACCGGCCCGAGAGCGGCCGCGTCGTCTTCGAGGGCCGCGACCTCACCGGCCATCCGCCCCACGAGATCTGCCGGCTCGGGCTCACGCGCACCTTCCAGATCGTCAAGCCCTTCGGCAACCTCTCCGTGCGCGACAACGTGATGATCGGCGCGCTGACCCGGGTGCGCTCCGTCGCCGCCGCGCGCGCCGAGGCCGACCGCGGCGTCGAGCGCTGCGGGCTCGGCGACTACGCGGACGTCGTCGCGAAGTCGCTCCCCATCGGCCTGCGCAAGCGCCTGGAGCTCGCCCGCGCGCTCGCCACGCGGCCGCGGCTGCTGCTCCTCGACGAGGTCATGGCCGGCCTGAACCCCGCGGAGCTCGCGGCGATGGTCGAGCTGATCCGGCGCGTCCACGCCGAGGGCGTCACCCTCGTCGTCATCGAGCACATCATGGCGGCGATCATGCGCCTGACGCGCCGGATCGTCGTGCTCCACCACGGCGAGAAGATCGCGGAAGGCGTCCCCGCCCAGATCGCCCGCGACCCGAAGGTGGTCGACGCCTACCTGGGCGAGGAGTTCACCCTTGAGTGAGCACGCGGCGCTGCTGCGGCTCGAGGGCGTCAACGCCTTCTACGGCGACCTCCAGGCCCTCCACGACGTGGCCTTCGAGGTCTACGAGCGGGAGATCGCCGCCGTCGTGGGCGCCAACGCCGCCGGCAAGACGACGACCCTCCGCGTGATCTCGGGGACGCTGCCGCCCCGCGCGGGGCGCGTCACCTTCCAGGACCGCGACCTCACGGAGGTCCCCGCCCACCGCCGCGTGGACCTCGGGATCGTGCAGGTCCCCGAGGGCCGGCGCCTCTTCGCGTTCATGACGGTGCTGGAGAACCTGCTCCTGGGCGCCCACACGCCGGCCGCGCGCGCGGCGCGCGAGCGCACGCTCGAGGAGGTCTACGCGCTCTTTCCCGTCCTCGCCGACCGCAAGGTCCAGCTCGCGGGCTCGCTCTCCGGCGGCGAGCAGCAGATGCTCGCGATCGGCCGGGCGCTGATGGCGCGCCCCCGGCTCTTGATGCTCGACGAGCCGACCCTCGGCCTCGCCCCGGTGTTCGTGAAACGGATCTTCGAGATCGTCCGGACCATCAACGAGAGCGGGGTGACCGTGCTCCTGGTCGAGCAGAACGTCCGCCAGGCCCTCGCCCTCGCCCAC
>MGCF01000138.1:0-38293 GCA_001788495.1 Candidatus Rokubacteria bacterium RIFCSPLOWO2_02_FULL_73_56
GGCATCGTCCGCGTGGTGGACGCCGACCCCGGGGTGCCCGACTTCGGCGCCGCCGCCTTCGGCGTGGGCTCGGGGCAGACACCGTCGGCGCGGCTGCCGATCGACGTCGCGGTCGAAGTCCTGTGGCAGCAGGGGGCGGATCTCACCGTGATGGTCACCACGCCGTCTCGCGGCCCCGAGGTCCAGGCCGTGGCCACCCGGATCCGGGAGAAGGATCGTGAGCTTCGACAGTTACCCGAGTCTCCGGTTCACGCCCCGGCGAGGGCCGATCTCGCCGCAGCCATGGACCTCCTGGTGCAGATGAAGCTCGCCGAGGCCAGAGCCGCGGTGGACGCCATCACGCAACGAGCGCGAGGAAACGAGTGAGCAGGGCTCAGCATCCACCTCGATGCGGCCCCCGCGGGGACTGCCCCCCTGTGCCACCCGCCCGGCGCGCCGCTCAGGCCGTCGCGAGCGCCTCCGCGGGCACGGGCGTCCAGTCGGCGAGCGCGTCGAGCCAGCCGAGCGCCTCGGGCGGGAAGAGCGGCGCGAGTGGCGCCGGCGGGCGGAGCCAGCGGCGGACGTAGAGGAGCGCGGCGAGGAGCTTGCGGCAGTCGCCCGAGCGCTCGCGGAGCTGCTGGCCCTCGGCGAGGAGCAGGCTGGCGGCGAGGGCGTGGTAGAGCGTGTCGGCGACGGGGCGCGCGTCGAGCTCGCGCTCGGGCTTCGGCAGCCGGGGCCAGGCGAGCGTGCGCTCGGCGATCTCCGCGAGCGCGGTGCGCACGAGGTCGGCGCCGGGCTTCGCCGCGGGCTCGCCGACGGTCTCGAGCCGCCGGCCGATGAAGCCCGCGAGCGGCGCGAAGGCGCCGTCCTTCAGGACCGCGCGCTGCACGTCGAGCGCGACGATGCTGGTCGTGCCCTCCCAGATGGCGCCGAGGTAGCTGTCGCGCAGCAGGCGGGCGTTCGGCCACTCCTCGGTGTAGCCGTTGCCCGCGCGGACGTTCATCGCCTCGCTCGCGACCCAGCGGGCCCGCGCGGTGATCCAGCCCTTGGCGATCGGCGTCCAGACGCGGAGGAGCCGCGCGTCCTCGGCGCGCCCGGCGTCGGCGCCGTCGAAGAGCGCGGCGCCGTGCAGCACGACGGACGCGGCGGCCTCGGCGTCGAGCAGCATCTCGACGAGGCCCGCGCGCAGCAGCGGCAGGTCGGCGAGCGCCGACCCGAAGGCCGCGCGGCCCCGCGCGTGGGTGAGCGACTCGAGGACGCACCGCCGCATGATCCCCGCGGCGCGCATCGCGTTCGACAGGCGCGAGCCGTTGACCATCTCCATCATCTGCTTGAAGCCGCGCCCGAGCTCGCCGATCAGGTACCCGACCGCGCCCTGGTAGGTGACCTCGCCCGTGGCCATCGAGCGCGAGCCGAGCTTGTCCTTGAGCCGGTTGATGACCCAGGCGTTCTTCGTGCCGTCGGGCAGGCGCTTCGGCACGAGGAACATGGCGAGGCCCCGGGTGCCGGCCGGCGCGCCCTCGGGGCGCGCGAGCGTGAGCGCCAGGTCGCAGTTGGCGTTCGAGCAGAACCACTTGTCGCCCCAGAGGCGCCAGGTGCCGTCGGCGTCGCGCCGCGCGACGGTCACGGCCGCGCCCGCGTCCGAGCCGCCGGTCTTCTCGGTCATCCACTGGGTGCCCTGCCAGAGCTCGGCGGGGTCGGTCGTCGTGAGCCGCGGGACGTAGCGCGCCTGGAGCTCCGCGCTCCCGTGGCGGCGGAGCATCCGCGCGCTCGAGTCGGTCATGTTCACGGGGCAGAGGAGCCCGAACTCCGACTGGCTGAAGAGGTAGCTGAGCGCGTACTTGACGACGTGGGGCACGCGGCCCGGCCAGCCGAGCACGCCGTCCCGGTGGGACATGGCGGCGAGGCCGAAGCGCCCGAAGGCGAGGCGCTCCATCTCCCGGTACGCCGGGTGAAAGACGATCTCGTCCACGCGCCGCCCGCACTCGTCGAAGGGCCGGAGCACGGGGCCGTGGCGGTCGGCCTGCGCGGCCAGCGCCTCGAGCTCGTCGCCCGCGAGCGCGCCGAGCGCGACCAGGTGCGGGCGCGCGCGCTCGAGCGCCGCCGCGTCCAGCACGCTCGAGCAGACGAACTCGAGATTCGGGTCCTCGAGGAAGAAGTTCAGGCCGCGCGTCGTCGGCATCGCGTCCTGCACGGGGGTCGTGGGGCGCTCGCTCATGGCAGCTCCTCCGCCGGCATTGTAGGGCACACTCACCGCCCAGGGGAGCCCCCGGCTTCGTGCCGCGACCCGATCAGCGGCTGATCGGGTGGCGGATGGCGGCTACCCGATCACGCGCGCCTCCAGCCGGAGCAGGCGCCGGTCGACCCTGTGGAATTCGTCGGCGACCTCGGCGCGGAATCGGTCGAGCTTCTGATCCACGCCGATGACGCCCTCGCCGACGAGCTGGATCTTGTCCAGGAGGCGCTCGGAGACGACATCGAAGTGGCGCCGCGTCTCGGCGGCGCTGGCGGCGATGCGTGCGCCGAGCTCCTCCCCCAGCTCGCGCTTCAGCTCCTGCGCGAGCTCGCGCTTCAGCTCCTGTCCCATCTGCGCGAGGTCACGCTTCAGCTCCCCTCCCACCTCGCGCTTCAGCTCCTGCGCAAGGTCGCGCTTCAGCTCCTGCGCGAGCTCGGAGAAGCGACGGTCGAAGTAGACGACGAGCTCCTGGTCCACGCCCGCACTCTGCGCGTCCCGCGCTATCGCGTCAAGTGTCTCCCTCCCGGTACGCGCGTTGAGCCGCCCCGGAGCCGGGGATCGAGCAGGTCGCGCAGCGCGTCGCCGTCGTCAATCCTCGGCGAGCCACGCCTCGAAGGGGCCGGCGAACCGCTCGAGCGTCAGGAGCCTGATGCGCGGGGCGCGCCGCGCGGCCTCGCGGTCCGCGGGCGTGTTGTAGCCCCACGCGGCGAGGAAGAGGCGGGCGCCGGCGAGCGCGGGGTCGGCCGCCGCGCCGGCGAGCGCGGCGAGGCGGTCCTCGACGAACCAGAGCATCTCGGCCGGCAGCCCGTCGCGCGCGCAGAGCTCGCGCAGGATCGCCCGCTTCGGCCGCCGCGCCTCCTTGCCGAGGACGTCCCCCGCGGGGAGCTCGACGCCGTGTCCGCGGAGGAGCTGGCGCGCGAAGCGGCCCTCCTTGGTCGTGACGACCGCGACGCGCACGGGCCCGCCCGCGAGCGCGCGCAGGCGCTCGACGACGCCCGGGTAGAAGCGGTGCTGCGCGAGCCAGCCCGCCTCGTCCGCGGCGATCCACGCGTCGCGCACGCCGTCGAGCGCGGCGGCGACCGCCTCGCGCGCGACGCCGAGCCGCGCGAGCCGGGCCTCCGGGCGGAAGTCCTGCGCCAGCTCGGCCTCGGGGGCGCCCGCGAGCAGCGCCCGGACCAGCACCGGCATCTCCCAGCCCGACTCGACGAGCGGGCGCAGGCGCGCGAACGCCTCGAAGACGCCCGGCGGCGGCGCGGGCGGGGTCGCGGGCCAGAGCCGGCGGCAGGCGCGCCAGGCGGCCTCGAAGTACTCGCGCATGCCGTCGCAGAGGACGCCGTCGAAGTCGAGGGCGAGCAGGGCCGGCCCGGTCACGGCCCCTAGTGTAGAGTGGACGCATGCGCCGCGTCCTCGCCCTCGCCGCGTGCCTCGCGCTCTGGGCGCCCGCCCTCGCGGCCGCGCAGTCGCTCGACGACGTCGTCCGCGGGCTCGAGGCGGCGTACTCGAAGATGACGGACCTGCGCGCCGACTTCGCCCAGCAGGCGTTCAACAAGAGCCTCGACCAGACGATCCCCGCGCAGGGCACCGTGTACCTCAAGCGGGGGGGGAAGCTCCGCTGGGAGTACACGGAGCCCACGCCGCAGCAGATCGTGTCGGACGGCCGGAAGCTCTGGGTCTACACGCCCGCGCTCAACCAGGTGAACGTCGGCGACGCGCCCGCGGCGCTTGCGGGCCCGGCCGGAAGCTTCCTCGCCGGCCTGGGCCGGCTGCGCGAGCAGTTCAGCGTCCGCTTCCTGAACCCCGCGGTGCCGCGCGACGGCGACGGTAACTGGGTGCTCGACCTCACGCCGAAGCAGCCCCTGCCGACGCTCGCGCGGCTGATCCTCGCGGTCGAGCCGCGGGCGTGGGCGGTGCGGAAGGCCGTCGTCTACGACCAGTTCGAGAACACGGTGACGATGCGCTTCACGCGGGTGGCCGTGAACAGCGGGCTGCCCGACACGACGTTCACCTTCGTGCCGCCCGCCGGCGTCGCGACCGTGCCGCTGCGCTAGGGACGGAGACCCCGATGGCCGCCGAGAACTCCTTCGACGTCGCCTGCAAGATCGACATGCAGGAGGTCACCAACGCGCTCGACCAGGCGCGGCGCGAGATCGAGACGCGCTACGACCTGAAGGGCTCGAAGAACGAGCTGACGCTCGAGAAGACCGACATCACGGTCCTCGCCGCCGACGACATGAAGCTCAAGGCGGTCGTGGACATCTTGCAGTCGCGCCTGCACAAGCGCGGCGTGCCGCTCAAGGCGCTCACCTACGGGAGCGTCGAGCAGGCCGCGGGGGGCGCCCTCCGGCAGAAGATCTCGCTCCAGCAGGGCATCCCGATCGAGAAGGCCAAGGAGATCGTCCGGCTCATCAAGGACACGAAGCTCAAGGTCCAGGCCGCGATCCAGGAGGACCAGGTCCGCGTGTCGGGCAAGAGCCGCGACGACCTCCAGAAGGTCATCGCGCTCCTCAAGGAGCGGGACCTCGGGATCGCGCTCCAGTTCACCAACTACCGGGGCGCCTAGCCACGTGGGGGGCCCGACGGGCGCCTCGGTTAGCCGGCCGGCGGCGCGGGCGCGGCCGGCTCGGGCACGGCCACGATCGAGAAGCGGTAGCCCTCGTAGATCGCGATCGCGTAGAAGAGCAGGTCGATCGGGCTGAACCCCACCCGGAAGAGCTCCAGCACCAGATCCGGCGTGAGCCGCGACACGACGGTCGGCAGCGTCAGGTGGTACTCGCGCGCGAGGATCACGCAGAACGTGAGCAGGTTGCCGGCGAGGCATCCGGCGAGCGAGGTCACGGCACCGGCCGCGCCGAAGGCCGGGTCCACGCCGCGGCCCAGCAGGCGCACGCCGTAGCCGGCGAGGAAGCCGACGCCGACCGCCATCCAGCCGATCTGGAAGCTGGTCAGCGACGTGACGAGCGCCCAGAGCGCCGCGCCGATCGCGCCGCCGCCGAGCCCGCCCAGGACGCCGAGCGGCAGGCTCTGGTTGTCCCGAAGCTCCTGCAGCCGTCGCGCGCGCTGGCGTTGCTCGACGTCGGGGGCCGAGGGGGTCTCCATGGCGGTCCCTCCCGGGAGCCTGTATACCACGCGGTCCCGCCTTTTCAGACAAGAACTGTCAGGTAAGGGAGACGCTTGCTTCGAGCCTTCGCACGACCTATTCTTGCTCCTCAGTGTGGCCCTCACCCGTGGTTTCGCTACGCCCGAAATTCTTACCGAAAAGTTTGCCAAGCACCGGGCTGAGTTCGGTCTGGTGAGCGAGCAGGAGTACCTTGATCTGGCGGATGCGTTCCTGGGCGGCCCGCTCGATCCAGGGACAACGTGGGAATGCCGAAGAAACAACGGTGATCTGCTACGATACAATCAGGGCACGGAGGAGTTCGGAGTCCTTCGCGCAGACAATGTTATCAAGGCGTACTACAAACCCGACCCGATGATCCATCGGAAGCCCAACAACTTGGAGTACTTCCGCGCGGAGTGCAAGAGGTGAGTGGCTATCTCTGCCCGGTTTGTGGATACGATAAGATGAAGACCCCCCCTGAGGACTACAACATCTGCCCAAGTTGTGGAACGGAGTTTGGCTACGAGGACTTCGCGGATACGTATCAGGAGCGTCAAGAGCGTTGGGAGGAATTGCGGTTCCGCTGGCTCAGCCGCGGGGCACCCTGGTTCAGTCCAGTTACTCGGGCGCCGGCGAACTGGAATCCGTATCGCCAAGCGATCAGCGTGGCCTACCACTTGAGGACAGAATCCGGCCATACGAGCGGCGTGCCCGTGTCCATGCCGAAGCCGCATTTTCTGCGGTTAGAGCCGGCCTTTGCCTAAGCTCTTGATTTTTGCTCCGTGTGAGAAGGCCCTTATCGACCAGAGCAACAATCTGTCTTTAGTCTCGGTGCTTCAAGACGTCACTGTGAGCATTCCAGAACAGAACCTTCCCGAGAATGCTCTGATCCCGATGAAGTGGGACGTTGTTTCTCTGTGGCTCGAAGAGCCGGGCGACGGCACAAAGGAGTTTGAGCAAATCTGCGAGTTGAGACGCGATGATCAGATCATTAGCAGATCGCGAACGACCTTTTCGATGCAGGGGCCGTTGCATCGCGTGCTCGTTACGAATTACGGGTTTCCAGTTCAACCGCCAGGCCAGTTCATGCTGATCCTGAGGCTTCGAGAAATGCCGGGCGGACAAGCGCAGATCGTCGCCCAGTACCCCCTGAGGGCCGAGGTTAAGGTCCAGAAGCCATCTTAGGGCACGTAGTATTTTTCGACGGGCTCTTGAAATCCTTCATCGCGCCGACGTCCGCGCTCGACGAGGTTCGCTTCGGACAAGTTCGTCATCGGAGTCGCTCGGGCGCGGCGCGCTACTCGCGGCCCGGGGCGTGACCATGACGCGAGTCCTCGTGACGGGCATGAGCGGGCTGATCGGCGGGGCGCTGCGCCGCCGGCTCGAGGGACGCTACGCGCTCTCCGCGCTCAACCGCCGCCCCGTGCCGGGCGTCCCCACGCGGCAGGCCGACATCGCCGACCTCGACGCGATCCAGCCGGCCTTCGCCGGGGTGGACGCGGTCGTGCACCTCGCGGCCGCCGTGGGCGAGCCGCCCTGGGACGAGGTGCTCCACCACAACGTCGTCGGCACCTACAACGTCTTCGAGGCGGCGCGGCGCGCCGGCGTCCGGCGCGTCGTCTACGCGAGCAGCGGGGCGACGGTGAGCGGCCACGAGCGCGACCATCCGTACGCGGCGCTCGTCGCCGGGCGCTACGCCGAGGTCGCCGAGTGGCCGCGGCTCACGCACGAGGCGCCGCCCAGGCCCGCGGGCCTCTACGGGTGCAGCAAGCTCTGGGGGGAGGCGCTCGGCCGCCTTTACGCCGACACCCACGGGCTCTCGGTCCTCTGCGTGCGCATCGGCGCGGTGACCGCCGAGGACCGGCCGACCGCGCCCCGGCACTTCGCGGTCTGGTGCAGCCAGCGCGACGTCGCGCAAATGCTCGAGCGCTGCATCGCGGCGCCTCCGGACAGACGCTTCGAGATCCTCTACGCGGTGTCCGAGAACCGGTGGGGCTACCGGGACCTCGAGCGCGCCCGCCGGGTCGTCGGCTTCGAGCCGGCCGACCGCGCGGAGGACCATCGGTAGGCCGCGCCCGGCGGGTATAATCTGATCTCGTCCATGAAGGTCCACCTCACGACCCTCGGCTGCCCGAAGAACCAGGTCGACTCCGAGCTGATGCTCGGGATGCTCGCCCGGGCGGGGTTCCCGCTCGCCGAGCGGCCCGAGGACGCCGAGTGCCTCGTGGTCAACACCTGCGCCTTCATCGACCGCGCCCGCGAGGAGTCGGTGGCGACGATCCTCGAGCTGGCCCGGCTCAAGGAGACCGGCGCGTGCCGGACGCTCATCGTCACGGGCTGCCTCACCCAGCGCTACGGCGGCGAGATCCTCCGCGAGCTGCCCGAGGTGGACGGCATCCTCGGCACCTCGGGCCTCGAGCGCATCGTGGACCTGGTCCGCCAGGCGGCGGGCCGCCACGACTGGGCGAGCGCGGCGCCGCCCGGCTACCTCTACGACGCGACGACGCCGCGGCTCCTGACGCAGCGGGTGCCCTACGCCTACGTGAAGATCGCCGAGGGCTGCGACATGGGCTGCACCTTCTGCGCCATCCCCCAGTTCCGCGGCCGCCACCGGAGCCGCCCGCGCGCCGACGTCGTCCGCGAGGTCGAGGCGCTGGCCGGGCGCGGCATCCAGGAGGCGATCCTGGTCTCGCAGGACACGCTCGCGTACGGGCGCGACCTGCCGGGCGGGGGCGACGTCACGGACCTGCTCGCGGCGCTCGGCGAGACGCGCATGCCGTGGATCCGCCCGATGTACCTGCACCCCGCGCACGTGACCGACCGGCTGATCGCGCGCTGGGCGCGCGCGCGCGTCGTGCCCTACCTCGACCTGCCGGTGCAGCACGGCGACGACGCGGTGCTGCGCGCGATGCGGCGCGCCGTCAGCGCGCGGCGCATGCGGGAGATCGTCGCCGCGTTCCGCGAGGCGATCCCCGGGCTCAGCGTGCGCACGACGGTCCTCGTCGGCTTCCCCGGCGAGTCGGCGGCCGCCTTCGAGCGCCTGCTCGAGTTCCTCGACGAGGTCCGCTTCGACCGCCTCGGCGTCTTCACCTGGTCGCCCGAGGCGGGCACGCCGGCGACCGGCTTCGCCGACCCGGTGCCCGCCGAGGTCGCGGCCGAGCGCGCGCAGCTCGTCCAGAACCTGCAAGACGGCCTCGCCTGGGACCGCCAGGCGAAGCTCGTCGGCTCGGTGCAGGACGTGCTCGTGGACGGGCCGAGCGAGGACCCCGCGTTCGCGTGGGAGGGACGCACGGCCGGCCAGGCCCCCGAGATCGACGGCGTCGTCTACCTGCGCGGGCGCGACCTCACGCCGGGGCGGTTCGCGCGCGTCCGCATCACCGAGGTCGAGGGGTACGAGCTCGTCGGCGAGCGCGCGTAGCCGGCCGACGCCGGTCGAGCGCGTCGCGCTGCTCGTCGCGACGGTCGGCGGCAGCGGCTACGCGCCCGTCGCGCCCGGCACCGCGGGCTCCGCGGTGACGGTCCTCCTGCTCTGGCTCGTGCCCTTCTCCCGCACCGGGCTCGCCGCCTTCCTCGTCGCCGTCACGCTCGTCGGCACGTGGGCGGCCCACCGCGCCGCGCGGGTCCTCGGCGTCAAGGACCCGGGCGCGATCGTCGTGGACGAGGTCGCGGGGATGACGCTCGCGGCGCTGCCGTTCCCGCTCACGCTCCCGACGCTCGCCGCCGGCTTCGTGCTCTTCCGCGTGTTCGACATCCTCAAGCCGCCCCCGGCGCGCGCGAGCCAGCGCCTCGCCGGCGGCGTCGGCGTCATGGTGGACGACCTGATCGCCGGCGCCTACGCCGCGCTCGTGCTCGCCGGGCTCCGGGCCCTCGCCGGGTGGCCGTGACGCCGGCCGTCGCGCACGTCGTGACCGTCGGCGTCCTGCCGGGGGGCGACGCCGAGGGCGCCCTGGTGGCCGCGGCGCTCGGCGCGGCGGGCGTGCGCGTCCTGAGCCGCGCGCTCGTCGAGGACGACGAGGCGGCGCTCCAGCACGCGCTCGGGCCGGACGACTCGCTCACGGTGATCCTGGCGGGCGCCGGCGGCTCGGCGGGCGACGTCGTCCGCCGCGTGCTCGCGCGGGCGACGGGCGCGCGGCTGGTCCTGCACGAGCGGATGCTCGCCGCGCTCGAGGAGCGCTACCGGCGGGTGGACCGGCCGCTCCCGCGTCGCGCCGAGCGGCTCGCGCTCCTGCCCCAGGGGGCGACGGTGTGGGTCCCCGCCGCGGGCGAGCCCGCGTGGGCGCTCGAGAGCGGCGCGCGCGCCTTCGTCGTGCTGCCGCGCGACGGGGCCGGCGCCGCGCTCGAGGAGCACCTGGTGCCGTTCGCGCGCGCGCGCGCGGCGGGCCACGGCGCCGCCCTCACGCGCACGCTCCGGACGGCGGGCGTGGGGGCCGCCGCGCTCGAGGAGCGCCTCGCGGAGTGGCTCGGCCAGCCCGACCGCGGCGCCGAGGTCAGCGTGGTGCCGGCCGAGGGCGAGGTGTGGGTGCGGCTCCGGGCGCCCGGCGCCTCCGTGGAGGACGCGGCGCAGGCGCTCGCGGCGGTGGAGTCGGCGGTCGCCGCGGCCCTCGGCGCCGACTGCTACGGGCGCGACGCCGAGACCCTCGAGCTGGTCGTGGGGCGCCGGCTCCTCGAGCGCGGGCTGACGCTCGCGGTGGCCGAGTCGTGCACGGGCGGTCTCCTCGGCCACCGGCTGACGAACGTCCCCGGCTCGTCCGCCTACTTCGAGCGCGGCGTGCTCGTCTACTCCAACCGGGCCAAGCAGGAGCTGCTCGGCGTGCCCGCGGAGGTCCTGCGCGCGCACGGCGCCGTGAGCGCGCCCTGCGCCGAGGCGATGGCGCGCGGGATCGTCGAGCGAGCGCAGAGCGCGTGCGGCCTCGCGATCACCGGCATCGCCGGGCCGGACGGCGGCACGCCGGCGAAGCCCGTCGGCACGGTCTTCGTCGGCCTGGCGCTCGGCGGCGCGGTGACCTCGCGTCACTTCCGCTTCGCGGGCGACCGGGCCCAGGTGAAGTGGCACTCCACGCAGATGGCTCTTGATATGCTGAGGCGAGCCCTATGAGCCGGACCACCGCCGTCGTCCTCGCCGCCGTGCTGCTCGCCGGGTGCGCGGCCCGGCGCCCCTTCGACCAGGGCCTCGCGTACTTCCGCCAGGGCCAGTACGCCCAGGCGCGCGCCGCCTTCGACGAGGCGCTCCGCGTCGCACCGGACTCGGCCGACGCCTACACCAACCGTGGCATTACCCGCGTGCGCCTGGGCGACCTGGACGGCGCGATCGAGGACTACACGCGGGCGGCCGCGCTGGCGCCGAAGGACCCCGACGTCCCCTACAACCGGGGCATCGCGTGGATCGCCAAGCGCGAGCACGCGCGCGCCGTGGAGGACTTCACGCGGGCCGTCGAGCTCGATCCCAAGCACACCCGCGCGCGCTTCGCCCGCGGCACCGCCCACTCGCTGGCGGGCGACCTCGCCGCCGCGCGGCGCGACTGGACGCAGGCCATCGACGAGGAGGCCGATCCCCGGCGCAAGCAGCTCATGCGGATCCGCGCGGGGCTCGAGCCCGCCCCCGCGCTCCCGGCGCCGCCTGCCGTCGCGGTCCCTGCGCCGCCACCCGCGCCCGCGCCGCCACCGTTGCCCGCGCCGCCGCCCCCTCCGCCGCCGGCCCCGGCCGCAGCGAAGCCGCCCGAGGCGCCGCCCCCGCCGCCGGCCCCGGCGCTGTCGACGGCGCAGGAGCTCGCCTCGCGCGGCCTCAGCAAGGAGCTGGCGGGGGACCGCGCCGGCGCGCTCGCCGACCTCCGTGCGGCGCTCGCGGCCGAGACCGACCCGGAGCGGCGCCAGGGGATCCAGAGCCTCCTGCGCCTGCTGGAGGGCAAATAGCCGAGGTCCGCGCGTTCGTGGCGCTCCTGCTCGACCCGGCCGTGCGCGCCGCGCTCGGCGCGGCGATCGAGGGGCTGCGCCCGGCGGCGCGCGGGGTCGCGTGGGTCGCGCCGGACAACCTCCACCTGACCCTCAAGTTCCTCGGCGGCGTGGACGCGGACCGGCTCGGCGACGTGCTCGCGGCGCTCGCCCCCGCGGCGGCCGGCGTCGCGCCCTTCGACGCCGTCGTCCGCGGGCTCGGGGCGTTCCCGACGGCGCCGCGCCCGCGCGTGATCTGGGCGGCCGTGGTCGAGGGCGCCGAGGCGCTGGCGGCGCTGGCGGCGCGGGTGGACGGGGCCCTCGCGGCCCTCGGGTTCCCGCGCGCGACGCGCCCGTTCGCGCCGCACGTGACGCTCGGCCGCGTGCGCGTGCCGCGGCGCGAGCCCGCCCTCGCGGCGGCGCTCGCGGCCGGGGCGGCCCGCGACTTCGGGCGCGTCCGCCTCGCGCGCGTGTCGCTGATGCGGAGCGAGCTGTCGCCGCGCGGCTCCCGCTACACCGAGCTCGGCAGCGCCCCGCTGGGGGCCGTGTCTGATTCCCCGGACATTGACGGCACCGCGGGCCCCTCCTAGAATGCTCGCAACGGCGAGAGCAAAGGAGACGCGCATGGCGGAGGCGAAGAGCGAGCGGCGGCAGGCCCTGGACCTGGCGATCGCCCAGATCGAGCGGCAGTTCGGGAAGGGCTCGGTCATGCGCCTGGGGGCGGGCGGGCCGCTCGAGGAGATCGCCGTCATCCCCACGGGCGCCCTGTCGCTCGACGTGGCGCTCGGCGTCGGCGGCGTGCCGCGCGGGCGCGTCACCGAGATCTACGGCCCGGAGTCCTCGGGCAAGACCACGCTCGCGCTCCACGTGGTCGCCGAGGCCCAGCGCCTCGGCGGCACCGCCGCCTTCATCGACGCCGAGCACGCCCTCGACCCGATCTACGCGAAGCGGCTCGGCGTCAACATCGACGAGCTGCTGATCTCGCAGCCGGACACGGGCGAGCAGGCCCTCGAGATCACCGAGACGCTCGTGCGCTCCAACGCGGTGGACGTCATCGTCATCGACTCGGTCGCGGCCCTGGTGCCGCGCGCCGAGCTCGACGGCGACATGGGCGACTCGCTGCCCGGCCTGCAGGCGCGGCTCATGTCGCAGGCGCTCCGCAAGCTCACCGCGGCCATCTCGCGCTCGGGCGCGAGCGTGATCTTCATCAACCAGATCCGCGAGAAGATCGGGGTCATGTTCGGCTGCCTGTCCTATACCACGCGGGTGCGCCTCGCCGACGGGCGCAGCGAGAAGATCGGCAAGCTCGTCAATCAGCGGCGGGCGGTCGAGGTGCTCTCGTGGGACCCGGCGACGGGCCGGATCGAGCCCCGGCGCATCGTCGACTGGTTCGACAACGGGCGCGCCGAGCGCTTCCTGCAGTTCGAGGTGGCGGGCGGGCGGTCGGGCCGCCGGCACTTCGCGGCGACGGAGAACCACGTCGTCTTCACCCCGGGGGGGCGGCGCCGTGCGGGAGCGCTCCGGGTCGGCGACGAGGTGCTGGTGTCGGTCCGGGACTACGTCCTGACGGATGACCAGTGGCAAGTCGTGCTCGGCGGCGCCTTCGGCGACGGCTCGCTCCGGCGCGTCGGCACGCACGCGGCCCACTTCCGCGTCGGCCACGGCGAGGCGCAGAAGGACTACCTGCGCTGGAAGCACGAGATGCTGGCGCCTTTCGCCGGCGCGATCAAGCGGACCGGACGCGGCTTCGGCTTCGACACCCTGGCGATGCCCGCGCTCGCGGAGCTTCACGCGGCGTACTACGGCGACGGCGGCGGGCGGCTGGCGACGGCGGCGGCACTCGATCGGCTGGACGCGCGGGGGCTCGCCGTCTGGTACGCCGACGACGGCTCGTTCACGGGCTCCTACGCCCGATGGGGCAAGGGCAAGGCGGTGCTCTACAACACGGCGCTCGCCGCAGACTCGCGCGCGCGCGTCGCCGCGCTGTTCGAGCGGCTCGGCGTCGGACGGCCGCGCGACGACGGCCGCGGGTTCTGGTGCACCGCGGAGCAGACCGAGCGCCTGCACGCGCTGATCGCGCCGTACGTGCATCCCTCGATCGACGGGAAGCTCCACCCGAGCCAGCGCGGCCGCTTCGGCTGGCAGCCGGCGCTCGACGGCGCGGCGCCGGCGGACCGCGAGCGGCTCCGGGCCGTCCCGGCCCGCATCCTCCGGCGCTACGTCAAGCCGGCGACGCGGTCGATGCACCGGTTCGACCTCGAGATCGAGGGCCACCACACCTACCTGGCCGACGGGGTCGTGGTCCACAACTCGCCCGAGACGACGACGGGCGGGCGCGCGCTCAAGTTCTACGCCTCCGTGCGGCTGGACATCCGGCGGCAGGACGCGATCAAGAGCGGCACCGAGTCGCTCGGCGTCCGCACCAAGGTCAAGGTCGTCAAGAACAAGCTGGCGCCCCCGTTCCGCGAGGCGGAGTTCGACGTGATCTACGGCGAGGGAATCTCGAAGTCCGGCACGGTCCTCGACGCCGGCGTCGAGCACGGCCTCATCGAGAAGTCCGGGACCTGGTACACCTACAAGAACGAGCGGATCGGACAGGGACGCGAGAACGCCAAGAAGTGGCTGCAGGAGAATCCCGCGGTCCTCACCGACCTCGAGGCGAAGATCCGCGAGGCACTCGGGCTCCGCCCGGCCGTCCCGGTCAAGTAGGAGCGGGCCATGATGGACTTCGACAAGCTGCTGGTGACCGGCGTCGAGCGAGGCGCCTCCGACGTCCACCTCAAGGGCAACTCGCCGCCGATCCTGCGCATCCACGGCCGGCTGGTGCCCCAGGGCGACCTCGGCGTCCTCGTGCACGAGGACCTCGACGCGGTCGCCCGCCGCTGCTGCAGCGAGCGCATGTACGCGCAGCTCCGGGACGGCAAGGAGATCGACACCGCGTACGCGGTGCCGGGCTTCGGCCGCTTCCGCGTCAACCTCTTCCTGGCCCTCGGTCAGGTGCGCGCGGTGTTCCGCGCGGTCCCGTCCAAGAAGCCGCGGTTCGAGGAGCTCGGCCTGCCGCCCGTGCTCGAGCAGCTCTCGATGGAGCGCCGCGGGATGGTGCTGGTGACGGGCATCACCGGCTCCGGCAAGTCCACGACCCTCGCGGCGATGATCGACTACATCAACCGCACGCGCAACGACCACATCATCACGATCGAGGACCCGATCGAGTTCATGCACGAGGACATCAACTGCGTGGTGAGCCAGCGCGAGATCGGCCACGACTCCCCGAGCTTCGCCACCGCGCTCCGGGCCGCGCTCCGCGAGGACCCGGACGTGATCCTGGTCGGCGAGATGCGCGACCCCGAGACGATGTCCGTCGCGCTCCACGCCGCGGAGACGGGCCACCTGGTCTTCTCCACGCTCCACACGCTCAACGCGACGGAGACGGTCAACCGCATCATCGGCACGTTCCCGCCCCACCAGGAGCAGCAGATCCGCGACCAGCTCGCGGCCGTCATCGTCGGCGTCGTCTCGCAGCGGCTCATCCCGAAGATCGGCGGCGAGGGCCGGATCCCCGCGGTCGAGGTCCTCGTCGGCACCGGCGCGATCCGCGACTGCATCCGCGACGCCAAGCGGACGGCCGAGATCCCGACGTTCATCGGGCAGGGGGCGTCGCAGTACGGCATGCAGACCTTCGACCAGTGCCTGCTCAAGCACTACCGCGACGGCCTCATCTCCTACGAGACGGCGCGCGAGGCGGCGACGAACGCCGACGACTTCGACCTCAAGGTGCGCGGGATCTTCTCGGCCGGCGAGCAGACGTTCGAGCAGAAGGCCGACGAGAAGCCCGTGATGGGCGCCACCGGCAGCTCCTTCTTCCGGCGATCGTAGCGCCCCGCCGCCGGCCCGCCCGCGTCCTCGACGCCCGGGGCGCCCGGCTCGCGGCGGCCGACCTCCTGTCCCGGAGCGCCTGGACGGCCGCCCGCCTGACCGCCCGGCTCGTGCGCCGCGGGGCGCCCCGCGAGGTCGCCGTCGACGTCGTCGCCGACCTCGCGGGCCGCGGCTACGTGGACGACGCCGCGTTCGCGCGTCACTGGGTGGAGACGCGCGCGGCGCGCGGCGTCGGGCCCGCGCGCCTGCGCGCCGAGCTGCGCGCCCGGGGCGTCGGGCCCGCGCTCGTCGACGCGGCGCTGGCCGCCCTCGCGCCCGACGAGGCGCTCGAGCGCGCCCGCGCCGCCGCCCGCCGCCGGCTGCCCGCGCTGCGCCGCGGGCGCCCCGAGCGCGTCGCCGCCCGCCTCTGCGACCACCTGCGGCGGCGCGGCTACGCCGCGTCCGTCGTGGTGCGCGTCGTCCGCGAGCTGCTCGGCCGCGTGCCCGGGGAGTGAGCCGGACGCGGTCTGACGCGGTGTTACAATGACTCTCCCATGACCGGCGACGAGCTCCGCGAGGCGTTCCTGCGCTACTTCGAGCGGCGCGGCCACACGCGTGTGCGCTCCTCGCCGCTCGTGCCGGGCGACGACCCGACGCTGCTCTTCACGAACGCGGGCATGGTGCAGTTCAAGTCGGTGTTCCTCGGCGAGGAGCGGCGCGACTACGCGCGCGCGACCACCTGCCAGAAGTGCGTGCGCGCGGGCGGCAAGCACAACGACCTCGAGAACGTCGGGCGGACCGCGCGCCACCACACGTTCTTCGAGATGCTCGGCAACTTCTCGTTCGGCGACTATTTCAAGGCCGACGCGATCGCCTTCGCCTGGGAGTTCCTCACGCGCGACCTCGGCCTCGACCCCGGGCGGCTCACGGCGACCGTGTTCACCGACGACGACGAGGCGTTCGGCCTCTGGAAGACGGTCGCCGGGCTCGGCGCCGACCGGGTCCTGCGCCTCGGCGCGGAGGACAACTTCTGGGCGATGGGCGACACCGGGCCCTGCGGGCCGTGCTCCGAGGTCCACTTCCACCAGGGCGACCACATCGCCTGCGCGGAGGTCGCCGCCGGGCGGCCGTGCCTCGGCCCCGCGTGCGAGTGCGACCGCTGGCTCGAGGTGTGGAACCTCGTGTTCATGCAGTTCAACCGCGACGCGGGCGGGACGCTCACCCCGCTGCCGCGCCCCTCGATCGACACCGGCATGGGGCTCGAGCGCGTGACGGCGGTCGTGCAGGGCAAGCAGTCGAACTTCGACACGGACCTGCTCGCGCCGCTGCTCGACCGGATCGCGGCGCTCGCGCGCACGCCCTACCGGGCGCGCGAGGAGGACGACGTGTCCATGCGCGTCGTCGCCGACCACGCGCGCGCGGCGACGTTCCTCATCGCCGACGGCGTCGTGCCCTCGAACGAGTGGCGCGGCTACGTGCTCCGCCGGATCATGCGCCGGGCCATGCGCCACGGGCGCCGGCTCGGCCTCACGGAGCCGTTCTTCTGGCGGACGGTGGACTGGGTCACGGAGCTGATGCGGGGCGCGTACCCCGAGCTGGCGCCCGAGCGGCAGCGCGTCCAGGACGCGGTGCGCGCGGAGGAGGAGCGCTTCGCCGAGACGCTCGACGTCGGGACGCAGAAGATCGCCGACTGGCTCGCCGCGCACGCGGGCGCCGGCGAGCGCGTCGTGGACGGCCGCTTCCTGTTCACGCTGTACGACACGTACGGCTTCCCGATGGACCTGGCCGAGGAGGTCTTCCAGGACGCGGGCTGGCGCGTCACGGACGCCACGCGCGCGGCCGCGGAGGCCGAGATGGAGGCCCAGCGCGAGCGCGCCCGGGCGGGCGCGGCATTCGGCGCGGGCGACGACGCCGAGGCCGCGGCCGTCTACACGCGCCTCTCGGCGGAGCTCCCGGCGGTCGAGTTCGTCGGGTACGAGAGCCTGACGGCGCCGGCGCGCATCCTCGCCATCGTGGACGCCGCGGGGGGCGGCGCGCGGCGCCTGCGCGAGGTCGGCGCGGGCGCCGAGGTCGAGCTGATCCTCGACCGCACGCCGGCGTACGCCGAGTCCGGCGGCCAGGTCGGCGACACCGGCACGCTCGCGGGGCGCGCGGGGCGCGGGCAGCTCCTCGACACGTACTACCGCGGCGCGAAGCTCATCGTCCACCGCGTCCGCGTGGCGCAGGGCGGCTTCCACGAGGGGGAGGAGGTCGCGGTGAGCGTCGAGAGCCCGCGCCGGCAGGGGCTCCGGCAGCACCACACGGGCACGCACCTGCTGCACGCCGCGCTCCGCCGGGTGCTCGGCACGCACGTGACGCAGGCCGGCTCGCTCGTGGCGCCCGACCACCTGCGGTTCGACTTCTCCCACGGCAACGCGGTGCGCGACCGGGAGGTCGAGGCGGTCGAGTCGCTGGTCAACGAGCAGGTCCAGGCCGACACGGCGGTCGTGCGCATGGAGATGGATCTCGACGAGGCGCTCCGGATGGGCGCGATGGCGCTGTTCGGCGAGAAGTACGGCGACCGGGTGCGCGTCATCCGGATCGGCGACTTCTCGGTCGAGCTCTGCGGCGGCACCCACCTCGACCGGACGGGCGAGATCGGCCTGCTCAAGGTGAGCGCGGAGGGCGCGGTCGCCTCCGGCGTGCGGCGCATCGAGGCCGTCGCCGGCACCGCGGCGCTCGAGAGCGTCGCCCGCAAGGAGGCCGCGCTCCGCGAGGCGGCGGAGCTCCTCAAGATCGGCCCGCTCGAGGTCCCCAGGCGGCTCCAGCGGCTGCTCGAGGAGCAGCGCGCGCTCGAGAAGCGGCTCGGCGAGCTCGAGGCGGGCCAGGCCCGCGCGCGCGCCGAGAGCCTGGTGGCGCTGGCGCGCCGGATCCACGGGGTGGCCGTCCTGGCGGCGCGGGTGGACGGCCTCGATCCCGACGGGCTCCGCGCGGTCGCCGACACGCTGCGCGAGCGCCTCGGCTCGGGCGTCGTGTGCGTGGGGGGCGTGGCGGACGGCAAGGTGAGCCTGGTCGCCGCGGTGACGAAGGACCTCACCCGGCGCTTCCACGCGGGCAAGCTCGTCCAGGAGGTCGCCCGGGCCGTCGGCGGCGGCGGCGGCGGCCGGCCCGACCTCGCCCAGGCCGGCGGCAAGGACCCCGAGCGGCTGGACGCGGCGCTCGAGCTCGTCTACACGCTCGTCACGCGGGCGGGCGGCCAGGCGTCGGCGTGAAGCGGCGCGCGGCTCGCTCCCCGGCGCCCGCTGAGCCGGCGCGCCCGGCGCCGGGCCGCCCGAGCGTCGAGTCGCACCTCGGCATCCTGCACCGGGTCGCGGAGATCGTCAACCGCACGCTCGACGTCGACGACGTCCTGCGCACCGCGGTCGAGGCGCTGACGCAGGTCACCGGCCACGAGATCGCGAGCCTCCACCTCCTGTCCCAGGACGGCGCCACGCTCCAGCTCCGCGGCGACCGGGGCATGTCCGCCCGCCTGCGCGAGGTCAACCAGGTGCTGCCCGTGGGGCAGGGGCTGATCGGCCGCGTCGCCGCCACCGGCGAGACGCTCCAGCTCGAGAAGACGTACGAGGATCCGCACCTGTTCCCGCCGGCGAAGGCGACGGTCCAGGAGGAGCAGATCCGCGGCTTCATCTGCGTGCCGATCCACTGCCGCGGGCGGATCCTCGGCACGCTCTCGCTCGGCCGGAAGACCCTGGACCGCTTCGACGCGCACGAGGTGGCCCTCGTCGAGGCGGCGGCCGACCAGATCGGGATCGCGCTCGACAACGCGCGCCTGTACTCGGAGACGCGCCGGCAGCTCGACGAGCTCCGGCGCGCCCAGGAGCAGCTCATCCGTGCCGAGAAGCTCTCCGCCGTCGGCGAGCTGGCCTCGGGCGTCGCCCACGAGATCAACAACCCGCTGACGACGATCCTGGGCCAGACCCACCTGCTGCTCGGGCACCCGGAGGTGACGCCGCACGTGCGCGAGCGGCTCGGCATCGTGGCCGACGAGGCCACGCGCGCGGCCCGCATCGTCCAGAACCTGCTGATGTTCGCGCGCCACTACACGCCCGAGCGGCGCCCGTGCTCGCTCGCCGACCAGGCGCGGCGGGTCCTCGAGCTCAAGGGTTACCAGCTCCAGCAGGACGGGATCCGCGTCGTGACGGACTTCGCCCGCTGCCCGGCCGTCCTGGCCGACGACAACCAGCTCCAGCAGGTCTTGCTGAACCTCGTCCAGAACGCCCACCAGGCGATGGCCGGCCAGGAGCGCGAGCGCGTGCTGAGCGTGCGCGTCTGGTCGGCCGACGGCTCGGGGCACGTCGAGGTCCGCGACACGGGCCCGGGGATCCCCGCGGACGTCCTGCCGAAGGTCTTCGACCCGTTCTTCACGACCAAGCCGCCCGGCGAGGGCAGCGGCCTCGGGCTCTCGGTCTCCTACGGCCTCATCACCGAGCTCGGCGGCCGGCTCCGGGCGGGCAACCACCCGGAGGGCGGCGCGGTGTTCGTCATCGAGCTGCCGCTGGCGGAGGGCGCCGCCTGACGCGGGCCGGGGCGCTCCTGCTGCTGGCCCTCGCGGCGGGCGGCTGCGTGGGCGTGGGCGGCCCCGTGCCGGGCGCGCCGGCCCACCACCGCGCGCGCGGCTTCGCCAACACGGGCGCCGCGGCCGCGCCGGCCGGCGCCTGGGTCCGGCTCAGGTTCTTCGTCGGGCGCATGCTCGCGACGACCTTCGCGCCGCGCAGGGCGGACCTGCCACGCGTGGCGAGCGACCTCGCGGCCCTGCGCGGCAACCCCGGCGCCGACACGGTGACGTGGGTCGGGCACTCGACGCTCCTGATCCAGCTCGACGGCGTCAACGTGCTGACCGATCCCCACTGGAGCGAGCGGGCGAGCCCCGTCTCGTTCGGCGGGCCCGGGCGGGTGATGCCACCCGGGCTCGCGTTCGAGGACCTCCCGCCGATCCACGTCGTGCTGATCTCGCACGACCACTACGACCACCTCGACGTCGGCACGGTGCGGCGGCTCGCCGCCGCCCACCGTCCGCGCTTCCTGGTGCCGCTCGGGCTCCGGGCCTGGTTCGCCGAGCTCGGCATCACGGAGGTCGAGGAGCTCGACTGGTGGCAGCACCGCGAGGTCCGCGGGCTCCGGGTCACGGCGGTGCCGGCCCAGCACTTCTCCGGGCGCACGCCCTGGGACCGCAACCGGCGCCTCTGGGCGGGCTGGACCGTCGCCGGGCGCGCCAAGCGCCTCTACTTCGCGGGGGACACGGCCTACTGGGACGGCCTGCGCGAGATCGGCGAGCGGCTCGGGCCCTTCGACCTCGCCGCGATCCCGATCGGCGCCTATCTGCCCGAGGTGATCATGAAGCCCGCCCACACCTCGCCCGAGGAGGCGCTGCGAGCCCTCGGCGACGTCCGCGGGCAGCGCCTGGTGCCGATCCACTGGGGCACGTTCGATCTCGCCGAGGAGCCGATCGCCGAGCCGCCGCGGCGGCTCGCCGCCGAGGGCGCGCGACTCGGGCTCGGCGCCGACCGCGTCTGGCTCCTCAAGCACGGCGAGACGCGGCGCTGGTGACGTGACCGGGAGCCGGCGCCAGCGCTGAACCGACGCGCCGGCTGATGCAGGGCGTCGCGCGTGGAGCAAGCCGCTCGCCAGGCGGCGGATCGCGCCAAGCCGCGAAGTTCACATTCCGGATCGTCCTACGGTCGCCACTCACAGGTGCTCCAACGTACAGTTCCTGGAAACCGCTCGCATCACCCCGCGCCGTCGGCAACCTCGTGCGCATCACCCGCGAGACCGGGCTCAGCCAGACGACGACGATCACCGCGACCTCGGCCGCGAGCGGGACCCAGGGGACGACGGTCCCGCTCACGGTCACGGGCGCGAACCTGGCGGGCGCGAGCGTCGTGTGCACGACGCCCGGCGTCACCGTCCAGCAGGTCCGGACGGACCTGGACCAGCTCACGCTCGCGCTGGTGCTCGGCGCGAGCGCCCCGCTCGGGCCCGTGGCGTGCGAGGTGCGGGGGCTCGACGTGGTGGCGCTGGCCCCTACGGTGGTGGAGCCGCCGCCGGTGTTCATCGCGGGCGGCGCGGTCAGCGTGGCCCTGGCCCCGCTCCCCGAGAACGTCGACGGCGCGGTGACGGGCGCCGTGAGCGTGGCGGTCGGCAGCAGCGGACTCACCTTCGAGGCGGCGCCGGGCGTGGCCGTGACGCTGGTCCCGGTGATCACGGCGCTCGCGCCGGCGAGCGGGGCGGCCGGGACGCTCTCGCTCCTCGTCACGCTGACGGGGGCGGGCTTCACGGGTGCCACGGCGGTGGACGTCTTCCTTGCTGTGCGCGCCAGTTAATGATCGGGCTAGTGAGGTGAAAATCAGGTAGCACCTGTCCCCCGCTGCTCCGACAGCAGGAAACCGACGGGGAAGACAGCTTCGGCGGCGACTCCTCCGCCGGTCGCGTCAGACGGCCTCGAGGTGCAGGCCCTTCAGGTAACGCGTCTCGGGCACGGTGAGCAGGACGGGATGGTCGCTCGCCTGGCCGAGCGGGGCGAGCAGGCGCAGGCGCACGCCGGCGTCGGCAGCCGCCTCGCGGCAGACCTCCTCGAAGAGCGCCTCGGAGACGTGGTAGGAGCAGGAGAAGGTCAGGAGATGCCCGCCCGGCGCGAGCAGCCGCATCGCCCGGAGGTTGATCTCCTTGTAGCCCCGGAGCGCGGCCTCGAGGGCGCTCCGGCTCCGAGCGAAGGGCGGCGGGTCGAGCACGCAGAGGCCGAAGCGGGCGCCGGCGCGCTCCAGGCGCCTGAGCTCGTCGAAGACGTTGGCCGCGACGACCTCCGCCCGGGCGGCGACGCCGTTGAGCGCCAGGTTCGCGCGCGCGGCCGCGAGCGCCTCGGGGGAGGACTCGAGCAGCACGGCGCGGCGGGCGCCGCCCGCGAGCGCATGACAGGCGAAGCCGCCCGCGTAGCAGAAGGCGTCGAGCACGTCGCGGCCGGCCGCCAGGCCGCCGGCGCGCGCGCGGTTCTCGCGCTGGTCCAGGTAGAGCCCCGTCTTGTGCCCGGCGCCGAGCGTCACCCGGAACCGGACGCCGTCCTCCTCGACCTCGACGCTCGCGGGCCCGGCGCCGCGGGCCCAGCCGTGGGCGGGCTCGAAGCCCTCGAGCCGCGCCGGCGCCGCCTCGTCGTGCGCGAAGGCGGGGAGCCCGTCCGTCAGCGCCGCGAGCCCGTCGAGCACGAGCGGCCGGCAGCGCGCCATGCCGAGGGTCAGGCACTGGACGACGAGCGCCGGCCCGTAGCGGTCCACGACGAGGCCGGGCAGGCCGTCGGCCTCGCTCCAGACGAGGCGGCCGAGCGGCGGCAGGCCCGCAGGGCCGCGGGCCCTGAGTGCCAGCGCCTCGCCCAGCCGGCGGCGGAAGAACGCCTCGTCCAGCGGCTCGTCGGCCCAGGTGAGCAGGCGGCAGCAGAGCGCCGGGCGCGGGTTGTAGAAGCCCCGGCCGACGAACCGCCCGGCGGCGTCCACGACGGCCACCGCCGAGCCCGGCGCCACGTCGGTCACGTCGGCCACGTCGCCCTTGAAGATCCAGGGGTGCGACCGGGCGCGCGCCTCGCGGCCCCGCTTGAGCCTCAGCACCGCCCGCGTCATGGCGCTAGCGCTTGCGCAGGACGACGACCATCAGGAGCGGGTGCTTCGAGCGCTCGAGGACCTGGTGCGGCTTGAAGCCGAAGAACCACTGGACGAACTCGAAGCCGCCGGCCAGCTCGACCAGCGCCCGCAGCTCCTGGGGGAACACCATGCGCGAGGTGTGGGTCTGGCGGTAGACCCGGCGCCGCCCGTTCTCGACGGCCTCGAGCAGCATCCGTTCCCGGAACGTCTGCGTCACCGGGTCGACGTCGAGCAGGGCCGAGAACGAGGCGCGCACGATGAGCCGGCCGCGCCGCCGGGACCACGACCAGCGCCGCGCCGGGTCGATCCAGGAGGAGGCCATGTAGCGGTCGAAGACGTAGAGGCCGCCCCGGCGGAGCGCGCGCGCCACCGCCCGGAGGTGGGCCACGAGCTCGGCGTTCGTGAGGAGGTGGCCCTGGGAGTCCTGCATGCAGATCGCCGCGTCCACCGGGCGGGCGAGGCGGAAGTCGGTCATGTCGCCGACGACGAGCTCGCCCCGGCGGCCGTGGGCGGCGAGCCGCGCCCGGAGGTAGGCGACGTTCTCGGGCGAGAGGTCGAGGCCCGTCATCGCGTAGCCCCGGTCGGCGAGGCGGATCAGGTGCGGACCGGTGCCGCAGGCGATGTCGAGGACCCGGCGGACGGGGCGGCGGGCGTAGCGCCGGAAGCAGTGGACGAGGAAGTCCACCTCGGCCTTCCGGTTCATGTCGAAGGCGATCTCGTATAGGCGGGGGGCGCTGTACGGGCTCTTCACGGACGTCGCGCCAGCGCGCCCGGGACTGCGGGCGCCGCGCCTAGACCAGGTCCTGCTCGGCGAGCAGCGTGACGGCGGCCAGGGCGCAGCCGGACCGCTCGACCGTGTGCTCGACCGCGAAGACCCCGAGCTCCCGGATCGGCTCGCCGCGGACCTGGAACGCCTCCTCGAGCATGGCGCGGATGGCGCGCTCGGCCTGCTGGCGGGTGGCGATGTCGTGGAACTCCATGATGACGCCCGGCTTGGCCGGGTCGTCCGGCAGGGCGTAGCCGACCGCGGCGGCCACCGTCTGGCCGGGCACGTCGCTGGTCATCGCCGCGTACGCCGTCGGGATGAGGGCGCCCGGCTTGATCTTCGGCAGCTCGATGATCGAGACGTCGGGAGGGACGATGCTGGAGACCTTGATGAGGTTGATGTTGCCGATGCCCGCGGCCAGCAGCGCGTTGTCGAAGGCGTTGAGGGGCGTGCCCCCTTCGGCGTGGCCGACCGTCGCAGCCGCCATCGAGACCGTCTTCGTCATCCGCTCCTCCTTCGTGCCGCCACTCCTGCCTCTCGCCTCCGATCGTCGAGCCCGCGCGCGCGAGCGACAAAATCTTCCGTCACTCTACCGGGGCGTCGAGCGAATGCAAGAGAAAAGTGGTCCGCCGGAGGCCGCCGCGGGCGCTCGGCGCCGCCCGGAGACGCCCCGGAGGGCGCCGGAAAAGCCGCCGAGACGGCGTTTTTTTCTTGCAATCGAAAAAACCGGGCCCTAGAGTGAATCAGATTTCGGTAGGAGAAGGAAATTTTTTCGCGGTGAAACAGCGATGCGGGGTCCGCGTCGCAGGAGAGGTGCGGTAGATGAACGGATCGGAGGAAGGAGGGCCGGTGGATTGAACGCTCTGGGACGACACCTGCTGCTCGAGTTGTTCGATTGCGATCCTGACGCCATCAACAACCTCGAGACCGTCAAGGGGGCCTTGGTCGAGGCCGCGAGGCGGGCGCAAGCCACCATCGTCGACGTCGTCTTCCACGAGTTCAACCCGTTCGGCATCAGCGGAGTCGTCGTGATCGCCGAGTCCCACCTTTCGATCCACACCTGGCCCGAGTACCGGTACGCGGCCGTCGACATCTTCTCCTGCGGCGACGTGCTCCAGCCGGAGATCGCGGCCACCTACCTCGTCGAGCAGTTCGCCTCCGAGCGGACCGCGGTGGTCGACGTCCAGCGCGGCATGTTCCTCAACTCGGCGGTCCCGATCGTCAACAAGAGTCCGGTCGCCGTCAGTTGATCAGTCCGCAGTCCTACAAGTGGTTCTTCGAGACCACGACCGCCGTCGAGGGGCACATGCACGCCGTCGTGCGGACGCTCGTGGAGACGCAGACCAAGTTCCAGCACGTCGAGATCATGGTCACGGCCGACTACGGCAAGGCCCTGGTGCTCGACGGGCGGATCCAGTCCAGCCAGGCTGACGAGTTCATCTACCACGAGGCCCTCGTCCACCCCGGCCTGCTGGCCACCGAGGGCCCCCCGCGGAGCGCCCTGGTCATCGGCGGCGGCGAGGGGGCGACCCTGCGCGAGATCCTGCGCTACCCCTCGATCGAGCGCGCCGTCATGGTGGACATCGACGGCGAGGTGGTGGACCTCTGCAAGCAGCACCTGCCCGAGATGCACCAGGGCGCCTTCGAGGACCGGCGGACCGAGCTCCGGCACGAGGACGCCCGGGCGTACCTGGAGAAGACCGCCGAGCGGTTCGACTTCATCACGGTGGACCTGGTCGAGCCCCTCGAGGCCGGCCCGGCCTGCCTGCTGTTCACCAGGGAGTTCTACTCGCTCGTCCGCGACCGGCTCACGCCGGGCGGCACCATGACCATGCAGGCCGGCATGACCAAGGTGGGCGAGCTCGGCTTCTACACGGCGATCCACCGGACCCTGCGCGAGGTCTTCCCGGTGGTGGCCGGCTACCAGACCTACGTGTCGTGCTTCGGCACGCCGTGGGGCTTCATCCTGGCCTCGAAGAAGATCGACCCCTGCCGCCAGCTCGCCCCGGCGGTGGACGCGCTCGTCGCCGAGCGCCTCAAGGGCACCCTCGGCTACTGGGACGGCACCACCCACCAGCACGCCTTCGCGCTGCCCAAGCACGTCCGCAAGGCGCTGGGCGAGCAGACCCGCATCGTCACCGACGCGCACCCCCTGATCCTCACCTGACGGCGGCGTCGCACGTGGCGGCCCAGCGAGGCGTCGGGCTGATCCTCCTGGTCGTCGTCGCCGGCCTCGTGGTGGGCTCGCTCCTGGGCGAGCTGCTCGGCGGCCTCCTGCCCTCCGGCTGGGGCCAGGACCTGCTCACGCGCGGCCCCACGATCGGCCTGACCCCGCCGGTGACCCTCGACCTGCGCTTCCTGGCGCTCACCGTCGGCCTCGCGCTCAAGGTCAACCTGGTCGGCGTCGTCGGGATCGTCATCGCCGCGCTCACGCTCCGGCGGCTCTGAGCCGCCGGTGCTGATCCTGGCGTCGGCCTCGCCCAGGCGGCGCGAGCTGCTCCGGCGGATCTGTCCCGACTTCGCGGTCGAGGCGAGCGACGTGGACGAGACGCTCGACGCCGGCCCCATCGCCCCGGCCGTGGCCGCGCTCGCCCTGCGGAAGGCGCGCGCCGTCGCCCGGCGCGCCGGCCGGGGCGTCGTGCTGGCCGCGGACACGGTCGTCGTGCTCGGCGGCGAGGTGCTCGGCAAGCCGGCGGGGCCCGCCGAGGCGCGGGCGATGCTCCGCCGCCTGCGCGGCCGGGGGCACGAGGTCTGGACCGGCGTGGCCGTCGTCGACGCCGCGACCGGGCGCGCGGCCTCCGCCACGGCGCGCACGCGGGTGCTGATGGCGGGCTACCCGGAGGCGACGCTCGACGCCTACGTGGCGAGCGGCGCGCCGCTCGACAAGGCGGGCGCCTACGCGATCCAGGACCTGGGCGGGCGCCTCGTGGACGGGCTCGTGGGCTCCTACACCAACGTCGTCGGGCTCCCCGTCGAGGCGGCGCGGCGGCTGCTGGCGGGGTTCGGCCTGCCCGTCAGCGCGCCGGCCGCGCCTTGAGCGCGCTCCGGAGGGGCTCGAGGTGAAGCAGCCGCTCGGCGCCGGGGATCCGCAGGCTCACGGGCAGGGGCGTGTGCGAGCGCACGATCACGATCGTCTGCTTCACCTGCTCGGTGGACACGAGGCCGTCCGGCAGCCAGAGGTCCCGGCTCGCCGCGAGCCGCGCCTCGAACTCCGTCGGGGCCCCGACGACACGCGCCGGGAGCCCGGCGCCGAGCGCCTCGGCGCCGGCCGTGCGCAGGCGCGCCACGGCGGCCAGGAGCGCCCGCGCGACGCGGGCGAGGTCGGCGTCCGCCGGGCGGCGGTCGGCGCGCGCGAAGACGGCCGCGTTCACGCTCCCGGCGCCGAGGGCTCGGGCGACGGCCGCGGGCGTCCGGAAATCGGCGAGGAGCCTGGCGCGGCCCTCCGCGAGGAGCCGCGTCGCGTCGGGCTCGTACGCGAGCCCGGCGTGGATCTCGCCCGCCTCGAGCGCGGCGACGAGGCCGCGGGTGCCGACGCTCACGACGTGGAGCTGGGCCACGCTGATCCCCGCCCGGGCCAGGAGCCAGCCGAGCCACGCGTGCTCGGGCGCGCCGGGCGTCGAGACGCCGACGCGGAGGCCCGCGAGGTCGTCCACGACGCGCACCGCCGCGGCCTGGGCGGCGCCGACGACGAGCGCGCAGGGCGGCGCCGCCGTGAGGCCGAAGACCAGGCTCGCGTGCTGGGTCGGCTGGCGCGGGCCGAAGCGCAGCATCGCCTCGAGCGTGGTGGCGGCCAGGTCCGCCTGCCCCTGGGCGAGCGCCTCGGCCGCGCCCGACTCCGCGCGCGTCGTCCGGAGCCGCACGTCGAGCCCCTCGCGCGCGAAGTCGCCCTCGGCGGCCGCGACGCGCAGCGGCAGGTACTGCGGTGACGTCGCGGGCCCGCTCACCGCGACGACCAGCGTCTGGAGCAGGACGATGAGCCCGAGCATCCGCCTAGCGCCCCGCGACCGGGTCAAGGCGCGGCTGCTGCGCCTGTACCGGGCGCTCGAGCGGCGCTACGGCCCGCAGCGCTGGTGGCCCGGCCGGACGCCCTACGAGGTCGCGCTGGGCGCCGTCCTCACCCAGCACACCGCCTGGCCGAGCGCCGCGCGCGCGGTGGCCGCGCTCCGCGCCGCGGGCCTGCTCCGGCCGCGCCGGCTCGCGGCGACGCGGGCGCCGGCGCTCGCCCGGGTGATCCGCCCGGCGGGCACGCCGCGCCTCAAGGCGCGCCGGCTCCTGGCGCTCACGCGCTGGCTGCTCCTGCGCGCCGGCGGACGCTTCGCGCCGCTGGCGCGGCTGCCGCTCGGCCCGCTCCGCCGCGAGCTGCTCGCGGTCCAAGGCCTCGGCCCCGAGACGACCGACGCGATCCTGCTCTACGCGGCCGGCCGGCCGGTCTTCGTCGCCGACGCCTACGCGCGGCGCGTGCTGGCCCGCCACCGGCTGCTCGGCCGCCGGGCGGGCTACGCGGAGGCCCGGCGCGTCGTGGAGGCGCACCTGCCGTCCGACCCGGCGCTCTTCAACGAGCTGCACGCGCTCCTCGTGGCGGTGGGCAAGGCGCACTGCCGGACGCGGCCGCGCTGCGACGGCTGCCCGCTGCGCTTCGACCTGCGCGGCCGCCCGCCGGCCGGCTGAGCTCACGCCGCCTCCGCCAGGAGCGCCGCGAGGCGCTCGGCGGCGTCGGGAACGGCCAGGCGCCGCGCGCGCTCGCCCATCTCCTTGAGCCGGGCCGGGTCGGCGAGCAGCGCGCCCACCTCGGCGAGCAGGCGCGCGGGCGTGAGCGCGGCCTGCGGGAGCACGACGGCGCCGCCGGCGTGCTCGACCAGCCGGGCGTTGGCCGTCTGCTCGTCGCCCCGCGTGCCGGGCAGCGGGACGTAGAGGGCGGGCAGGCCGAGCTGGCAGCACTCGTTCACGGTGCCGGCGCCCGCGCGCGCCACGACGAGCGCGGCGGCGGCGTAGATCCCCGCCAGCTCGGCGCCGACCCAGGGCACGACCGCGTAGCGCCGCCGGAGCGCCTCGGACAGGGCCGCCCGGCGCGCCTCGAGCCACGCCCGGTCGCCCGTCGCCGGGTTGTCCCCGCACTGGTGGATCACCTGGGCGCGCTCGAGGAGCGGCCCGAGCGTCTCGCCGACGGCGCGGTTGATCCGCTGGGCGCCCTGCGCGCCGCCCGTGACGTAGACGAGCGGCAGCGCCGCGTCGAGGCCGAAGCGGGCGGCGGCGTCGGCGGGCGCGCGGCCGCGCAGCTCGGGGCGGAGCGGGTTGCCCGTCAGGACGACCTTGCGCGCCGGGAAGTGCCCGGCGCTCGCCGCGAACGTGACGGCGACCCGGCGGGCGAGCCGCGCGCCCAGGCGGCTGGCGAGCCCGGGCACCGCGGTCTGCTCGTGCAGGACGATCGGGATGCCGCGCGCGGCCGCCGCGAGCATGACCGGCACGGCGACGTAACCGCCTGTCGCGAGCACGACGCCCGGGCGCAGGCGCCCGAGGATGGTGAAGGCGGCGACGACGCCCGCGGGCACGCGCACGAGCAGGTCGACCACGTTGCGCCAGGCGAAGGGGCGCCGGAGCTTGCCCGTCGGGATCGCGTAGTAGGGGATGCCGGCCTCGGGCACGCGCCGGGCCTCGAGGCCCGTGCGCGAGCCGATCCACGCGCAGCCCAGGCCGCGGGCCGCGAGGAGCGGGGCGACGGCGAGGCCCGGGCTCGTGTGCCCGCCGGTGCCGCCGCCCGCGATGAGGATGTCAGGGGGCGGCACCCTGGTCCTGGTGGCGCTCGAGGGCCAGGGCGAGCAGCCGGTCCACGAGGTCGGCGTAGGCGAGCCCCGAGGCCTCCCACATCCGCGCGTAGCCGCTCGTCGCCGTGAACCCCGGGATCGTGTTGATCTCGTTGACGAGGATGCGCCCGTCCTCGAGGAAGAAGTCCACGCGCGCCATGCCCGCGCAGTCGATCGCGCGGAAGGCCGCCACCGCCAGGTCCTGGAAGCGCCGGGTCTCGGCGGGCGTGACCGGCGCGGGGACGGTGAGCCGCGCCTGGCCCTCGGCGTACTTGGTCGCGTAGTCGTACCACTCGCCGCCGTAGGTGATCTCGCCGGGCCGGGAGGCGACGGGCTCGTCGTTGCCGAGCACGCTCACCTCGATCTCGCGCCCGCGCACGGCGCGCTCGACCAGGAGCTTCCGGTCGTGGCGCGCGGCCTCGTCGAGCGCCCCCGGCAGGGCGGCGGCGTCCGGGACCCGGCTGATGCCGACCGACGAGCCGAGGTTCGAGGGCTTGACGAAGCAGGGGAAGCCGATCGCCTCGCTGACCCGGCGCGCGACGGCCGCGGGCGCCTGCCGCCACTCGCGGCGCCGCACGAGCACGTGCTCGACGACGGGCAGGCCGTGCGCGCGGAAGACGGTCTTCATCATCGCCTTGTCCATCCCGACGGCCGAGGCGAGGACGCCGGCGCCGACGTAGGGCACGTCGGCCAGCTCGAGGAGGCCCTGGATCGTGCCGTCCTCGCCGTAGGGTCCGTGCAGCGCGATGAAGACGACGTCGAGGCCCTGGCGCAGCTCGGCCGGGAGCCCGCCGGCCGGCTCGGCGCGCACCAGCCCGGCCGTCGCCTGGGCGTCCACCGCCTCGGCGCGGTCGGCGAGCGCCTTCTTCACGGCGGCGGCGGCGTCGTCGGACGGCAGCGCCACGCGCGCCTCGGCCGCGAGCGCGCGCAGCGGGTCGCCGCCGACGAGCCAGCGGCCGTCGCGGGTGACGCCGAGGGGGACCACGGCGTGGCCGTGCGCCTCGAGGGCCGCGATCACCGACGCGGCGGAGGCGAGGGAGACCTCGTGCTCGCCGGAGCGGCCGCCGAAGATCACGCCGACGCGCAGGCGCGGCATGCGGGGTATTCTAGCAGGACAGTGCTCACCGCCTTCGCGGATCGCGCGCGGCCGGTCCTGCTCGTCGTCCTGCTCGCGGCGCTCGCCACGTCGATCACGGCGATCCAGATCGTCGCCGCGCTGCTCGGCCTCGCCCTGCTCGTGCGCCTGCGCGCGCCGGCGGCGCGGCGGCGGTTCCGCGCGCCCCTCGCGGCCCCCGTGCTCGCGTTCGCCGCGGTCTCGCTCGCCTCGGCCGTGGGGGCGCGCGAGCCGTGGGACGCGCTCGACCGGGCGCTCGGGGTGGTCTGGCTCGCGCTCCTCTGGGCGGTGCTCGACGCCTTCCAGGACGCGGCCCACGTCCGGCGCGCGCTCGGCGTCTTCTTCGCCGCGGTCGCGGTCGCCTCGACCTACGCCCTCGTGCAGACCTGGGCCTGCACCACGAGCGTCCCGCTGCCCGACTGGGCGGGCGCGCTGCTCAAGGTCCGGCTCGAGCACTGCCGCGTCACGCAGCCGTTCCGCGCCAAGGGCTTCTTCAGCATCTACATGACCTTCGCGGGGACCCTCACCGTCGCGCTGGCGCTGGCGCTGGCGCGCCTCGCGCAGGGCGCCGGGGGCGCCTGGCGCGCGCTGCCGCCGACCGTGCTCGCGCTGGTCGCCCTCGGGCTCACGCTCGTGCGCAGCGCGTGGCTCGGCTGCGCCGCCGCGATCGGGCTCCTCGTCGTCCTGAGCCGGCGGCTGGCGCTGGTCCTGCCGATCGTGGGCGCGATCGTGGTGGCGCTCAGCGTGCACTCGCCGTTCCAGGCGCGGCTCTTCTCCACGCTCGATCCCACGGAGAGCACCGCGCGCGAGCGCCTGCATCTCTGGCGCGCGGGCGGCCGCATGCTGCGCGAGGCGCCGCTCCTCGGCCTCGGGCCGGGCGCCGTGCGCCGCCACTACCCCGAGTACAAGGACCCGGAGGGCGTGCGCACGCACACGAGCCACCTCCACAACAACCTCGTCCAGATCGCCGCGGAGCGCGGCCTCCTCGGGCTCGCCGCGTGGCTCTGGATCTGGGTGGCCTTCTACCGGCGCGCGGCCGGGATCTACCGCGCGCTGCCGCGCGCGCGCGCCGACGACCGCGCGCTCGTCGCGGGCAGCCTCGCGGCGGTGACCGGGTTCCTCGTGATGGGGCTCTTCGAGTACAACTTCGGCGACGCCGAGGTGCTCGACCTCGTGCTGGTCGTGATGGCGTTCCCGTTCGTCGTCGCCCGCGACGCGGCGCCGGCGGCTCCAGGGACCGTCGCCTGACTTTGTTCTCGGTCGTCGCCGTCCACGAATTCATGCGACCGGTCGCCGCGTGACCGGCCGCCAGGCGCGGGCGGGAGGGGTCAACGGGGACCCGTTCCCGCCACGTGGGCGGCGGGCCCCGAGCGCGCGGATGGAGCCCCGCCACAACGGGCCAGGCGGACGCGTGCCGCGTGGTCCCGTCGACCCCTCCCGCCCGCGCCTGGCGGCCCGGACTCCACGTGCTCTTCGAGAACGGAATACTAGTCGACGCGCGTCGCGATCAGGAGCGCGCGCGCGATCAGCGCCGCCACGTCCACCAGGTACGGGAACCACACGGGGTGCACGTACGAGGCCGTGCCGACGAGCGTGCCGTAGCCCGCGATGGTCAGGAGCCAGTCGGGCACGGCCGCGCTCGGGATCAGCGTGCGCAGGAGCCCGGCGATGACGGCGCCGCAGAACGTGTAGAGGCCGAAGGCCGCGAGCGCCGCCAGCGGCGACAGCATCACGAACATGAAGCTCGTGAAGATGGCCTCGCCGCGCCCCATCGGGCTCTGGAACGCCTCGATGCGCCCCTCGGCCGCCAGGCGCTCGAGCGCCTGCTCGACGTGGCCCCAGGTGATCAGCCCGAAGTAGGCGGCGAGGAACCCTGTGGTCGCGATCAGCAGCAGCGTGTGGCGCCAGCGCCACCACTCGAACCACCGCATGCGCTACCTCCCAGATTCCCGGTGCTCCGCCCGCCAGCGCCGCCACGCGGCGAGCCGGCGCGCGAGCTCCGCTTCGAACCCCCGGTCGGTCGGCCGGTAGTACTCGCGGCCCCGGAGGGCGTCGGGCAGGTCCTCCTGGTCCACCCGCGCCTCGGGCGCGTCGTGCGCGTACTGGTAGCCCGCGCCGTAGCCCAGCTCCTGCATGAGCGGGGTCGACGCGTTGCGGATGTGCAGCGGGACGGGCTCGGCCGGGCGCTCGTGCACGTCCGCCTGCGCGGCGCCGTAGGCGACGTAGGCCGCGTTGGACTTGGGCGCGAGCGCCAGGTAGAGCGTCGCCTGCGCGAGCGCGAGCTCGCCCTCCGGCGTGCCCAGGAAGTCGTAGGCGTCCCTGGCCGCGAGCACGAGCGCGAGCGCCCCCGGGTCGGCGTTGCCGACGTCCTCGGAGGCGAACCGGACGAGCCGGCGCGCGACGTAGAGGCGGTCCTCGCCCGCCTCGAGCATGCGCACGAGCCAGTAGAGCGCCGCGTCGGGGTCGGAGTCCCGCAGCGACTTGTGCAGCGCGGAGATCAGGTTGTAGTGCTCCTCGCCCGCCCGGTCGTGCAGGAGCGTGCGCCGCTGGGCGGCCTCGCGGACCGTCGCGTCGGTGACGGCGGCCCGCCCGGCCTCGCGCGGCGCCAGCCGCACGGCCAGCTCGAGCACGTTGAGCGCCGTGCGCGCGTCGCCGTTCGCGATCCCCGCGATCAGGCGGAGCGCGTCGTCGGTGACCGCGGGCGCCTCGGCGGCGAGCCCCCGCTCGGCGTCGGCGAGGGCGCGGCGCATGATCGCGAGCAGGTCGTCCGCGCCGAGCGCGCGCAGCACGTACACGCGGCAGCGCGACAGCAGGGCCCCGTTGACCTCGAACGACGGGTTCTCGGTCGTGGCGCCGACGAGGACGAGCGTGCCCCGCTCCACGTGCGGCAGGAAGGCGTCCTGCTGCGCGCGGTTGAACCGGTGGATCTCGTCCACGAACAGGATCGTGCGCGTGCCGCGCCGGGCGCGGTCGCGCGCCGCCTCGGCGATGACCTCGCGGATCTCCTTCACGCCCGACAGGACCGCGGAGAACGCCGCGAAGCGCGCGCCGGTGACGTGCGCCATGAGCGAGGCGAGCGTGGTCTTGCCGGAGCCGGGCGGGCCCCAGAGGATCATCGAGTGCAGCTCGCCGCTCTCGAGCGCGACCCGCAGCACGCGCCCCGGCCCGAGCAGGTGCGGCTGGCCCAGGACGTCGTCGAGCGTGCGCGGGCGCATCCGGTCGGCGAGGGGCGGCGGGGCCGCGCCGGCCGGCGGCGCGGGGACGGGCTCCTCGAAGAGGTCCACGCTAGCCCCCCGGACCGCGCGCGGCGAGCCACGCGGGCAGGTGCGCGAGCTCGGCGAGGTGCGCGGCCGGCGTCACCTTGAAGCGCGCGAGCGAGGCGTGGTCGGCGCGGTAGGCCACGAACGGCACGCCCACGGCGGCCGCGGCGAGCCCGTCCACCCACGAGTCGCCGACCACGACGGCCGCGCGCGCGACGCTCGCGGCGGCGCCGGCTGGGCCGAAGTGGCCGGCGATCACCCGCCAGCCGTCGGGGTCCGGCTTGAGCGCGCGCATGTCGTCGCGGGTGACGACCAGGTCGAGTAGCGCGGCGAGCCCGAGGCGGGCGAGCGCGGGCAGGGTGAGCGCCCGCGCGTTGTTGGTCCAGAGGGCCGTCCCGAGGCCGAGCCCGCGGGCGCCGGCAACCGCCTCGCGCGCGCCGGGCTCGAGCACGGCGGCGTCCATCGCGCGCGCCTCGTGGTCGAGGGCGATCGCCCAGAGCGCCGCCTCGAGCGCCGGCGCCTCCGCCCGGCAGTGGGCGATCAGCTCGCCGACGCGCCAGCGCTCGTCGCGCGCCGGCAGCGGCCCGCGCTCGCGCTCGAGGTGGACCTGCATGTCGGCGGCCATCGCCGCGAGGTCGAGCGGCGTCCGGATGAGGGTGTGGTCCAGGTCGAACACGCACAGGCCCACGCTGTGACCGTACCACAGCCGTGCTACGATAGCCTTCGTCATCATGACGCGACGACTGCCGGTTCTCGCCGCGTTCGCGCTCCTGCTCCTGACGGTCCCGACGCCCCCTCCCGCCGCCGCGCTCGACGAGGGCGAGCGGCTGTGGCTGGTCGGCGAGCGGTCGTTCGCGGACGGCCTCTACCCGGTCGCGCGCCGCGTGCTGGAGCGGTTCGTCGCCGACCACCCGGCCGACGCCCGGCGGCCCGCGGCGTTGCTGCTCCTCGGCAAGGCGCGGCTCGCCCTCGGGGACGTGGAGTCGGCGCTCGAGGCCTTCCGCCGCGCCGCGCCCCCGGACGGCGCCGGCGGGCCGGCGCTCGAGGCGAAGTTCTGGGAGGCGGAGACCCTCTTCCGGCTCCAGCGCCACGCCGAGGCGCGCGCGGCGTACGATGCGGTGCTGCGGGGCGACGCCGCCTCGCCGCACGCGCCGGAGGCGCTCTACGGGCTCGCGTGGAGCGAGCTCGAGCTCAAGCGCCCCGAGCCGGCCGTCACCGCCTTCCGCGACCTGCTCACCACGTGGCCCGCGCACGCGCTCGCGCCGTCGGCGACGTTCTACCTGGCGCGCACGCTCGTCGAGCTCAAGCGCTACCCCGAGGCGCAGCCGCTGCTCGCCGACTTCCGGGCCAGGCACCCCGACCACAAGCTGGCGCCCGACGCGCAGTACCTGCTCGGCCTGGCGCGCGTGCGCGCGGGCGACGCGCGCGCCGGCGTCGCCGACCTGCGCGCGTTCGTGGCCGCGCACCCCGTGCACGCGCTCGCGCCGGGCGCGCAGCGCCTGATCACCGAGACGCTCACGCGCTACGGCGACCGGCAGGAGCTGCTCGACACCTACAAGGCGCTGCTCGAGCAGACGCCGCCCACCGCCGAGGCGCTCTACGACGCCGGCGCGATCGCCGGCCGGCTCGGCCGGCGCCGCGACCAGGAGGCGGCCTGGAAGCGCCTGCACACGGAGTTTCCCGAGCACGCGCTCGCGCACCGCGCGGCGCTCGAGCTCGGCAACGCCGCGTTCAAGCGCCGCGACTTCAAGGAGGCCGCGGCGCAGGCGCACGCCGCGGCGGCGTCCGCGGAGGGGGGCGTGCGCGCCGAGGCGCTCCTGCTGGCCGGCGAGGCCGACCTGAAGCTCCATCGCCTCGCGGCCGCCGCCAAGGCGTTCGAGGCGGTCGGCGCGGTGGCGAGCGTCGAGGCCGGGGTGCGCTACCGCGCGCTCGCCGGCCTCGGGCTCACGCGCGAGCAGCAGCAGAACTGGAAGGCCGCGCTCGAGGCGTACGAGGCCGTCGCGCGCAAGAGCCCCGACGCCACGCTGCGCGACTGGGCGCAAGACCGCGCCAAGGCCGTGCGGGGACGGACGAATGCGACGCGCGCCCGCTAGCCCGCATTATTCACGAACGGTCATCGCGCGAGGCGGGCAGGGCCTGGCGCAGGGTGCGGCCGCCCGCGGGGCCGGCGCCGTCACCCATTCGCCCGAACGCCGCGCTGCGCGCGGCGGACGGGACGAAGGGGGCCCACAGCGCACGTCCCCGCGGGGACCGCACCCTGCGCCACCCGCCCGGTCGCGCCATCGCCGTTTGCGAATAATCCGGGCGAGCGCGGCGCTGCTCCTGCTGCTGGCGGCGCCGGCCGGCGCGGCCGCCGCCCGGGTCGCGCCGTTCGCGCCGCCGCTGCCCGAGCTGGCGCACCTCGTGCCCTGGGCGGCCGCGCCCATCGACAAGCCCCCGGCGGAGGCGCCCGAGCTGCCGCTGCCGCCGGCGCCGGCCGAGCTGCCGGTGCTGCCTCCCGCCCCGATCGTCGTGCCGCCGGTGGCCAGGCCCACCGCGTTCCTGGCGCCCCCGGGCACGCTGCCGTGCGTCGGCGCCTGGCTCGGCATCGCCTCCAAGGCCCTCGAGTGCGGGCGCGCCCGCTTCGCCCGCGGCGAGTGGGACGACGCCGCCGGCGCCCTCGACCAGGCCGTGCGCGGCGGCAAGGAGCGCGAGCTCCTCGCCGAGGCCCGCTACTGGCTCGCCGAGACGTACGACCGGCTCGGGCGCGGCGAGCAGGCCGACTGGCTCTTCCGCCAGGTCGTGCAGACCTCCCCGCGGGGCAGCGACTGGATCGTCTGGAGCCGGCACGCGAGCGGCTGGACGGCGCTCCGCCTCGGCG
Organism: Candidatus Rokubacteria bacterium RIFCSPLOWO2_02_FULL_73_56; assembly: GCA_001788495.1. Lineage (GTDB taxonomy): Bacteria > Methylomirabilota > Methylomirabilia > Rokubacteriales > CSP1-6 > GWA2-73-35. The sequence continues at coordinate 36,561 of MGCF01000138.1, forward strand.
ACTTCCCGCGCGCCCGCGACGCCTTCGACGCCCTGCTCACGGGGCCGGTGCCGGCGTCGCTGGGCCCGTGGGCGCGCCACGGGCTCGCCCTCGCCGAGTACGCCCTGGGCCGGTACGACGAGGCGCTCGCCGGCTGGACGACGCTCGTGTCGACGGGCCCGCCGGCGGCGCTCGCGCGCGACGTCACCTTCTGGCTCGGCGAGGCGCTCGGCCGCGTGGGCCGCGGGGGGCCCGCCGCGGACCAGCTCGCCCGGTTCGTGCAGGGCGGCCCCCACCCGCTGCTCGAGACGGGCTGGCTCAGGCTCGGCTGGTGGGGCCTCGGCGCCGGGCGCCACGCGGAGAGCGTGACCGCGTTCCGCACCTATCTCGCGCCGCCCGCGACGCCAGCCGCGTCGCCGGTCAAGCCCGAGCAGGACTGGGCCGAGGCCGGGCTCGCGCTGGCGCTCCTGCCCGAGGACGTGGACGCGGCGCGCGCGGCGGCCCGCGGCCTCGAGCGCCGCGCCTCGCCGCTCGCGCTGCCGCTCCAGCTCCGCGTCGCGCGCGTGCTGGTCGAGGCCGCCCAGGGGAGCGAGGCGCGCGCGCTGATCCAGCAGCTCCTCGGCGCCACCCTCGCCCCGGACGTGCGCGCCTGGGTCCTGCTGCTCAACGGCGACGCCCTCCGCCGCGACGGGAGCCGCGACGAGGCGCGCACCCAGTACGATCTCGCCCGGAACGCCGCGGGCGCCACCGGCTGGGTCGCGACGGTCCGGCTCGCGCGCACCAACTACGAGATGCGCGAGTTCGCGCAGGCGGCGCGCGACCTGGCGCCCGTCTTCGCCGCGAGCGTGCCCGCCGACGTCCGCCTGACGGCGCTGCTCCTGGCGGGCGAGGCCGCGTACCACGCCGGCGACCACGCCGCGGCGGGCGCGACCTTCCGGCGCGTGCTGGTCGAGTTCCCGGACCGCCCGCAGGCCGCCGCCGCGCGCCTGGGCGTCGCCTGGGCGGCGCTGCGCGACGAGCGCGCCGACGAGGCGCGGCGCGAGTTCCTCGACTTCGTGCAGACGCTCCCCGCGGACCCGTCCACGCCCGACGCGCTCGAGCTGGCCGCCGAGCTCACGCTCAAGCTCGCCGCCGACCGCGAGGGCGCGCGCCGGCTGCTCGACCGGCTGCTCGCCGAGCACCCGGGCCACCCGCGCGCCGAGTTCGCGCGCCTGAACCGCGCCATCTTACAGTTGCGCGAGGGGGACGCGCACGGGGCGGCGCCCGAGCTGGCCGCCTGGATCGCGCGCGCGCCGTTCCCGCCGCTGCTCGGCCGGGCGCACCTGGCGCTCGGCGTGGCGCGCCTGGCCGAGGGCCGGCCGCTCGAGGCCGCGCGGGCGTTCACGCTCGCCCAGCTCGAGGGCGTCGGCGGGCCCGCGGCGCTGGGGCTGGGCGCGACGGCGCTGACGCAGGGGCAGCTCGACGCGGCGGCCGGATTGTTCGCCCAGGCGCGCGACACGGGCACCGCCGCCGTCGTCGCGGCCGCGGAGTACGGGCTGGCCGTCGTCGCGTTCCAGCGGGGCGCCGTGCGCGACTTCAGGCAGCCGGCGCTCGCCGCGCTCGCGGCGGCGCCGACGGGCCCGGCCGCGCCGCGGCTGCTCTACGCCCTCACGGGCGTCGCCGTCGAGGCGCGCGATTTCAAGGAGGCGCTCGCCTTCGCCCGGCGCCTGCTCGGCGAGTTCCCGGGCGACGCGGCGGCCGACGACGCGCTCGAG
>MGCF01000138.1:38306-42481 GCA_001788495.1 Candidatus Rokubacteria bacterium RIFCSPLOWO2_02_FULL_73_56
TCCGGCGGCAGTACCCGGCGAGCCCGTTCGTCGAGCCCTCGCGCCTCGTGCTGGCCGAGGCGGCGCTGGAGACGGGCCACGCCGCCGAGGCGCGCGCCGAGCTCGAGCCGCTCCTGGCCGCCGCCCCGGCCGGCCCCGAGGCGGGGCGGGGGTGGGCGGCGCTCGGGCGCGCGCGCGCGGCGACGGGCGACCGCCCGGGCGCGCTCGAGGCGTACACGCGCGCGCTGACCGCGGGGGCGACGCTCGGCCTGGAGGCGCGCTTCGGCTTCGCCCGGCTGCTCGTGGACGACCGGCACTTCGGCGAGGCGCGCCAGCTCCTGGAGCCGCTGCTCGGGAGCGAGGACCCGGCGCTCGTCGCGCGCGGGGCGTACGGCATCGCCGACGCCTGGCAGACCGAGGGCGACCAGCTCGCCGCCGCCGAGTACTTCATGACCGCGGCCTACGTCGCGCCCGCCTCGCCGGCCGGCCGCCGGGCGCTCCTGGGCGCGGCGTGGAGCTTCCTGGCGCTCAAGCAGCCCGACGCCGCGGCCACCGTGTACCGGAAGCTCCTGGCGCAGGCCGACGTGCCCGCCGACCTCGCCGAGGCGGCGCGCAAGGGCCTCAGGGACCTCGGGCGCTGAACGGCTACGGCGGGCGCGTGCTCTTCGTGGACCTCGCGAGCGGCGCCGCGCGGGTCGAGCCGCTCGCGGCGCGCACGGCGCGCGCCTACCTCGGCGGCAACGGCCTCGCGGCGCGCCTGCTCTACGACCACGTGCCCGCCGGCACCGACCCCTACGCGCCCGCCAACGCCGTCGTCTTCGGCGTCGGGCCGGTCACGGACACCACGGTGCCCGGCAACAGCCGCGCGTGCCTCGCGACCCGGTCGCCCCTCACGGGGCTCTTCTTCGACTCGACCCTCGGCGGGCGCTTCCCGGCGACCCTCAAGCGCACGGGCTTCGACGCGGTCGTGCTCACCGGGCGCGCCGCCGCGCCGTCGTATCTCCTGGTGACCGAGGACGGCGCCGCCGTGAAGCCCGCCACGCACCTCTGGGGCCGCTCGACGCGCGAGACCGTGGAGGCCCTCGTCGCCGCCGAGGGCGCCGAGGCCGACGCGATCGCGATCGGCCCGGCGGGCGAGGCGCGCGTGCGCTTCGCCGCGCTCGCGCACTACTGGAAGAACCGCGAGGGCGTCGCGGGCCGGGGCGGCATCGGCGCCGTGCTCGGCGCCAAGCACCTCAAGGCCGTCGTCGTGCGCGGGACGCGGAAGACCGAGGTGGCCGACCCGGCGGCGCTCCGGGCGCTCGTCGACGAGACGCGCGAGCCCCTGAAGAAGGGCACGCAGGCGCTCTCGACCTGGGGCACGCCGTTCCTCGTCGGCCCGATCAACGCGCTCGGCGCGCTTGGCAGCTACAACCTCCGCCAGGAGGTCTTCGCCGAGGCGCGCGCCGTCGGCGGCGAGGAGATGAAGGCCCACTACGGAGACCGCGACACCACGTGCCTCAAGTGCCCGGTGGCGTGCGGCAAGCAGTACGCGATCGCCTCGGGCGAGTTCGCCGGCCGGCGGGCCAAGATGCCCGAGTACGAGACGATCTTCGCCCTCGGCCCGATGCTCGGCATCGCGAACCCCGAGGCGCTCATCCTCGCCAACGACCTCTGCGACCTGCTCGGGATGGACACGATCTCGATGGGCGTGACGCTCGCGTTCGTCTGCGAGGCGCTCGAGCGCGGCTGGCTCACGCAGGCCGAGGTCGGCGTGCCCTTCGGCTGGGGCGACTGGCGCGGCATGCTGGCGCTCGTCGAGCGGACGGCGCGCCGCGAGGGCTTCGGCGCCCGCCTGGCCGAGGGCGCCTGGCGGCTGGCCGAGAGCGTGCACCCCGAGGGGACCCGGCTCGTCTACGCGGTCAAGGGCCTGGAGCTGCCCGCGCACTCGGCGCGCGCGCTCAAGGGCCTCTCGATCGGCTACGCGACGGCCACGCGCGGCGGCAGCCACCACGACACGCGCCCGACGCCGCAGTACGCGCCCGCCTTCGACCGCCGCGGCACCGCGGGCAAGCCCCTGTTCGCCGCGCGGAGCCAGCACTTCACGGCGGTCGGCGACTCGCTCGTCCTCTGCCGCTTCACGGCCGAGCGCGGCTTCGGCCTCTTCGTCGAGGAGCCGTACGCGCGCATGCTGCGCGCCGTCACCGGCTGGGACGTGACGGTCGAGGAGCTCGAGCGCACGGGCGAGCGCATCGTCAACCTCGAGCGTCTGTTCAACGTGCGCGAGGGGGTCCGCCGGGCGCAGGACACGCTGCCCTGGAGGGTGATGCACGAGCCGATCCCCGACGGCCCCTCGGCCGGCCTGTACTGCCCGCCCGCGGAGCTCTCGGCGATGCTCGACGAGTACTACGCCCTCCGCGGCTGGGACGCGGACGGCGTGCCGACCCCCGCGCGGCTCGCCGCCCTCGACCTCTCGGCCTGACGCTCAGTACCGGTAGGGCTCGCGGCGCTCCTGGGGCTTCGACGTCTCGTCGGGCTTGTCGCTCGTCTCCTTGGCGCAGCCGGCGAGGACCAGGGCGAGCAGGGCGAGGACCAGCAGACGCGTCATGCGGCACCTCCTTTCTCAGGAACCTGCCGGCTCCCACGCGCGTTCCCGGCGCGGGCGGCGGAGGGGCAGCTCGGGGAACGACGCCCTACCCGCGACGCCCCCCTCCATCCGTGGTTGGACAACTTTGGGTGACCTGGGCTAGAGTAGGGCGCCGTGAAGCGCGCTCTTCTCGGCGTCGCGCTCGCGCTCGCCGGCTGCGCCAGCCTTCGGAACACGCCTGCCCAGGACCTCGCGTGGGGCGCCTGGCAGAGCTGCCCTGTGCCCCCGAACGTCCGCCTCGACCGGATCGATCCGAATGGGCAGATCTGGTTCATGTGGGTGTCGAGCAACGCCGGTGTGAGCGAGTTGCAGGCGTGCCTCCTGCGCTTCTACGCCGAGCGGGGCGTACAGCGCGCCGCCGCCGTGGCGGCGCCCCGGGCCGTCACCCCGGAACGGGAGCACGGGGAATCCACCGCGGGTGGCGCCGCCACGAAGCCGGCATCGCCCCCGGCGTCGACGAGCAGGCCGAGCACACTCCGGGCGCCGGTCGCGGTACCGGTGCAGATCGTGGAGGGCATCGTCCTCGTGCCGGCGACGCTCAACGGGGCGCTCGGCGTGACCCTCATTCTCGACACGGGCTCGCAGCGCACGCTGCTCACGCCGGCGGTGGCGCGCAAACTCGGCTTGGGCCCGATGGCGGGTGGGCGGCGGGGGAAGCTATCGGTCCTGGGCGGCCGGCAGCTTGATGTGCCCCTGGTCTCGCTCGCGCGGCTCGAAGTGGGCGGGGCAGCCGCGGAGGACCTCGAGATCGGCGTCCTCGACGTCTTACCCACCGCGCCCAACGTGGACGGCTTGCTCGGTACCGATTTTCTCGAGCGCTACACGATCACGCTCGACCGCGGCGCCCGTCAGCTCCGCCTAGCCCCGTCCAAGTAGCCTTCGACCGGCCCTTCCACCCGCCGGCCGTCCTCCCGCGTATACCCCGCAGCGAGGGGAGGGCCGATGCGTTGCTACTCGGAACGGCGCTCCTCGGCGAGCCGCTCGAGCCGAGTCACGTCGCCGGCATGGCCCTGATCGGCGCGGGCCTCGCGGCGATCGACGGCCGCCCACTTGCGCTGGCGCGGGCGCGCCTGTGGCGCGCATTCGGTGGCCGCGCGCGCGGTGCTACGATAGCGCCGTCCGGGACGCGGGCGGCTAACTCAACTGGGAGAGCGCAGCCCTTACAAGGCTGAGGTCGGAGGTTCGATCCCTCCGCCGCCCACCACCGACCTGCACTTCCCCCTTGACAGCATTCAGCGCGGGGGATGGCCGCGTTCCGGCAGTCTCGCGCAGATGCGGGCTCAGCGGCGTGCGCTGCCCGGCGAGGCCGTCATCGCCGCGTCCGTACGAAAAAATCATGGATCGCGGCGCGATCGTCCATCGTGCAGGCTCCACGGCAGCCCGAAAACCTGGGTGTAGAGTCGGCCCAGCAGAAGGGGGACTCGCCCATGGAACTCGTCACGCCCTCGCCCCTCGGACCCTACGCGGCGCTGGATCGGCTCGGTGACGAGATCGCCGAGCTGTCGGCGCACCTCGACGCCGCCACCGCGCCCCTGCTCGACCTGATCCGCGAGTTCGACGCCCGCGGCGG
>MGCF01000139.1 GCA_001788495.1 Candidatus Rokubacteria bacterium RIFCSPLOWO2_02_FULL_73_56
CGACGCCGTCAGGCGCCGCAGGCGCGGGCGGGCGACAGCCCGGGGCCCGCGCCTCAATCAGATATCGAAGTACAGGGCGAACTCCCACGGGTGCGGCCTGAGCCGCACGGGGTCCAGCTCGTTCTTGCGCTTGTACTCGATCCACATCTCGATGACGTCCGGCGTGAAGACGTCGCCCTTCAGCAGCCAGTCGTGCGACTTCTCGAGGGTGTCGAGCACGGTGCCGAGGTCGCCCGGGAGCTGCTTGATCTTCTTCTGCTCGGCCGGCGGCAGCTCGTAGAGGTCCTTGTCCACCGGCTTGCCGGGGTCGAGCTTGTTCGCGATGCCGTCGAGCCCCGCCATCACGCACGCCGCGAACGACAGGTACGGGTTGCACGTCGGATCCGGCGTGCGGAACTCGATGCGCTTGGCGCCCTCGGACTTCGAGTACATCGGGATGCGGATGGCGGCCGAGCGGTTGCGCTGGCTGTAGACGAGGTTGATCGGCGCTTCGTACCCGGGCACCAGCCGCTTGTAGGAGTTCGTGGACGGCGCGATCAGCGCGCAGAGTGCCGGCGCGTGCTTCAGGATGCCGCCGATGTAGTGCAGGCAGGTCTTCGAGATGTCGGCGTACCCGCCGCGCTCGTAGAACAGGTTCTTGCCGTTCTTCCAGAGCGACTGGTGGGTGTGCATGCCCGAGCCGTTGTCCTGGAACAGCGGCTTCGGCATGAACGTGGCGGTCTTCCCCCACTTCCGCGCGGTGTTCTTCGCGCAGTACTTGTACCAGAGGACCTTGTCCGCCATCTTCGTGAGCGTATCGAACCGCATGTCGATCTCGGTCTGCCCACCGGTCGCCACTTCATGGTGATGGACTTCGACGCGCACGCCGACACTCTCGAGCGCGAGCACCATGTCCGAGCGGATGTCCTGGAACTTGTCCATCGGCGGGACCGGGAAGTAGCCCTGCTTGTAGCGCGGCTTGTAGCCGAGGTTCGGGTTCTCGGGGGTCCCCTCCCGGCCCGTGTTCCACGCCCCCGCCTCGGAGTCGATGAAGTAGTAACCGGCGTTGGTCGTCTGGTCGAAGCGGATCGAGTCGAAGAAGAAGAACTCGAGCTCCGGGCCGATGTAGATCGTGTCGGCGAGCCCCGTCTTCTTGACGTACGCCTCGGCCTTCTGGGCGATGTAGCGCGGGTCGCGCGTGTACATCTTGCCCGTGACCGGGTCCTTGACGTTGCAGATGAGCACCAGCGTCGGGACCGCGGTGAACGGATCCATCACGGCGGTCGAGGGGTCGGGGACGAGCAGCATGTCCGACTCGTCGATCGTCTGGAAGCCGCGGATCGACGAGCCGTCGAAGCCCAGGCCGTCCTCGAAGATGCCCTCGTTCAGCTCGGACACCGGGATCGAGAAGTGCTGCCAGAGGCCGGGCAGGTCGATGAACCGGACGTCGACGATCCTGGCGCCCTTCTCCTTGGCCAGCTTGAGCACGTCCTTCGGGGTCATGCGGAGCTCCTTCTCCTCGTGAGGATGAGTGGCGTGACTACCTTACGGTCAAGACCTCGGCGAATCAATAGTCCCTCGGGCTCAGTGCCCGGCGCGGGCCTTCGCGTCCGCGGCGCGGCTCGCCTCGGCGAACGCGGACGCGCCCGCGAGCTCGCCGTAGCCGCCGATCGGCGCGTACGCCGTCTCCGAGTGCTGCGAGAGGTCGAGCCCGGCCACCTCCTCCTCCTCCGACACCCGGAGCCCCACGACGGCGTCCACGATCTTCAGGATCACGAACGTCCCGACGATCGCGAGCGCGTACGAGGCGAGGACGGCGATCACCTGGGTCCAGAGCTGGCCCGGGTTGCCGTAGAACAGGCCGTCGCCGCCCGCCTCGTTGATCGCCTTGGACGCGAACAGGCCCGTCGCGAGCGCGCCCCACGTGCCGCCCACGCCGTGCACGCCGACGACGTCGAGCGAGTCGTCGTAGCCGAACCTCGTCTTGAAGTTGCACGCCTTGTAGCAGAGCGCGCCGGCCACGGCGCCGATGACGATGGACGCCATGGGCCCGACGAAGCCGGAGGCCGGCGTGATCGCGACGAGGCCCGCGACCGCGCCGGAGGCCGCGCCGAGCACGGTCGGCTTGCCGCGGCTCAGCCACTCGGTGAACATCCAGCCCAGCGCCGCCGCGGCGGCGCCCGTGTTGGTCGCGACGAACGCGCTCGCCGCGAGCCCGTTGGCCTCGAGCGCGCTGCCCGCGTTGAAGCCGAACCAGCCGAACCAGAGCAGCGCGGCGCCCATCACGGTCATCGGCAGGTTGTGCGGCTGCATCGGCTGGTGGCCGAAGCCGCGGCGCCGCCCGATCACGATCGCGCACACGAGCGCCGAGACGCCCGACGAGATGTGCACGACCGTGCCGCCCGCGAAGTCGAGCGCGCCGAGCCGCTTGAGCCAGCCGCCGTCGCCCCAGACCCAGTGCGCGAGCGGGTCGTAGACGAGCGTCGCCCACAGCACGGTGAAGAGCAGGAACGCCGAGAACTTCTTCCGCTCGGCGAACGCGCCCGTGATCAGCGCGGGCGTGATGATCGCGAACATCATCTGGAAGAGCATGAAGACCTGGTGCGGGATGGTCTTGGAGTAGGCGTCGAACGGCTCGGGGCCCACCCCGCGGAGCCCGACCCAGTCGAGGCCCCCGATGACGCCGCCCGTGTCGGGGCCGAAGGCGAGGCTGTAGCCCCAGAGCACCCACTGGAGCGAGATGACGGCCATGATGATGAAGCTCTGCATCAGCGTGGCCAGCGCGTTCTTCTGGCGCACCATCCCGCCGTAGAAGAGCGCCAGCCCCGGCGCGGTCATCATGAGCACGAGCGCCGAGGCGGTGAGCATCCACGCGGTGTCGCCCTTGTCGATCCTCGACGCCGCCGCCGGCGCGGCCGTGGCCGCCGCCGGCGCCGCGCTCGCCGGCGGCGTGGCGGCCTCCTGCGCGGCGGACGTCGTCGGGGACTGCGCCCAGGCCACCGTCAGCGTGGCCCCCAGCACGAGCAGCGTTGCCAGTGCCCAACCGAATCGCTTCACGTTCTGTCCCTCCTCAGATCGCGCTCTCGTCGCGCTCACCCGTGCGGATCCGGACCGCCGTGTCCACCGGATGCACGAAGATCTTGCCGTCGCCGATGTTGCCCGTCTTGGCCGCGCCGGCGATCACCTCGGCGACCTTGTCCACCAGGTGGTCGGGCACGACGACCTCGATCTTGATCTTCGGGAGGAAGTCGACCGTGTACTCGCCGCCGCGATAGAGCTCGGTGTGGCCCTTCTGCCGGCCGAAGCCGCGCACCTCGGACACCGTCATGCCGATGACGCCGATGGCCGTGAGCGCCTCCTTCACGTCGTCGAGCTTGAACGGCTTGATGATCGCCTCGATCTTCTTCATCGCGGACCCTCCCGGGCCTTCCGACTGAGCAACGGTCGTGCCGCGGCGGCGGCGGGCGACGCCGAGCCAAATCACCGGGTTGCGCTGCACCCGAGGGGTGGGCGGACCCGGCGCCTTGCCTACGGAATAGGCACGCGCCGGAAAACTGCTCGTGTTTCGGGCGTCGGACCGCCTGGCGCGCCGTCCACGAGATCACGTGAAGCCCCGTCGAACGTGGGGTCCGGGCCGCCGGGCGCGGGTGGGAGGAGGCGACGGGAGCCGTTCCCGCCACGCGGGCGGCGGGCCCCGCGCGCCCGGACGGAGCCCGGGGATCCTCAGCGGTCGGCGTCCCGGCGCTGGGGGATGCCGTGGCGCCGCATCTTGGAGTACAGCGTCGGGCGGCGCAGACCGAGCAGCGCGGCCGCGGCCTGCTTGTTCCAGCCCGTCGTCTCGAGCGCCCGCAGGATCGAGGCGCGCTCGATCTCCTCGAGCGAGCCCGCGGGCACCTGCGCGGGCGTGACCGGCGACGCCGCCGGCTCGCCGCCGGCATGCCCGAGGGCCTCCGGGAAGTCGCCGACGGTGAGCTCGGGGCCGCGCGCGACGAGCACGGCGCGCTCGAGCGCGTGCTGCAGCTCACGCACGTTGCCGGGCCACGCGTAGGCGAGCAGCCGCCGGTACGCCTCCGGCGCGATCCCCTCGATCGGCCGGCCGTGCTTGGTCCGGTAGCGCTCGAGGAAGGCGCGCACCAGGAGCGGCAGGTCCTCGCGGCGGTCGCGGAGCGGCGGGATCAGGATCGACACCGTGTTGAGGCGGAAGAACAGGTCCTGCCGCAGCCGCCCGTCGCGGAGCGCGGCCTCGGGGCTCCGGTTGGTGGAGGAGATCAGCCGGAAGTCCACGGGCGTCGCGCGCGCGGCGCCGAGCCGCCGCACCACGCGCTCCTCGAGGACGCGCAGGAGCTTCGCCTGCAGGTCCACGGGCATCTCGGTGATCTCGTCGAGGAGCAGGGAGCCGCCGTGGGCCTCCTCGAGGAGGCCGGTCTTGTCGGCGGTGGCGCCCGTGAAGGAGCCCTTCGTGTGGCCGAACAGCTCGGACTCGATCAGGTCCTTCGGCAGCGCCGCGCAGTTGATCTTGACCCAGGGGCCCCGGGCGCGCCGGCTCCGCGCGTGCAGGGCGTTCGCGATCAGCTCCTTGCCGGTGCCGCTCTCGCCGACGATCAGCACGTTGGCGTCGGTGTCGGCGACCGAGGCGACGGTCTCCATCACGCGCTGGATCCCGGGCCCCTGCCCCAGGATCTCGCTGTCGGCCGCCTGGTCCACGAGGCGGCGCCGCAGGTCGAGGTTCTCGGCGACGAGCCGCCGGCGCTCGAGCGCGTTGCCGACGAGGCCGAGCAGCTCGTCGGGGTCGAACGGCTTCTCGAGGACGTAGAAGGCGCCGGCGTCCTTCGTCGCCTCCATCGCGCGGCGGACGGAGCCGTACGCGGTGATCACGATCACCTCGACCGCCGGGTCGCGCCGCTTGAGCTCGCGCGTGAGCCCGAGGCCGTCGCCGTCGGGCAGCATCAGGTCCACGATCGCCGCGTGCGGCTCGCTGTCGGCGAGCGTCGCGAGCGCCGCGCGCACGCTGCCCGCGGTGCGGACGTCGTAGCCCTCGGCCTCCAGGGTCAGGCGGAGCCCGTCGGCGATCGTCTTCTCGTCGTCCACCACGAGCACGGTCCGGCCCCGCGTCACGCGCCGCCCTCCCCCGCCTCGAGCGGCAGCCGGATCACCACGCGGGTGCCCTGGCCGGGCCGGCTCTGCACGCCGAGCTCGCCGCCGTGGCGCTCGACGACCGAGCGCGCGAGCGCCATGCCGAGCCCCGTGCCCTCCGGCTTGGTCGTGAAGAACAGGTCGAACGCCCGCGACAGCGTCTCCTCGCTCATCCCCACCCCGTCGTCCTCCACCCGGATCGTGAGCGTCCGCGTGTCCGGCGCCCACACGGTCGCCAGCGTGAGCCGGCCACCGGCCACGAGCGCCTCGCGCGCGTTCACGAGCAGGTTCAGGAGGGCCTTGCGCAGCTCGCGCGCGTCCACGCGCGCCGCGGGGCACGCCGCGTCGTACGCGCGCGCGACCGCGATCCCCTCGCCCGGGTGCCGCGCCTGCGCGAGGTCGAGGCACTCGTCGAGCAGCCCGGCGAGCGCCACCGGCGCGCGCTGGAGCTCGGGCGGCCGGCCGAACGCGGTGATCTCCGACACGACCGCGCCGAGGTGGTCCACGGTCGCGGTGATCTTGGTCGCGAGCTCCACGTCCTCGGCGTCGCCGCGCCGCGCGAGCCGCTGCTCGAGGTGCCGCGCGTAGAGGCGCAGGCCCGCGAGCGGGTTCTTGAGCTCGTGCGCGACCTGCGTCGCCATCCGCCCGAGCGCGGCGAGGGCGCCGCTCCGGAGCCGCTCGAGCTCGAAGGTGTTGCGCACGGCCACGGCGGCCTGCGAGGAGAACAGCGCGAGCAGCTCGAGGTCGTCCTCGTCGGGCACGACGCGCGCGGCCGTCTCGACCACCAGCGCGCCCGCCGGCCCCCGCTGGACGACGAGCGGCGCCGCGACGATCGTGCCACCGTCGGCGCCGGCCCGGGTGACCGGGACGCCCTTGTCCATCGCCGCCGCGGCGCCCGCCTCGAGCGCGTCCCACCGGGGCGGCGGCGTGCCGGCGCTCGCCATCGGCACCAGCCGGCCCTGCTCGAGCTGGAACACGACCGAGCGCTCGGCCTCGGTCGCGTCCACCGCCGCCTGCGCCACGGCGTCGAGCACCCGCGCGACGACGCCGGTGGACGCGAGCGTCTGCCCGAGGGCCTGCAGGCGCTCGCGGTCGCGCGTCCAGCGGCGCGTCGCGAGCGCGCGGGAGACCTTGGCGCGGAACTCGTCGGGCACGAACGGCTTCGTGAGGTAGTCGAACGCGCCGCGCTGCACGGCCTCGACCGCGGTCTCGATCGTGCCGTGCGCGGTCATGATCAGGACGGGCAGGCGCGCCTGCCGGGCGTGGAGCGACTCCATCAGCTCGACGCCGTTCACCGGGTCCATCCGGAGGTCGACGAGCGCGAGGTCGAAGCGTCCCGCGTCGGCCGCGGCGAGCGCGGCCGCGGGGTCGGCCGTGGCGGTCACGTCGAAGCCCATCGCCTCGAGCCGCATCGCGAGCACGTCCAGGATGGCCCGGTCGTCGTCGATCACGAGGATCCGCCGTCTCATCGCCGGCGTCGCTGCCCCGTGAGCCGCTCGTCGATCTTCTTGAGCTGCTCGAGCTCCGCCTGGCGCCGCACGAGCTCCTGGCGGATCCGCGCGAGCTCGGCGTCGTGCCGCCCGAGGTCCAGGCGCGCGCGCCCGAGCTCCGCCTCGCGGGCCTCGAGCGCCGCCTGGAGCCCGGCCAGCTCCGCGCGCAGCCGCCCCACCTCGGCCCGCGCGCCCAGCACGGCGCGGAGCACGTCGCGGCTCGTCCGCGCGCGCGGCGCCTCGCCCGCGTCGGCGTGCGTCACCAGGTAGGCGTCGTACGCGGCGAGCGCCGCCGCGTAGTCGCCGGCGTCGGCGAGCCGGTCGGCGCGCGCGAGCGCCTCGCCGCCGGGGCGCAGGAACGCCGGCCACCCGGCGCAGCCGCCGAGGAGCGCCGCGAGCAGGACCAGGGACGCGACGGGGCGCGCGCGGCTCATGAGCGCGGCAGCAGCACGGTGAAGCGGCTGCCCTTGCCTTCCTGGGACTCCACGGTGACGCGGCCACCGTGGGCCGTCGCGACCCCCCGCACGATCGCGAGGCCGAGCCCGCTCCCGCCGCGGCCGGCGTGGGCCTGGCGGTAGGGCTCGAAGACGTGCGGCAGCGCCTCGGCCGGGATGCCCACCCCGGTGTCCTCCACCTGCAGCTCGACCTCGGCGCCCGCGTCCACGAGCCGCGCGACGACGCGCCCGCCGCGGGCGGTGAAGCGGATCGCGTTGGCCCCGAGGTTGACGACCACCTGCAGCAGCCGCTCGGGGTCGCCGTTGACGATGAAGTCGCCGCCGACCCGCTCGCGCTCGAGCCGGACGCCCGCGTCGTCCGCCTGGGGGCGCAGCTCCTCCAGGCCGCGCCCGAGCACGTGGTCGAGGTCCACCGCCTCGCGCGCGAGCGGCTGGAGCCCCGCGCGCAGGCGCGAGAGCTCGAGGATCTGGTTCACGAGCCGCAGCAGGCGGTCCACGCTCTGCCCCATGATGTCCACGAGCCGCGTCTGGTTCGCCGTGAGCTCGCCCGGCACGCGCTCGCGCAGGAGGTCGAGCGCGCCGCGGATGGACGTGAGCGGCGAGCGCAGCTCGTGCGACACGCTCGCGAAGAACTCCTTCTTGGTCTCCTCCATGCGGCGGAGCTGGCCGGCCATCGTGTTGAACGACGCCGCGAGCCGGCCGATCTCGTCGCGGCTCTCGACCGCGATCGGCGCCTCCCACGCGCCCTCCGCGACGGCGGCGGTGGCGGCCGAGAGGGTGCGGAGCGAGCGGGTCATCCGGTGGGCGACCAGCGCCGTCGCGAGGAGCGCCAGGCCCACGGCCGCGCCGAGCGCGACGAGCACGCCGGTCCACGTCCGCGCCTCGAGCCGCGCGGCCTCCGCCTGCGCGCCCGCCACCCACGCCCGCGTCGCCTCGGCGAGCGCCTCGAACCCCGCGTCCATGCGCTCGGCCTGCGGGCGTGCCTCGCGCTCGGCGACCGCCGCGGCGCGCGCGCGGTCGCCGGCCGCGAGCAGCCGCTGCTCCCGGCGCACGGCCTCCCGGTAGCGCTCGAACGCGTCGGTGGCCGCGGCGAGGTGCTCGACCTCCTGCGCGCTGGCGACCGCGTCGCTCAGGCGCTCGAGCTCCCGCTCGATGCGCGCCGCCTGGCCCTCCCACAGGCGCACGTAGCGCGGGTCGCGCAGCACGAGGAACCGCGCCTCGAGGCGCTCGAGCGTGGGGACGATCTCGCGCGCGGACACGGCCGCCTGCAGCGCGGGGACGGCGCGCGTCGCGATGTCGCGGTTGACGGCGACGAGGCGGTCCACGGCGCGCAGGCCGAGCGCCCCGACCGCCCCGAGCACGACGATGACGAGCGAGGACGTCAGGAAGATCTTCGAGGCGAGCCTCATCCCCCGCTCACTTCTCCGCCTGCGCCGGCGGAGCCGCCGGTGCCAGCTGCGTCGCCACGAGCTTGGCGATGAGGCGCCGCCGGTCGTCGAGCACGTCGACGTCCAGGACCAGCGTCGTCCGCCCGCGGTGGACGATCCGGGCCTCAGCGGTCAGAGTGCCCCGATTCGCGTTCCTGATCAAGTTCACGGAAAGCTGCACGGTCAAAGGGAAAAGCTCGGGTCGGAGCTCCCCGCTCGGGTTCGTCTCCCACATCGCCGCCGCGGTGGCGGTCTCGTCGGCCAGCGCGATGATGGCGCCCGCGTGGAACAGGCCGGTGAGCTGGGTGAGGGCCCGCGCGAAATCGAGCTCGGCGACGGCGCGCCCGGCGCCCACGGAGACGAAGCGCGTGCCGTGGTGCTCGAGCATCGTCCCCCGCCGCCACTCGCCGTTGAGCTTCGCGACGAACTCCTCAGGCGTCATGGGCGTGGAGCTCCCTGTAGATGTTGCGCCCGCGCGTCTCGCGCAGGAGCAGCGAGAGGAGCGCGGAGGCCAGCGTGAACGCCGCGCAGATCGCGAACGCGGCCCGGTACGCGCCGACCGGGTAGACGCGCGCGCCGGAGGCCACAGCCCCCGCCCAGCGGGCGTCGAGCACGGCGCCGATCGGGCCCTGCGTGAGCGCCGCCCCGAGGAAGCCCCCGAGGTTCACGACCGCGACCGCGATGCCGGCCAGGTGCGGCGGGTTGACCTCGCGGCCGATCGGCCACGTCAGCACGAAGCCGCCGCCGACCAGGCCCATGCCGAAGAAGAGCGCGTAGACCGCCCCGAGCGGCAGCGCGCCGAGCGTCGTCGCCATCACCACCCAGAGCGCCCCGTAGCCGGACGCGAGCAGCGTGTACGGAAGCTTCCGCCGCTTCCACACCCGGTCGGAGAGGAACCCGGTGAGCGGTCCCGAGAGGAGCAGCGCGACCGACGGGGCCGTGGCGACGAGCGCGGCGTCGGCGGCCGAGAGACCGTAGACGTCGCGGAGGTAGGGCACCACCCAGAGGAAGAGGTTGCCGGCCGCCGCGTACAGGAAGAAGAACGCGAGGAACGGCGGCCACGTGTGGCGGTTCGCGAGCACCGCGAGCATCCCCGCCAGCACCTCGCGGAACGCCGGGGCCGTGCCGCCCGACGCGGGGTCGGGGCGGTCGCGCACGAGCGCCCAGCAGAGCAGCGCGGCGGCGAGCGTGACGCCGCCGACGACCCAGAGCGCGCCGCGCCAGCCCACGAGCGCGACGAGCAGCGCGAGCGGCGCCGTGGACGCGAGCGCGCCCAGGACGCCGACGGTCGCGGTCACCGCGGAGAGGAAGCCGAAGCGCGAGGGCGGGAACCAGGTCGCCGCGACCTTGAGCGCGCCGATGAAGGTCACCGAGGCGCCGAGGCCGACGCCGAAGCGGCCGACGAACAGCAGGCGCTCGCCCCCGGCGACGCCCATCGCGAGCGCGCCGAGGCCCATCACGAGGCCGCCCGCGGCGACCACGCGGCGCACGCCGAAGCCATCGATGAGCAGCCCGCCCGGGATCATCAGCCCGGCGTACGCGTAGAAGTAGGTCGCCGACAGCAGCCCGACGACCGCGCCGGTGGCGCCGAACTCCTGCATGAGGTCCTTGGCGATGATGCTCGGCGCCCCGCGGTGGAAGAATGCGACCAGGAAGAGGAGCGCGGGCGGCGCCCACATCGCCCAGGCCCGGAGCGCCGGCGGCGCGTCGCGGCGGCTCACCGGGCCACGGAGCCGCGCGAGGCGTCGTGGTCGACGCCGACCACGACGACGTCGAGGAATTGCATACGGCTTAGTGATACCATAGGCGCCGTCGCGTCGACGCATTCCACACTCTCTCGGAGGAGCCTCGTGGAGTTCGGACTCGCCCTTCCGGGTCGTGGGCCGCTCGCCCGGCCCGACGTCGTCCTCCGGCTCGCCGAGCGGGCCGAGGCCCTGCGCTTCGACTCGGTCTTCGTCACCGATCACGTCGTGCTGCCGGCCTCGATGGCGCGCTCCGTGTACCCGTACTCGACGACGGGCCGGCTCGCGGGCGGCGCCGCGCAGGACTACCTCGACCCGCTCGCGATGCTCGGCGCGCTCGCGCACGCCACCAAGCGGGTCCGTCTCGGCACGAGCGTGCTCGTCGTCCCCTACCGCAACCCGCTCGTCGTGGCGAAGATGCTCGCCACGCTCGACCAGGTCTCCCGGGGGCGCATGATCCTCGGTGCCGGCGTGGGCTGGCTGCGCGAGGAGTTCGAGGCGCTCGCGGCGCCGCCGTTCGAGGCGCGCGGCGCCGTGACGGACGAGTACCTCCGGCTGATGCGCCTCTGCTGGACGGCGGACCCCGTGACGTTCGCGGGGCGCCACTACACGGTCCGGGACGTCCACGCGCTGCCCAAGCCGGCGCAGCGGCGCGGCATCCCGATCTGGGTCGGCGGCCACACCGACGCCGCGCTCCGGCGCGCCGGCGCGCTCGGCGACGGCTGGCACCCGATCGGCCTCCGCCCCCCCGCCCTCCTCGACCCCGACGAGTACGCGGCGAAGGCCGCGCGGGTCCGCGCGGCGGCCGTGGCGGCGGGCCGCGACCCGCGCGCGGTCGCGCTGACGCTCCGCTGCCCGATGGAGGTGCGCGGCCCGCGCGCGAAGGCCGCGGCGGGCGACCGCCCGCTCTTCCAGGGCAGCGCCGACGAGGTCGCCGGCGACGTGCGCCGCTACGCGGCGCTCGGCGTCACGCACCTGGTCTTCGACCCGACCGTGCCGGACCTGCGCGCCGTGCTCCAGAACCTGGAGCGGTTCGCCGAGACCGTGCGCCCGCGGCTCCGGCGGAGGCGCGCGTGATCTCCCACGCCGAGGCCTGCGCCCTGATCGAGACGCCCCCGGCGGGCCTCGACGAGCTCTGCGCGCGCGCCGGCGAGGTGCGCGACCGCGGGCGCGGCCGCACCGTGACCTTCTCGGCCAAGGTCTTCGTGCCGCTCACGACGCTCTGCCGCGACGACTGCGGCTACTGCACGTTCCGCCGCGACCCGGGCGAGCCCGGCGCGCGCACGCTCGAGCCCGACGAGGTCGTGGCCCTCGCGCAGGCGGGCGGCCGGCTCGGCGCCAAGGAGGCGCTGTTCTCGCTCGGCGACCGGCCCGAGGCGCGCTTCGCCGAGCACCGCGCGTTCCTGCGGCGCCACGGCCAGCGCACGACGCTCGGCTACCTCCGCGCCGTGTGCGCCCGCGTGCTGGCAGAGTCGCCGCTCCTGCCCCACGCGAACCCCGGCCTGATGACCGAGCGCGACCTGGCCGCGCTGCGCGAGGTCAGCGTGAGCATGGGGCTCATGCTCGAGACGGTCTCCGACCGGCTGCTCGCGCGCGGCATGGCGCACGACCGCGCGCCGGACAAGGTGCCCGCGCGGCGCCTGCGCACCCTCGAGCTCGCGGGCAAGCTCGCGATCCCGTTCACGACGGGCCTCCTCATCGGCATCGGCGAGACGCCCCGCGAGCGCGTGGACACCCTGGCCGCGATCCGGGACCTCCACGAGCGCCACGGGCACGTCCAGGAGGTGATCGTCCAGAACTTCCGCGCCAAGCCGCGCATCCCGATGCGCGACCACCCCGAGCCGTCGCTCGCCGACCTGCTGCGCACCCTGGCGGTCGCGCGCCTCATGCTCGGGCCCGACGTCAACATCCAGGCGCCGCCGAATCTCTCGCCGGCGGTCTACCCGCGGCTCCTCGGCGCGGGGCTCAACGACTGGGGCGGCATCTCGCCGCTCACCCTCGACCACATCAACCCCGAGAAGCCGTGGCCGGTGATCCCGGAGCTCCGCCGGGCGACCGAGGCCCAGGGCTTCGTCCTGCGCGAGCGCCTCGCGATCTACCCCGAGTTCGCGATGCGCCCGGAGTGCCTGGACGAAGCGCTGCGCCCCCGCGTCGCCGCGCTGCTCGACGGCCGCGGTCTCGTCAAGGACACCCATGAGCACTGGCGACGCTGGTAGCCTCGTTCCCGCCCTCGACCGGGTGTCGCGCGACACCCGGCGCATCCTCGCCCGCGCCCTCGACGGCCACGAGGTGTCCGTCGAGGACGGCCTCGTCCTCGCCGTCGCCCGCGGCCGCGACCTCCAGGCGCTCACGCTCGTCGCCGACGAGCTGCGGCGCCGCCAGGTCGGCGACGTGGTCACCTTCGTCGTCAACCGCAACGTGAACTTCACCAACGTCTGCATCAAGCACTGCACCTTCTGCGCCTTCAGCCGCGACCACCGCGAGGAGGAGGGCTACTTCCTGCCCGTCGCCGAGGTCGTCCGCCGCGCGCGGGAGGGCTGGGACCTGGGCGCGACCGAGGTGTGCATCCAGGCGGGGCTCCCGCCGAAGCTCGACGGGCGCTACTACATCGACCTCACCCGGGCGATCAAGGCCGCGCTCCCCGACATCCACGTGCACGCCTTCTCGCCCGAGGAGGTGCTGTACGGCTCGGTGCGCTCGGGGCTCCCGATCCGGGCGTACCTCGCCGAGCTCAAGGCCGCCGGGCTCGGCACGCTGCCGGGCACGTCGGCGGAGATCCTCGACCAGGAGATCCGGGACGTCATCGCGCGCGGGCGCATCACCGTGGACCAGTGGGTGGACGTCATCACCACGGCTCACGCGCTCGGCATCCGGACCACGTCCACCATCATGTACGGGCACGTCGAGACGCCGGCCCACTGGGTGCGCCACCTGGGGCTGCTCCGCTCCATCCAGAAGGACACGGGCGGCTTCACCGAGTTCGTGCCGCTCTCGCTGATCCACTGGGAGGCGCCGATGTACGGCAAGGGCCTGGTGCCCGGCGTGCGCGCGGGCGCCACCGGCGTCGAAGTCGTCACGCTGCACGCGCTCGCGCGGGTCATGCTCGGCGCGAGCGTGCGCAACATCCAGGCGTCGTGGGTGAAGGAGGGACCGAAGCTCGCGCAGGTCCTCCTCGACGCGGGCGCCAACGACCTGGGCGGCACGCTCATCAACGAGTCGATCTCCACCTCGGCCGGCGCCCAGTACGGGCAGCTCGTGGGGCCGGGCGAGCTCTGCCGCCTGATCCGCGACGCCGGGCGCGTGCCCGCGCAGCGCGACACCCTCTACGGGCGCGTGCGGACCTATAGCGAGGGCGAAAGCCCGGATTCACCCCTCGACAAGATCGAGGACGCGGAGACGCGCTTCGGCTCGTACCGTCACCTGATCGCGTCGGGCGAGTTCCGCTTCACGCGCGAGTAGCCCCGCGCCACCGGCTATGGTACTAATGCAGTCCGCGTCCAATTCCAGTGGCTTCGAAGGAGGCTCACCGTGGCGAAGACGATGACGAAGACCGCGACCCTCGCGCACCTCGCGGACAAGACCGGCCTCAGCAAGAAGCAGATCGAGGGCGTGCTCGACGAGACGCTCGCCCTCGCGTGCAAGGAGGCGAAGAAGGGTGGCCAGTTCGTGCTGCCCGGCTTCGGCAAGCTCGTGCTCGCGAACCGCAAGGCGCGCATCGGGCGCAATCCCCAGACGGGCGAGCCCATCAAGATCCCGGCCAAGCGCGTCTGCAAGTTCCGTCTCGCCAAGAGCCTCAAGGACGCGGTGCTTGGCAAGAAGTAGGACGGGCCCGCGCGCGGCGGGCCGCGTGCCCTCCGCTGCTCCCCTCCCCACTCTCGCCTCGGCGACGCGGCCGAGGGTCTGGCAGGGCATCGGTTACCGGCCCTTGCCGGACCCCTCGCAGGCGCGCATCCTCTTCGACTTCGCCGCGCTGCCGTGGCCGCCGTCGGCCGACCTCGCGTTCGGCTGGGGCGCGTTCGCCCCGGCCGACGACGGCGAGCGGCTGCTCGGCGCGCTCGTCGCCGAGCGGCACGGCGCGGCCGCGCTCCTGCACGGGCCGGTGGTGATCGCGGAGCGCGAGCCGCTCGAGGTCGCCTCGCAGCTCGTCGCCGCCGCGCTCGACCACGCCACGGCCGCGGGCGCCGTGACGCTCTTCGCGCGGCCGCAGGGCCTGGACCGCGTCTGGGTGCGCTTCGGCTTCATCCCGGTGCCGGAGGTCGCCCTCCCCGGCGGGCTCGCCGGCCGTGGGGGCGCCGGGCTCTACGCCTGGCGCGGCGGCAGCGCCCTCTGGTCGCTCCGCGAGGCCGCGGCCGCCCCCGGGTCCTGATGCGCGTCACCGCGATCGCCGGCGGCACCGGCGCGGCCAAGCTCCTCCGCGGCCTCGTCGCGTGTCTGCCGCCCCGGGACCTCACCGTCGTGGGCAACACCGGCGACGACACCGAGGTCTGGGGCCTGCACGTCTCGCCGGACCTCGACACGCTCACCTACGCGCTGGCCGGCCGCCTCGACGGCGCGCGCGGCTGGGGGCTCGCGGACGAGACGTTCCGCTGCCTCGAGGGCATGGCGGAGCTCGGCGCCGAGACGTGGTTCAACCTGGGCGACCGCGACCTCGCCACCCACATCCACCGCACGCGCGCGCTCCGCGCGGGGACGACGCTCGCCGCGGTGACCGCGGAGCTCGCGCGCCGTCGCGGCGTGGCCGCGCGCATCCTGCCGATGAGCGACGCGCCGGTGCGCACGCGGATCCGCACGCCCGACGGCTGGCTCACGTTCCAGGAGTACTTCGTCCGCGAGAAGGCGCTCGCGGAGGTGCTCGAGGTCGAGTACGCGGGGGCGGCGGCGGCGCGCCCGGCCCCGGGCGTCGCCGAGGCGCTCCGCGAGGCCGACCTGGTCGTCGTCTGCCCGTCCAACCCGGTCACGTCCGTGGGGCCCGTGCTCGCCGTCCCCGGCGTCGTCGAGGCGCTCGGCGCGGCGCGCGGGCCGGTGGTCGCGGTGAGCCCGATCGTCGGCGGCGCGGCCGTGAGCGGCCCGGCGGCCGCGCTGATGCGGGCGCGCGGGCTCCCCGTCTCGCCGCTCGGCGTGGCCCGCGCGTACGCGCCGTGGCTCCGCCGGCTCGTGATCGACCGGCGCGACGCGGGCTCGGCCGGCGCGCTGGCCGCGCTCGGCGTCACCGCGACGCCGGCCGACGTCGTCATGACCGACGGCGCGCGCGCGGTCGCGCTCGCGCGCGTCGTCCTCGGCGCATGATCGTCTGCGCCGTGCCCGTGAAGGACCTCGCGGCCGCCAAGCAGCGGCTCGTCCCGGCGCTCGGGCCCCAGGCGCGCCGCGCGCTCGCCCGCGCGATGCTGCGCGACGTGCTCACGGCGCTCGGCGCCGCGCGCCTCGACCGCGTGTGGGTGGTGACGCGCGACGCGGAGGTCGCCGCCGCCGCGGGCGCGCTCGGCGCCGAGCCGCTCGCGCCGCCGACCCCCGCGGAGAACGCGAGCCACACGGCCGCCATCGCCTTCGCGCAGGCCGAGGCCGGCCGCCGCGGCGCGCGCGTGTTCCTCACGGTCCCGGGCGACGTGCCGTGCGCCACGGCCGCGGAGCTCGCCGAGCTCGCCGCGGCCGCGCGCCCCGGCGCGCCCGCCTTCGCGCCCTCGCGCTCGGGGCTCGGGACCAACGGCGTCGCGCTCGCCCCGCCCGACGCGATGCCGCTCCGCTTCGGCGAGCCGTCGTTCGCGGGCCACCTCGCGGCGGCGCGCGCCCGCGGCCTCGCGCCGCGCGTGCTCGTCCTCCACGGCCTCGGGCTCGACGTGGACACGCCCGACGACCTCGCCGCGCTCCTCGCGGAGGGCGCCGCGACGGAGAGCGCGCGCCTGGTCGCCGGCTGGCGCGCGGTGCCCGTGCGGTAGCCATGCCTCCCCGCTACGAGGTCATCGGCATCGAGGGCATCCCCGAGATTCGGCCGGGCGACGACGTCGCGCGGCTGATCGCCGAGGCCGCGGCGCGCCAGGCGACGCCGCTCGCGCCGGGTGACTGCCTGGTCGTCGGCCAGAAGATCGTCTCCAAGGCCGAGGGGCGCATCGTGCGGCTCGCGGACGTGACGCCCTCGCCGGTGGCCGAGGCGCTGGCCCCCGGCCTGGCGCGCGACCCGCGCCTGGTCGAGCTGATCCTCCGCGAGTCGCGCCGCGTGGTCCGCATGGACCAGGGCGTCCTGATCACCGAGACGCACCACGGCTGGGTCTGCGCCAACGCCGGCGTGGACCAGTCCAACGTCGAGCTCGACTGCGTGGCGCTGCTGCCGCAGGACCCCGACCGCTCGGCGCGCCAGCTCCGCGAGCGGCTCCGCGCGCTGGCGGGCGCCGAGGTCGCCGTCATCGTCGCCGACACGTTCGGCCGCCCGTGGCGCGAGGGCCTGACGAACGTCGCGATCGGGCTGGCCGGGTTCGCGCCGATCCGGAGCTACCTCGGCGAGCGCGACCCGGCGGGGCGCCCGCTCCAGGCGACGATCCTGGCGCTGGCCGACGAGCTTGCCGCCGCCGCCGAGCCCGTCATGGGCAAGCTCGACCGCATCCCGGCGGCGCTCGTCCGGGGGCTCGCGCTGGCGCCCGGCGACGAGGGCTCGAAGCCGCTCCTGCGCGACCCCGCGCGGGACCTCTTCAGATAGGAGACGACGGAGCCCGATGGACATCGCGATCCTCGGCGGCACGGGCAAGGAGGGCGCCGGGCTCGCGGCGCGCTGGGCGGCCGCCGGTCACGCGGTCGTCATCGGCTCCCGCGACGCCGCGCGGGCGCGCGCGAAGGCCGCGGAGCTGCGCGCGCTGACGGGGAAGTCGGCGGTCACGGGCGAATCGAACGCGGAGGCGGCGCGCCGCGGCGGCGTGATCGTGCTCGCGCTGCCCGCCGCGGGGCTCGCGCAGACCCTCCCCGAGCTCGCCGAGGGCTGCCGCGGCAAGGTCGTCGTGAGCACGGTCGTGCCCCTCAGCTTCGGCGGCGGGCGCCTGTTCACGCCGCCGCCGGCCGGCTCCTCGGCCGAGGAGGCGCAGGCGCTCCTGCCCGAGGCGACGGTCGTCGCCGCCTTCCACCACATCGCCGCCCACGAGCTGTCGGCGACCGAGCACGCCATCGAGTGCGACCTGCTCCTGTGCGGCGGCGACGCGGCCGCCAAGGCGACGGTCGCCGAGCTCGGACGCTCGATGGGGCTCCGCGCGATCGACGTCGGGGGGCTCGGCAACGCGGGCCCGCTCGAGGGGATCACCGCGGTGCTCGCGACCATCAACCGGCGCTACAAGCTCAAGAACTCCGGCATCAAGATCACCGGTCTCTGAGGAGCCCCCATGGCCGAGACGCCTGTCGTCGTCACGCACACGCAGCTCGAGCGGTTCATCCTGGACGTCCTGCTCGCGATGAAGATGCCGCGCCGCCCGGCCGAGACCACGGCCGGCCTCATGGTCCGCACGGACCTGCGCGGCGTGGACTCGCACGGGATCGGCATGCTGCCGAAGTACGTCGAGTGGTGGCGCGACGGCTACCTGGTGCTCGACGCCGAGCCCCGGCTCGTCCGGGACGAGGGCGCCACGGCGCTCTTCGACTCGGGCAAGTGCCTCGGCCACTACGTCTCGACGCTCGCGATGCGCAAGGCGATCGAGAAGGCGAGGGCCTACGGCATCGGGATCGCGACCGTGCGCAACTCGAGCCACTTCGGCGCCGCGGCCAACTACTCGATGCTGGCGCTCGAGCACGACCTGATCGGGCTCAGCACCACCAACATGCCGGTGCCCGCCGCGGTGCCGACCTTCGGCCGCAAGGCGATGTTCAGCACCAACCCGATCTCGTTCGCCGCGCCGGCCGGGCGCCACGCGCCGTTCGTCCTGGACATGGCGACGACCACGGTGGCGATCGGCAAGCTCACGATCGCCGCGCGCTGGGGCAAGCCGATCCCCGCGGGCTGGGCGCTCGACGCGCGCGGCCGGCCGACGACCGACGCCGGCGTCGCGCTCGAGCACCGCCTGCTCGCGCCGCTCGGCGGCTCGCGCGAGCTCGGCGGCCACAAGGGCTACGGGCTCGGCGTGATGGTGGACATCCTCTCGGGCGTGCTCAGCGGCGCGGTCTACGGCAACCTGTCCGAGCGGACCGACATGCGCGAGCGGCGCGTCCACAACGCGGGCCACTGCTTCGCCGCGCTCGACCCCGCCCGCTTCCGCCCGCTCGAGGAGTTCAAGCGCGACATGGACGACATGTTCGACGCGCTCAAGTCCTCGCCGCGCGCCGAGGGCCAGGAGCGCATCTACGTCGCGGGCGAGCCCGAGTTCGAGTGCGAGCAGGCGCGCCGGCGCGACGGCATCCCGCTGGCGCCGGTGCTCGTGGCCCAGTGCGACGCGTGCGCGCACGAGCTGGGGGTGACGCCGCTCGCGTGAGCCGCCCCTACGCGCGGGAGACCGCGAGGCCCAGGTAGACGACGATCAGCGCCAGCAGCAGCACGAGCCGGTCGAGCCACGCGATCGCGGCGAGCGCGGGCCCGGGTGCCTCGCCCGCGGCGAGCGCCCGCCCGAGCCGCGGCACCTGGGCGAAGTCGCGCTGGGCCGCGAGCGCGACCATCGCGAGCACGAGGACGACCTTCCCCGCGAGCAGGAGGCCGGCGCCGCTCGCCAGCACCCGCTCGAGCGGCCCGAGCCGCGTGACGTTGTAGAGCCCGCTCAGCACGACCACCGCCACCGCCGCCCACGCGACCGGCCGCGCCCGGCGCGCGGCGTCCGCGAACGCCGCCACGCCGCCCCGGCGCGCCGCGGGCCCCAGGACGTGGGCCTGGTACGCGAGGCCGCCGACCCAGACGACGACGCCGAGCAGGTGCAGCCAGAGGACCAGGAGCGGCCCGCTCATCCGTCGCCGGTCAGGCGCGCCACGGTCCCCGCCACGTCGGCGAAGTCCTCGAAGAGGAGGTCGGGGGCGTGGGCGGCGAGCTCGGCCGCGGCGTGCTGGCCCGTCGCCACCGCGACCGCCACCGCGCCGCACGCCCGCGCGCAGTCCACGTCGAGCGGCGTGTCGCCGATGATCGTGACGCGCTCCGGCGGGAACTCGTGGCCGCTGGCCGCCCGCGCCCGCGCCC
Organism: Candidatus Rokubacteria bacterium RIFCSPLOWO2_02_FULL_73_56; assembly: GCA_001788495.1. Classification (GTDB taxonomy): domain Bacteria; phylum Methylomirabilota; class Methylomirabilia; order Rokubacteriales; family CSP1-6; genus GWA2-73-35. The sequence continues at coordinate 19,354 of MGCF01000139.1, forward strand.
GGGCGATCGGCGGCAGGCGGCGCCGGTCGCCGTCGTCGGAGCCGTACGCGCCGACGCGGAAGAGGGGCAGGAGCCCGGTGGGCCGGAGCTTCACCCGGGCACCCGCCTCGATGTTGCCGGTCAGGAGCCCGACGAGCGCGTCGGCGCGGCCCGCGAGGACGCGGACCAGGTCGGCGACGCCGGGCATGAGCGCGATGCGCGCGCCGTCGGCGAGCAGCCGCTCGAGCTCGCGCACGTAGGCGGCGAAGCAGGCCTCGAGGCGCGCGTGGATCGCGTCCGGCGGCAGGCCGGCCTCGGTCATGAGGTCGAGGACGGCGCGCGGATCGGTCTTGCCGCGGAAGTCGTAGCGCTCGATCGTGCCCGCCGTCCCGTACGTCTCCGCGAGCGCGCGGGCGAGGGCCTCGCGCCCGGCGCCGCGCGCCGTCACGAGCGTGCCGTCCACGTCGAACAGGAACAGGCGCACGCTAGCGTTCCGTCCACGACATGATGGTCACGGCCGGCAGGCGACGGGCCGTCGAGCGCGCGCGGGAGGGGTCGACGACGACCACGCGGCATGCGTTCGCTGCCCCCAGGCGGCTGGGCGCCATCCGGGCGCGCTGCGCCCGGTGCCGCGTTGGCGGGAACGGGTCTCCGTCGACCCCTCCCACGCGCGCTCGACGGGCCGACTCCACGGGCCGCGCGCAACACGACTGCGAGAACGGCACGCTAGCGCGGCGCGAGGCGGCGCAGCCGCGCGACGACCGCGGGCACGGCCTCGAGCACGAAGTCGATGTCGCCCGGCGTGGTCCAGCGCCCGAGCGTGAAGCAGAGCGCGCCGTCCGCCGCCTCGCGGCTCAGGCCGATCGCGCGCAGCACGTGGGAGGGCTCGCCGGTCGCCGCGCTGCAGGCCGAGCCGGACGAGGCGGCGACGCCACGCAGGTCGAGCTCGAGCAGGACGGCCTCGGCCTTCACGCCCGGCACGACGAGGGAGGCGTGGTGCGGGAGGCGCCCGTCGCCGCGGGCGCCGGTGAGCCGCGCCTCGGGCAGGCGGTCGAGCAGGCCCGCGAGGAGCCGGTCGCGCAGCGCGCGCAGCCGCGCGACCTCGGCCGCGCCCTCCGCGCGCGCCAGGTCGGCGGCGACGCCCATGCCCACGATCGCGGGGAGGTTCTCCGTGCCGGAGCGGTAGCCGCCCTCCTGGCCGCCGCCCAGGAGCAGCGGGATCAGCCTGGTGCCCGGCCGCACCCAGAGGGCGCCGGCGCCCGGCGGCCCGTAGAGGTCGTTCGACGAGAGCGTGAGGAGGTCCACGTGGGCGTCGTCCACGGCGAGCGCGACGCGCCCCACCGCGCCGACCGCGTCCACGTGGTACGGCACACCCCGCTCGTGCGCGAGGCGGCCGATCTCCCGCACCGGCTCGAGCGTGCCGATCTCGCTCGAGGCCGCGCCGATGGACACGAGCGCGGTGTCGCCCGTGAGCGCGCGCGCGACCGCGCCCGGGTCCACGCAGCCGTCGGCGTCGACGCCCAGGTACGTCACGCGGAAGCCCTGCTTCTCGAGCTCGCGGCAGCAGTTGATCACCGAGACGTGCTCGATCGCGGAGGTCACGACGTGGCGGCCGGCGGCGCGCCCGGCGAGCCCGCGGATCGCCAGATTGTTCGCCTCGGTCGCGCTCGACGTGAAGACCACGCCCGCCGGCGCGCCGCCGAACAGGCGGGCGACCTTCGCGCGCGCGCCGTCGAGCGAGGCGCGCGCCTCGAGCCCCAGCGAGTGCTGCGCGCCCGGGTTGCCGGCGCCGCCCTCGAGGAACGGCCGCATCACGGCGACGACGCGGGGGTCCACGGGCGAGAAGGCGGCGTAGTCGAGGTAGACGCGCGGGGCCGCGGTGGGGCCGCCGGGGCTATCGGGATTTGCGGACGACAAAGCGGAAGGCCGCACCAGTCCGGTCGATCTCCAGCAGCTCGTGGCCACTCCGCGCCGCCCAGCCCTGCATGTCGGCGGGGGACGCCGGATCGTCCGAGATCATCTCCAGCACCTGCCCCGGCTGCATCTGCCGCATGGCGTCACGCACCCGGAGGATCGGCACCGGACAGAAGAGCCCCAGGCAGTCGATCTTCCGGTCCGTCCCCAGCGGCATGACGGGGTATTTTCCCTTATAATCCCCGGTATGCCAAGCGAGGCGTCTTCCGACGTCGCGTTCGCCGGACGGCGACTCAGGCAGAAGGTCCTGTTCGCGCTGACGCTCGCGTCGGCGCTCCCCCTGCTCGTGCTGGCCTACGTGGTCCACGGCTTCGTGCTGCCCGGTCTCGACGCCCGCGAGACGGTCCGGTTCTACGGCCTCTCCGCCCTGATCGTGTTCACCACGGCCGCGATGGTGGGCGGGGCGTACATGATCTGGGACCTCGGCCGCGCGGTCGCGCGCATGGCCGAGCTGATGGCCAAGCAGGCGAGCCTCACGAGCCCCGGCGGCCGCGGCGACGAGGTCGGCACGCTCATGAAGTCGTTCTCGAGCATGCTCGGGACCATCGAGCAGCAGGCGACGGACATCAACACGTTCGCCGTGCGCCTCGACGCGGCGTACAAGGAGCTCGAGGCCACCAACCTCAAGCTCAAGGAGACGTCGTTCAAGGACGACGTCACCGGCCTCTACAACCGGCGCTTCTTCACGCTCCGGCTCGAGGAGGAGATCTCGCGCTTCCGGCGCTTCAACCACCCCGTCTCGACCGTCCTCCTCGACCTGGACGGCTTCAAGAACATCAACGACGAGCTCGGCCACGCCGGTGGCGACGAGACGCTCCGCGAGGTCGCGCAGATCCTCATGAAGCACTCCCGCGGCATCAACGTGGTCTCGCGGTACGGCGGCGACGAGTTCGCGATCCTCCTCGTCGAGACCGCCAAGGCGGGCGCGCGGCTCTACGCCGACCGCATCCGCCAGGTGATCGCGACGTACCCGTTCCCGCACGGCAAGCACGTGACCGCGAGCTTCGGCGTCGCGAGCCTTCCGGACGACGAGATCATGCACACGACGACCAGCCCGGCGTCCACCTCCGACGACCTCTTCCGCGCCGCCGACGAGGCGCTCTACAGCGCCAAGCGGGCCGGCAAGAACCAGGTCGTGGCGGCGGGGCAGCCGCAGGCCGAGAGGGTCGGGTGAGCGGGGCGCAGCGCGACATCCTGATCGTCGACGACGACCGCCAGGTCCGCGAGGTCCTCCACCAGATCTTCCTCGGGGCGGGCTACAACTGCCTCCTGGCCAACGACGGCCGCGAGGGCGTCGAGGTGTTCCGCAGCGCGCGGCCGCCCTTGATCGTGACCGACCTCAAGATGCCCGTGATGACCGGCATCGAGCTGCTGCGCACGGTGCGCGCGGCCGACCAGGACGCCGCGGTGATCGTGCTGACCGGCGCGGCCGACGTGAAGACCGCGATCGACAGCCTGAAGCTCGGCGCCTACGACTTCATCATGAAGCCCGTCAACGTGGACGAGCTCCTGATCGCCGCCGAACGCGCGCTCGAGCGCCGCCAGCTCCTGATCGAGCGCCGCGAGTACCAGGAGCTCCTCGAGCGCCGGGTGGTCGAGGCCACGCGCGACCTCGCCTCCGCCTACCGGCAGCTCCAGGACACCTACCGGTCCACCCTCGAGGCGCTCGGCTCCGCGCTCGACACGCGCGACGTCGGGACCGAGGCGCACTCGCGGCGCGTGCACGGCTACACGCTCGCCACCGCCCGCGAGCACGGGATGCCCGAGACCGAGCTGACCGACCTCGCGCACGGCGTCCTGCTCCACGACATCGGCAAGATCGGCATCCCCGACGCGATCCTCCTGAAGCCCGGGGCGCTCACCGAGGAGGAGTGGCGGATCATGCGCCGGCATCCCGAAATCGGCAAGGCGCTGATCGAGAAGATTCCGTTCCTCCGGGGCGCCGTGCCGATCGTCTGGGCGCACCACGAGAAGTGGGACGGCAGCGGCTACCCGCGCGGCCTGCGGGGCGAGGAGATCCCGCTCGGCGCGCGCATCTTCATGGTCGTGGACGCCTTCGACGCGATGACGTTCGACCGGCCATACTCGAAGGCCAAGCCCTTCGACCTGGCCAAGGCGGAGATCGAGCGGTGCGCCGGCACCCACTTCGACCCGGCCGTCGTCGAGTCGTTCTTCCGGGTGCCCGAGCCGCTCCTGGAGGAGATCCGCCGCCACAGCGTCGAGCCCTGACCGCGTGACGCTCAGCTGATCCCCAGCTCCCCGCAGAGGCGCTCGGTCTTCGCCCGCGGCGCCGACAGCTCCTCCTCCGAGAGCCCCAGATCGCCGCAGCTCCGCAGCAGCTCCCGGAGCTGCTCGGCGCGCAGCACCGCCTCGTCCCACTCGCCGCCGTCGGCGAGCTGGCGGATCGCGAGCGTGCGCACGTCGGCGACGCCCTCGAGCGCGCGCACGAGCGCGGACCGCGTCTCCGCCTGCCGGTCCGGGCCGATGTCGCTGTACCGGAGCGCGTGGATCAGCGGGTCCAGGGCGTCCTCGTACTCGCCCGACTCCACGCGGCGCATGCCGAGCTTCGTGTAGCCCCACCAGAGCCGCTGGTCCACCTCCTCGCGCCGCTTCGGGGGCAGCGCCTCGGCCGGCATCGTCCCGAGCAGCTCCTCGGCGCGCCGGAGCGCGCCGAGCGCCTCGTGCTCGCGCGCCTCCTGCATGCTGCGGATCGCCTGCGCGGTGAGCTGGCCGATCTCGCTGCCGAGCGTGCCCGTGAGCATCTCGCGGAAGGTCTCGGCGGACGCCGCCGGGCAGTCGGGATCGTCGAGCGCCTCGCGCAGCAGGCGCCGCGCGGCGCCGAACTCCTGGCGCTGGAGCAGCGCGAGCGCGGCCTGCTCGCAGGCCGGCCAGAGCGCCCCGCGCGCGGTCTCGTGGAGGTCGCGCAGCCGCGAGTCCCACGGGACCGCGGCGAGCCCGCGCTCGATCCAGGCGAGCGCGGTGCGGATCGCCCCGACGCCGTCGTCGGTGTCGTGGCTGTGGGCGCGCGCGAGCCACGACTGCGCGGTGCTGAGCGCCAGCGCCGCGACGTGCTGCTGGTAGGTCTCCCGCTCCTCCGGCGGCGCGACCTCCAGCGCGGCCTCGAGCGCGAAGCGCGCGCCCTCGTCGTCGCCGAGCGCCTGCTTGGCGAGCCCGACGACGGACCAGAGCGCCGCCGCGCCGTGCGCCGCCTCGCCCGCGAGGCTCTCGGGGCGCGCCCGCCGCATCATCTCGTCGGCGAGCGTGAAGAGCTCGTCGTAGTGGCCCTCCTGGTAGAGCGAGAAGCACGTCTCCACGAGCAACGGATCGAAGGCGGGCGCGGCGGGCGGCGCAGGCGCACTCGCGGCCGTCTCGACGGGCTCGGGGGTGCCCGCGGCGGGCGCCGGCGGCGCCGCGTGCTCGGCGGGGGGACGGAGCGGCGCGGGTGCCGGCGGCGCCGCGCGCGGGGGCGCGACGGCAGGCGCAGGCGCCGCAGCCGCCGCGGCCTCGGGGCGCTGCCCGGCGTGCGCGCGCGCGTGCGGCGAGACCTTGCTCCGCCGGCGGCGCGGCGGCGGCGGGGGTCGCGGCGGCGTGAAGGGCGTCGCGACGGCGGGCGCCGGCAGCACCTCCACGCGCGCGGGTGGGGGCGCGACGGGCGTGGGCGCCTGGACGGGCGGCGGAGGCGCGACCGGCCGCGCGGCCGCGCGCGGCGGCTGCGCGAAGGGACTCCGCGCCGCGCCGGGCTCGAGCGGCGCCGCGGGCCGCGGCAGCGTCCCCTGCTTGAGCGGCACGGGCGGAAGGCGGCGCACCGGGTGGCGCGGCTTCGAGGGCCAGAGCAGCTCGAGCGCGCCGAGGACCACCAGCGCGATCGCGCCGAAGGTCGCGAGCAGGATGAGGGCTTCTTCGCTCAGCACGCCAGGTCCACCGGACGGCGCTCGGCGATCGAGCGGTACGCGGCGAGCACGAGGGCGAGGTCCTGCCGGCCCGAGACGCCGTCACTCTCTGGCGCCACGCCCGTCGCCATCGCGTCCTCGAACGCTCGCAGCATCGCCACGTGCCCTCGGGTGTCCCGCACGAACCAGCGGAGCCGCGTGCCCCCGGTCCCGCGCACGAGGACCCAGCGGCCGCGGTTGTCGGCGAAGCAGGCGCCCTCGGCGCCAGTCACCGTAGACCATTGAACCCGCGGAACGCCGCGGGAGCCAAGAGAATTGGCGACGAGCCCGACCGCCCCGCTCGCCAGCTCGGCGAGCAGGTCCACGCAGTCCTCGCCCCCGAGAGCCACCGTCTGCGGCGGGCGGAGCGCGAAGACCCGCCGCGCCTCCCCGCCCCACCAGCGCAGGGTGTGGAGGTAGTGGATGCCCCCGTCGATCAGGGCGCCGCCGCCCATCGCCTCGGGCGCGAGCCGCCAGCCCGCGTGCGCGCGGAAGCCGCGCGCGACCAGGTGCAGCTCGCGCAGCGCCCCGACCCCGCCCGCGGCGAGCAGCGCGGCCACGTGACGGAACGCCGGCATGAAGCGGAAGTTCTCGGCGACCATCAGCACGCGCCCCGCGCCGCGGGCCGCGGCCAGCATCCGGTCCGCCTCCTCGAGCGTCCGCGCGATCGGTTTCTCGACGAGCACGTGCAGGCCGGCCTCCAGCGCGAGCCGCGCGTCCGCGAGGTGCCGATCGTGGGGCGTGCAGACGACGGCCGCGCACGCCCGCGGGTCGCTCACGGCCTCGGCGTAGCTCCCGAACGCGGCCACCGCGCCGTGAGCGCGCGCGAAGGCCCGGGCGCGGGCGAGGTCGCGGCTGGCCGCGAGCACGGGCACGCCGAGCCGCCGCGCGGCGACCGCGTGGCGCCGCGCGATCCAGCCGCACCCGAGCAGGACGAGCCCTCGCGCAGCCACGAGGTTCGATGCTAGCATGGGCGAGGACAAGGAGGTCCGCATGCGCCGGGTGGCCGTGATCGGGGTCGGGGTGACGAAGTTCGGCAAGCACGAGCGTAGTTCGTCCGAGCTATTCGCCGAGGCCGCGGCGGACGCGCTGGCCGACGCCGGACTGCCGGCGAGCGCGGTCCAGGCCGTGTACTACGGCAACGTCGTGGGCGGCGAGACGGAGCACCAGCTCCACACGAGCCCGCAGGCGGCCTCCATCCTGGGCCTGCCCGCGGTGCCGACGACGCGCATCGAGAACGCGTGCGCCTCGTCCCACGTCGCCTTCCGCCACGCCGTCATGGAGGTCGGCTCCGGCACCTCCGACGTCGTGCTCGTGGGCGGCGGCGAGCGCGTGCTCAACGTGCCGACGGCCGAGTCCACCGAGTACTTCGCCTACGCCTCGGACGCCGCCTGGGAGCAAACGCTCGGCCTCACCTTCCCCGGCGTGTTCGCGCTGATCGCGCGCGCCCACATGCAGAAGTACGGCACGACCGAGGCGCAGATGGCGGCCGTCGCCGTGAAGAACCACAAGCACGCCGTGCACAACCCGAAGGCGCAGTTCCAGAAGGAGATCACGCTCGAGCAGGTGCTCAAGAGCGCCTACGTCGCCGACCCGCTCAAGCTCTACGACTGCTGCCCGTTCACCGACGGCGGCGCCGCGCTCGTGCTCGCGTCCGAGGAGGTCGCGCGCCGCTCGCGCAAGCCGGTCTGGGTGCTCGCCGCCGCCGCCGCGGCCGACTGGATGCTGATGGCCGACAAGCGCGACCTCTCGCGCGTGCCCGCCACCGAGCGCGCCGCCGCCGCCGCGTACCGCCAGGCCGGGATCGGCCCGCAGGACGTGGACGTGGTCGAGCTGCACGACTGCTTCACGATCGCCGAGATCGTCGCGACGGAAGGCCTCGGCCTCTTCGAGCCCGGCGCGGGCGGCCGCGCCGCGGCCGAGGGCCAGACGAGCCTCGGCGGCAAGATCCCGGTGAACGTCTCGGGCGGTCTCAAGGCCAAGGGCCACCCGATCGGCGCGACGGGCGCCGCGCAGGTCGCCGAGATCGTCACCCAGCTCCGCGGGGAGGCCGGGCCCCGGCAGGTCGAGGGCGCCCGGAGGGGCCTCGCCCACACCCTCGGCGGCAACACCGCCACCGTCTGCGTGAGCCTCTTCGGCCGTGACTGACCCCAGGGTGGTCACGCTCAAGCACTTCTTCGAGCGCGTGCGCGCGGGGGAGCTGACGGGCATCCGCTGCACGAAGTGCGGCGCGCTCGAGATCCCCCCGCGCGAGCTCTGCCCGACGTGCCAGGCGCGCGCCTGGGAGCCGGTGCCGCTCGCCGGCGAGGGCACGATCGCGAGCTACACCGTGATCCGCGTGGCCCCGCGCGCCCACGCGGCGGACGTCCCCTACGCGATCGCCGCGGTGAAGCTCAAGGAGGGCCCCTCGCTCCTGGGCCGCGTGCAGGACATCCCGCTCGAGACGCTCGCGATCGGCCTGCCCGTCCGCTTCCGCCCGATCGTCAAGGACGCCCAGACCGCGATCGGCTTCGGCCCCGCCTGAGCCTCGCGCGCGCGCGGCAGGCCCGGCGCCGCGCGCTCAGCCGAGGAGGCCGGCGACGGTCAGCGTCAGGTCCGGGAACGCTCCACCCGGTCGCACCGGGTCAGCACCCCGGCCGCGGCCAGGCGGTCGTACTCGTCCACCGTGAACCGGTAGCGTCTGGGCATGACCGCCATCGCGCGCCTCCTCTGCCGGCATTCTGTCGCGTCCGACCGGGCGGTCACCGAGACGAACGCGCACCCGCACTGCACCACGGCCCGGGCGCGTCGTCAGCGTCCAATGTTCGATACAGCCAGGTTCGGCTTGCCGGCGTCATCCGAGTGGGCTCTGTTCGACCTGCCCGGAACGAAAGGGGGTCTCTGGAATCGCCACCCTTCGGCCGATCGCAGCCGTGCGGGAGACCGGCGCAGCCAGCGCGCCCAAACCGCGGCTGCTCGACCGCGTGCGCGACGCCGTGCGTGCCCGTCACTACAGCCGGCGCACCGAGGAGGCCTACGTCGCGTGGATCCGCCGCTACATCTTCTTCCACGGCAAGCGCCACCCGGCCGAGATGGGAGCGCCCGAGGTCACCCGCTTCCTGAGCGCGCTGGCGGTCGAGGGCCGCGTCGCCGCCTCGACCCAGAACCAGGCGCTCAGCGCGCTCCTGTTCCTCTACCGCGACGTGCTCGACGCCACCCTGCCCTGGCTGGACGACGTCGTACGCGCCAAGCGCCCGCAGCACCTGCCGGTCGTGCTGACCCTGGACGTCGAGGCCGATGTACAGTGTGCTACCGTTTGCCATGGCTGACCTCCGTTCTCGTGGTGAATGCCGGTGCGCATTCGGCGGCTCTGGCCTCACCGGGGCTAACCCGCGTCTGGGGGCGGAGGTCAGCCTCATCTCGCGGAAGTCATACTGTCTAGGGGCGCAAAAGTCGCAAATCAGGAGGCGGGGGATCATGGGCGCCGAGAAGATCGAGCGTTGTCTGGATCTCCGAGGCAAAGTCTGTCCCGGTCCGACGTTTGATACGCGCATGACCCTCAACGAAATGGCTGCCGGGGAACGGCTCGAGGTTGTGACAGACTACTATCCTGCCAAACAGACGATCCCGATGCTTATGCGAGAACTGGGATACCCCTGTGAGCTGATCGACGGAGACAAGCCTGTTTTCCGATTCATCATCCAGAAGATCTAGCAAACCGGAAAGGAGGTGCGGCTGAGCAAGGTGCATCCGCACGAGATTCACCCAGTGATGTAGTAAGGGAAGGACAACGGAGGGAGCAAGATGGCCAAGATACTGGCGGTTGCGACGCACGCGACGGATGACCCCACAAAGTCTACCTTGGCGTTCATCACCGCAGTGGGGGCTATAGGTGCCGGCAAGGAGGTTACGATCGGCCTAGTTGGAGAAGGGGTCTACTTGGCAAAGGAGGCGATCGCGAAGACAGTTCATGGTGTCGGGTTTCCACCCCTTCCCGAGTTGATCGACAAGGTCG